>LZSH01000136.1 GCA_001665255.1 Mycobacteriaceae bacterium 1482268.1 | reverse complement strand
TCTCCGCACGGATCTCATCGTCGAGCGACGTGTCGTCCAGTGCGTCGGCCAACTCGACCGGCAGCCCTGCGCGAACGCCCTCAGCTGGCCAGCTTCGGCGTCGACTCCGAATCAGTTGGCAAGCAGGAGGATTGGCACGGCGGAGGCCGGCGCCTGAAAAAGTAGTTTGTGTGCCTCAGGCGCCGAAGACCGGCACCGGCGGGCGCGCCTTCGCCAGCAGATCGCTGACCACCGGTCCCAACTCCGCCGGATCCCAACGGGCCCCCTTGTCGATCTCGGGGCCGTGCGCCCAACCCTCCGCGACGCGAATGACGCCACCCTCCACCTCGAACATTCTGCCGGTGACGTCACGCGACTCGACACTTCCGAGCCACACCACCAGCGGCGAAATGTTCTCGGGCGCCATCGAATCGAAATCCTTGTCCTGCGTCGACATCATGTCAGCGAAGACCGTCTCGGTCATGCGGGTGCGCGCGGACGGAGCTATCGCGTTCACGGTGACGCCGTAGCGGCCCATCTCCGCGGCGGCGACCAGTGTCATGGCCGCGATACCCGCCTTGGCTGCGCTGTAGTTCGCCTGACCGACGCTGCCCTGCAGGCCGGCACCGGAACTGGTATTGATGATGCGGGCGTCGGGGGTGTGCCCCGCCTTGGATTGTGCCCGCCAGTACGAGGCCGCATGCCGCATCGTCGCGAAGTGTCCTTTGAGGTGCACCGCGATCACCGCGTCGAATTCCTCTTCGCTGGTGTTGGCGAACATCCGATCCCGAACAATGCCGGCGTTGTTCACCAGGACGTCGAGCCCGCCGAAGCTGTCGACGGCGGTTTGGATGAGGCCTTCGGCCTGCGTCCAGTCGGCGACGTTGGCGCCGCTGGTGACGGCTTCCCCACCGGCAGCGGTGATTTCGTCGACGACACCCTGGGCAGCACTGCCACCGCCTGCCGGTGAACCGTCGAGACCGACACCGATGTCGTTCACCACGACTCGCGCGCCTTCGGCGGCGAATGCCAGCGCGTGTGCGCGCCCGATACCGCCACCGGCGCCCGTGACGATGACCACGCGCCCGTCTAGCAGTCCCATATCCTTGTCTCCTTGATTATTTGAGATCGGCGGTTGTGGTTGTCAGATAATGCGGCGGCTCCCCGCCGCCATGAACTTCCAGTGATGCGCCGCTGATGTATGACGCCGCGTCGGAGGCGAGAAACGCGGCGGCCCAGCCGACGTCGGCCGGTGTCGCGAGCCGGCCAAGCGGCACATTTTTGGAGATGGCCGCGATGGAATCCGCGTCGCCATAGAACAATTCGGATTGTTCGGTCTCCACCATGCCTACGACGACGGAGTTCACCCGCACCCTCGGCGCCCATTCGACGGCCAGTGTGCTGGTGATGCTCTCCAGGCCCGCCTTCGCCGCGCCGTAGGCCACGGTGCCCGGTGTCGGGCGCCTGCCGCTGACGCTGGCGATATTGACGATCGACCCGCCGCGCTGTTGTTTCTGCATGACGGCGTTCGCATGCGTCGAAACCGACAGCGGCCCAAGCATGTTCAATTCGACGATCTTGCTGCTGAACTTCGCCGACGCCTCGGCAGCGGGCACGTACGGCGATCCTCCCGCATTGTTGACGACCACGTCCAGACGCCCGTGCTTGGCCACGATCGCCTCGATGAGCGCCTTGACCGAATCGTCGTCGCGGACGTCGCACGAGTGGAATTCGTAGGTCGACCCCTCCACGGCCCGGCGCGCGCACGTCACCACGGTTGCCCCCTGAGCGGCGAAGACAGCGCTGATGCCGGCGCCGACCCCTCGAACCCCGCCCGTCACGAGGACGACTCGACCGCTCAATTGCAGGTTGATGCCCTCCAAACCAGCACTGTTAGCCGCGTCGGTCACTGTGCTAGCGTACCAAGCAAGTGCTTGCTTAGGTAGCCGACCCCCGCAGGAGCCTCGATGACAATCACCACGAAATCGGTCGAGCCGGGCATCGTCTCGGTCACCGTCGACTACCCACCTGTGAACGCGATCCCGTCCCGCGGATGGTTTGAGCTCGCCGACGCCGTCACCGCCGCCGGCCGTGACCAGTCCACCCACGTGGTGATCCTGCGGGCCGAGGGCCGCGGGTTCAACGCGGGTGTCGATATCAAGGAGATGCAGAAGACCGAGGGCTTCACCGCGCTGATCGATGCGAACCGTGGCTGCTTCGAGGCGTTCCGCGCGGTATACGAGTGCGCGGTGCCGGTCGTGGCGGCCGTCAACGGCTTCTGCGTGGGCGGCGGCATCGGCCTGGTCGGCAACGCCGACGTGATCGTCGCCTCCGACGACGCGACCTTCGGCCTGCCCGAGGTGGAACGCGGCGCGCTTGGTGCGGCCACCCACCTATCGCGGCTGGTACCGCAGCACATGATGCGACGGCTGTTCTTTACCGCGGCCACCGTCGACGCCGCGACCCTGCACCATTTCGGGTCCGTGCACGAAGTGGTTCCGCGCGACGAGCTTGACGAGGCGGCCCTGCGCGTCGCACGGAACATCGCGTCGAAGGACACCCGGGTGATTCGGGCGGCCAAGGAGGCGTTGAACCTCATCGACGTGCAGAAGGTCAACTCCAGTTACCGGATGGAACAGGGGTTCACCTTCGAACTCAACCTCTCCGGCGTGTCCGACGAGCACCGCGACGCGTTCGCCGGGACGGACAAGGGAACCAAATGACAGACAAGAGAACGACTCTCGACGAGGCTGTGGCCTCGATCGAGAGCGGTATGACGATCGGAATCGGCGGCTGGGGATCGCGGCGCAAGCCGATGGCGTTCGTACGGGCATTGCTGCGCACGGACGTCACCGACCTGACCGTGGTGACCTACGGCGGCCCCGACATCGGTCTGCTGTGCTCGGCGGGCAAGGTGAAGCGGGTCTACTACGGGTTCGTATCGCTGGACTCGCCGCCGTTCTACGATCCCTGGTTCGCCAAGGCGCGCACCAGCGGTTCGATCGAATCGCGCGAGATGGACGAAGGCATGCTGCGGTGCGGCTTACAGGCTGCGGCGCAACGACTTCCGTTTCTGCCGATCCGTGCCGGCCTCGGCAGCGATGTGCGAGCGTTCTGGGGCGACGAGCTGAAGACCGTCAAGTCGCCGTACCCCACCGACGGTGGCTATGAGGAGCTCGTCGCGATGCCAGCGCTCACCCTCGACGCGGCATTCGTCCACATGAACATCGGCGATGAGCGGGGTAACGCGGCCTACACCGGCATCGATCCGTACTTCGACGACCTCTACCTGATGGCGGCGAAGCGGCGGTTGCTCTCGGTCGAGCGGGTGGTGCCGACGGAGGAGCTGGTCAAGTCTGTTCCGCCCCAAGCGCTTCTGATCAACCGGATGATGGTCGACTCCGTCGTCGAGGCGCCGGGGGGTGCGCACTTCACCACGGCAGAACCCGATTACGCGCGCGACGAGAAGTTCCAGCGCCACTATGCCGAGGCAGCCGGATCCGACGAGACGTGGGCAGAGTTCGTGCAGACATATCTATCCGGCAGCGAAGAGGAATACCAAGCGGCGGTGCGAAAGTTTGGGGAGGGTTCCAAGTGATCTCGGTGTCCCGCGCAGAGGTATGTGCAGTCGCATGCGCGGAATTGTTCCGCGACGCAGGCGAAATCATGGTCAGCCCGATGGCGACCATGGTGTCGATCGGCGCGCGGCTGGCCCGGCTGACCTTCTCCCCCGACATCCTGCTCACCGACGGTGAGGCCCGACTGCTGGCCGAGACCCCCGCACTCGGTGCAGCCGGCGCGATCGAGGGCTGGATGCCGTTCGGGCGCGTCTTCGAAACCCTGGCCTGGGGCCGCCGCCACGTCGTGATGGGCGCCAACCAGATCGACCGGTTCGGCAACCAGAACCTGTCGGCGTTCGGCCCGCTTCAGCATCCCACCCGGCAGATGTTCGGCGTGCGGGGTGCCCCCGGCAACACCGTCAACCACGCGACCAGCTACTGGGTGGGCAACCATTCCAAACGGGTGTTCTGCGACAGCGTGGACGTCGTATCCGGAATCGGCTGGGACAAGGTCGATCCCGACAACCCGGCGTACCGGTTCGTCAACGTCTACCGCGTGGTGTCCAACCTCGGGGTCTTCGACTTCAACGGTCCCGACCACACCATGCGGGCGCTGTCACTGCATCCTGGCATCGAGGCGGAGCAGGTTCGGGAGAGTACCGCGTTCGACGTGCACGGCCTTGACGAGGCGGAGGAAACGCGGCTTGCGACCGATGACGAACTGAAGCTACTTCGCGAGGTAATCGACCCCAAGTCGCTGCGGGACAAAGAGATTCGATCATGAGCCGGCTGCGGACCCCGCTCACCGAATTGGTCGGAATCGAGCATCCGGTGGTTCAGACCGGCATGGGGTGGGTGGCGGGTGCCCGGCTGGTGGCGGCGACCTCGAACGCGGGCGGCCTCGGCATTCTCGCGTCGGCGACGATGACCCTGGATGAACTGCAGACCGCGGTCACCAAGGTAAAGGCCGCGACAGACAAGCCGTTCGGTATCAACATCCGCGCCGACGCGGGTGACGCGACTGAGCGCATCGATCTGCTGATCCGGGAAGAGGTGAAGGTCGCATCGTTTGCGCTGGCACCCAAGCCGGACCTGATCGCGAAGCTCAAAGACGCAGGCGTGGTGGTGATCCCGTCGGTCGGACTGGCCAAGCACGCCAAGAAGGTGGCCGGCTGGGGCGCCGACGCCGTCATCGTGCAGGGCGGCGAGGGCGGCGGGCACACCGGCCCAATCGCCACCACTCTGTTGTTGCCGTCGGTACTGGACGCGGTGGAGATTCCCGTCATCGCCGCCGGCGGGTTCTTCGACGGCCGCGGGCTGGCCGCCGCCCTGTCCTACGGCGCGGCGGGCGTCGCGATGGGGACGCGCTTCCTGTTGACGTCCGATTCCACCGTCCCGGACGCCGTCAAGGAGCGATATCTGCAGGCGGGTCTCGACGGGACGGTGGTGTCCACCCGGGTGGACGGCATGCCGCATCGCGTTCTGCGCACCGGACTAGTCGAGAAGCTGGAGAGTGGTTCGCGGCTGCGCGGCTTCAGTGCGGCGGTGCGCAATGCCCAGAAATTCAAGAAGATGTCCGGCATGACCTGGCGGTCGATGGTCAGCGACGGCCTCGAGATGCGCCACGGCAAGGACCTCACCTGGTCTCAGGTGGTGATGGCGGCCAATACGCCGATGCTTCTCAGGGCCGGCCTCGTCGAGGGCAACACCGACGCCGGTGTGCTGGCATCAGGTCAGGTGGCGGGCATCCTCGACGATCTGCCGTCCTGCGCCGAACTGGTCGACAGGATCGTCAGCGACGCGGTCAAACACCTTCAGGCGGCCGCCGCGCTCGTCGATTGAGTTCACCTCGGCTCGTGGATGTCGCGACAGCGCGTCTGGGACATCCCACTGGACACCGCCGGCGCGGCGTCAGACCCGGAGAGCGCGCTATTCAGCGATAAGCTATATCTCTCCAAATATGAAGCTATAGTCTTCATATGTCGGTAGTGAAGACTGACACTTCATTCGCGACGCTGATCGGCGACGTCGTCGGGTCGCGGCACATCGCCGACCGCGCCGCTGCCCATGTTTCGCTCAACGAGGCGTTGCGGGACGTCGCCGACGGGGCGGTCGATGCACCCTCGTTCACGGTCGGCGATGAGTTCCAGGGCAGATACCCAACCGTCGGCGCGGCCATCAACGCCGCATTGTCCGTCCGGCTGGCCGTCGCACCCGGGATCGATGTGAGGTTCGGAATCGGATGGGGTCAGGTGACCGTGCTCGACCCCGTCGCCGGCATCCAGGACGGCCCCGGCTGGTGGGCCGCCAGGGAAGCAATCGAGTGGACGGCGTCTACTCAGCGCCAACCCGCCCTGGCGATGGTGCGAACGTCGTTTCGAGCCGCCGCCGACAGCAGGACTGACGTCGACTCAATCAACGCCGCGCTGATATGTCGGGACCACCTGCTTGGATCGTTGGACGACCGATCGACACGGATAGTGAAGGCACTCTTGACGAACCGGACCAAACGAGATATCGCCGCGGCGGAAGGCATCAGCGCCTCGGCGGTCTCGCAACGCTCCGGCCGCGACGGTCTGGACCTGATCGTGTTGGCCGCGGAGTATCTGCGGAGGGTGCCGTGAGTGCCCTGGCTGTATTCCTCATCGCGATCGGCGGCGCCGATGCGGTCCGCCGGATGACCCGTGCCGTCTGGGTACCGGCGGTGGTTGCCCCCGCCACCGTCGCCGCCGCCGCTGCGCTGTCCGGATTGTGGCATCCCGGCGACCTCCTACTGCTTGCGATCGCCGCTGCCGCCGGCGCCGGGTGGGCCCTGCTGGGCGTGCGCGCGGAAAAGACCGGCGAGCACGAGGGCGCACCACTAGCGGTATTCGGGGTCACAGTGGCAACACTTATCCTGTTGTCCGGCTTAGCTTCTGACGTCGGCGGCCTCGTCGCACGGTGGTCGGCGTGGGTCGACGTGCCCGGTATCGGCGGTGTCGGCCCGAACCGCCTGGTGATGGTGGTCGGGGTGGCGTTGCTGCAGTTCGTCACCGGCAACCAGTTGGTGCGACTGGTGCTCGGCTCGGTCGGTGCGGTCAAACCCGAAGGGCAGCCGCAGGCATCGGACCGGCTCAAAGGCGGCCGCTTACTCGGACCGATGGAGCGCATCCTCATTCTCGGTCTCGGGCTTGCCGGTCAGCCCGCCGCGGCCACCGCAGTCGTCGCCGCCAAGAGCATCATCCGGTTCCCCGAGATCAACGCTCAGAAGGCCCGTGACAATGGAAGCATCGGAATCGACGACGTCACCGAGTACTTCCTTGTCGGCAGCTTCGCCAGCTGGATCATCGCGCTGGGCGGGCTGGCACTCGCACACTAAACAGTAAGCCTTTCGATTTCCCCGAATTCCGGGTCCCGGTTCCCTACACTCGCCCGCATGAAAACCGACGCCGCCGTGCTGTGGGGACTCAACGAGCCGTGGTCCATCGAGGAGATCGAGCTCGACGGCCCCAAGGAGAATGAGGTCCTCGTCTCGTTCGAGGCCACCGGGCTCTGCCACTCCGACCACCACGTCGTCACCGGCGATTTCGCCGGCGTGCCGCTGCCGATCATCGGCGGCCACGAAGGCGCGGGCGTCGTGGTGGAACTGGGGCCCGGCGTACGCGACCTCAACGTCGGCGACCATGTCGTCACCTCGTTCCTGCCGGCGTGCGGACGCTGTCGATGGTGTGCCAGCGGGCACCAGAATCTGTGCGATCTCGGTGCGCTGATCCTCGTCGGTCTGCAATCCGACGGCACCTACCGACGCAAGGTCCGTGGCAAGGAGATCGGCGTACTGTCCGGTGTCGGCAGCTTTTCGCAGTACGGCACGCTGTCGGAGGCGTCGGTCGTGAAGATCGACGACGACCTGCCGCTGAACCGCGCCTGCCTGCTGGGCTGCGGCGTGATGACGGGCTGGGGGTCGGCAGTCAACACCGCCAACGTCAGTCCCGGTGACACCGTCGTGGTGATCGGGTGCGGCGGGATCGGCAGCGGCGCGATCCAGGGTGCGCGGTTGGCAGGTGCGGAACACATCGTGGTCGTTGAGCTGGTGGAGGCCAAGCGGAACAAGGCATTTGAGTTCGGCGCCACCCACTTCGTCACGTCGATGCCCGAGGCCATGGAGTTGGTCGGCGAATTGACCCGCGGCGTGATGGCGGATTCGGCCCTGTTGACCATGGGCGTGCTCGAGGGTCGGATGATCGACGAGGCACTCAACATCATCCGCAAAGGCGGCGCGGTGGTGATGACGGCGATCGCCTCGATGGCCGACGTCACCCCGACCCTGTCGATGGCGATGATGACGCTGTTCCAGAAGCGGCTGCTGGGCAGCCTCTACGGCGAGGCCAACCCGCGCGCCGACATCCCGCGACTGCTCAACCTGTATCGCGACGGCAAGCTACTGCTCGACGAAACCGTCACGGCCGAGTACAAACTCAGTGATATCAACGAGGGCTACGACGACATGCTCGCGGGCCGCAACATCCGCGGCGTCGTGATCCACGACCACTAGCGGTCTTCCGCGAAACGATATTCCGGCACCGAAATTGCGAGTGCAGGCGTGCTGGAATTCCGTTTCGGCGAAGATCAGAGCCGTTCGATGATGGTGACGTTGGCGGTGCCGCCGCCTTCGCACATCGTCTGCAGGCCGTAGCGGCCGCCGGTGCGCTCCAGCGTGTTCAGCATCGTCGCGAACAGCTTGGCGCCCGTCGCACCAAGAGGATGGCCGAGCGCGATCGCGCCGCCGCTCGGGTTGACCTTCGCGGGATCGGCCTTCGTCTCCTTGAGCCACGCCATCACGACAGGCGCGAAGGCCTCGTTGATCTCCACGGTGTCGATGTCGTCGATCGAAAGTCCGGTCTTGTCCAGCGCATAACGCGTCGCCGGGATCGGACCCGTCAGCATGAACACCGGGTCGGCGCCGCGGGCACTGATGTGATGGATGCGGGCGCGCGGCTTCAGGCCGTGGTCCTTGACGGCCTGCTCCGACGCGAGCAGCACGGCGCTGGCGCCGTCGGAGATCTGGCTGGCCATCGCGGCGGTCAACCGGCCGCCGTCGACGAGCGTCTTCAGCCCCGCCATCTTTTCCAGCGAGGTGTCGCGCGGACCCTCGTCGGTGACGAAGCCTTCGACCGGAATGATCTCGTTCTCGAAATAGCCGGACCGGATCGCCTCCTGCGCGCGCTGATGGCTGGTGAGCGAGTATTCCTCCATCTCCTCGCGCGAGATATTCCACTTCTCGGCGATCAGCTCAGCGCCGCGGAACTGCGAGATCTCCTGGTCTCCGTAGCGGTGCAGCCAGCTCTTGGACTCGTTGGTCGGCGAGGTAAAGCCGAACTGCTCGGCGACGGTCATCGCCGACGAGATCGGGATCTGGCTCATGTTCTGCATGCCGCCGGCCACGATGAGATCGGCCGTACCGGCCATGATGGCTTGTGCGCCAAAGGAAATCGCTTGCTGGCTGGACCCGCACTGGCGGTCGACGGTGACGCCGGGCACCTCTTCGGGGTAGCCGGCAGCCAGCCACGACAGCCGCGCGATGTTGCCCGCCTGCGGTCCGATGGCGTCGACACAACCGGCGATCACGTCATCGACCGCGGCTGGATCGACGTCCACGCGGTCTAGCAGGCCCCGCCATCCTGCGGCGCCCAGATCCACCGGATGCACGCCGGCCAGCGATCCGTTTCGCTTGCCGACAGCGGTGCGTACCGCGTCGACGACGTATGCCTGTGACATTCCAGTCATTGTCTTCCTCTAACTCTTCGTGATTCCGCCAAGGACGATGGCGAGATATTGGCGGCCGACTTCCTCGGCCGTCAGTGGTCCGCCGGGTTGATACCAGCGGACCGAAACCCATGTGGTGTCGCGGATGAACCGGTACACCAGGTCGACGTCGATGTCGGGACGGAAGTAGCCCTCGTCCACCCCCTGGTTCAGGAGGTCCAACCACATTTGCCGTTGCTCAATGTTTCGGGCTTCGACGAAGTCGAACTGCGGCAGTGCCGAGAGCCGCTTGGCCTCGTCCTGGTAGATGACGACCTGCGCGTGCCGATGTTCGATCGCCTCGAAGGACGCCAGGAACAAGCCCTTGAGCCGTTCGAGCGGATTGGGTTGTGTGTCAACGATTTCCTGGTAGCGATCGAACAACCAATCCAGGAAGTCCCGCAGCACTTCCTCGACCATCTGCTCCTTGCTCTTGAAGTGGTGGTAGAGGCTGCCCGACAGGATGCCTGCCGAATCGGCGATGTCGCGCACCGTCGTCGCGCGCAGGCCGCGCTCGGCGAACATCCTCGCGGCGAGCTCGAGAAGCTCGTCGCGCCTGCTCACCGCCTGCGGCTGTTGCGTCATGCGCGTTGGCTCGACACCGAAATCACTTCTCCGGTCAGGTAACTGGAGTAGTCGCTGGCGAGGAACGCGATCGTGGCGGCCACCTCCCAGGGTTCGGCCGCCCGGCCGAACGCCTCGCCCTCCGACAGCCGGTCCAGCAGGTCTGCCGAACTGGTTTTCTCCAGGAACTTGTGCCGCGCGATGCTGGGTGAGACGGCGTTGATCCGAACGCCGTGCTCGACGGCTTCGATTGCGCTGCACCGTGTCAGCGCCATCACGCCGGCCTTGGCCGCTGCGTAGTGCGCCTGGGAATGCTGCGCCCGCCAGCCGAGCACGCTGGCGTTGTTGACGATGACACCGCCGTGGTCGGCGTCGCGGAAGTACCGCAGGGCGGCGCGCGTCGCCCGCATCACCGACGTCAGCGTCACGTTCAGGACGCGGTCCCATTCCTCGTCGGTCATGTCGATGACCGGAGTTTGTCCGCCGAGACCCGCGTTGTTCACCAGCACGTCGAGCCGTCCCATGCGAGCGGTCGTCGAAGCGATCAGCGCGTCGACCTGAGCGGTCGACGTCACATCGCACACAACGCTTTCCACCCGGCCGAGGCCGAGTTCGGTCAGCTGGTCGCGGGTCTCGCCGAGCCGCCGTTCGTGGTGATCCGATACCACTACGTCGGCACCCTCGGCCAGCGCCCGTCGTGCGACCGCCGACCCGATGCCCGTGCCCGCCGCCGCTGTCACGACGACGACCTTTCCGGTCAGAAGTCCGTGCCCGTCAATCTCTTTCGGCGCCTCTGAGAGGGTCGTCATCCCTTCACCTCACGCGGTAGGCCGAGCACCCGCTCGGCGATGATGTTGCGCTGGATTTCGTTCGACCCGCCGTAGATGGTGTCGGCTCGGGTGAACAGGTACAGATGCTGCCACTGGTCGAACTTGCCATCGAGGGCCACCAGACTGGATTTCCCGACGACGTCCATCGCGAGCTCGCCCAGATCGCGATGCCAGTTGGCCCACAACAACTTCGACACGTTGTCCTGCCCGGGCTGCTCCACGTCCATGGTCGCCAGCGCATACGACCGCATCGTCTGCAGCCCGACCCACGACCGCGTCAGCCGTTCGCGTAGCAGCGGATCGTCGATGGCGCCGGTCTGCTTGGCCACTTCGACCAGGTTGGAAAGTTCACGCGCGTAACGGATCTGCTGACCCAGCGTCGACACCCCGCGCTCGAACGTCAGCGTTCCCATCGCCACCCGCCAGCCGTCGCCGGGCTGTCCAACCACGAGGTCTGCATCGGTGCGGGCGTCGTCGAAGAACACCTCGTTGAAGTCGGCCGTTCCAGTCAACTGCACGATCGGCCGGATTTCCACGCCGGGTTGGTCGAGCGGAACCAGCAGATACGACAACCCCGCGTGCCGCTTGGAGCCCTTCTCCGTGCGGGCCACCACGAAGCACCATTGCGACAGGTGCGCCATCGAGGTCCACACCTTCTGCCCGTTGATCACCCACTGGTCGCCGTCGAGTTCGGCGGTCGTCGACACATTGGCCAGATCGCTGCCGGCGCCGGGCTCCGAATACCCTTGGCACCAGAGCTCTGTCACGTCGAGAATGTTCGGCAGGAACCGCTTCTGCTGTTCGGGCGTGCCGTAGGCGATCAGCGTCGGCCCGAGCAGTTCCTCACCGAAGTGGTTCACCTTGTCCGGCGCGTCGGCCTTGGCGTACTCCTCGTAGAACGCGACGCGGTGTGCGACCGACAGCCCCCGGCCGCCGTGCTCCTCCGGCCACCCCAGGCAGGTCAGACCGGCCGCCGCCAGATGTTTGTTCCACGCGAGCCTCTCTTCGAAGGCCTCGTCCTCGCGACCCGGCCCGCCGAGCCCCTTGAGCGCGGCGAAATCTCCGACGAGGTTGTCGGCGAGCCAGTCGCGGACCTCGGCCCGGAACTCCTGGACCTCTATCACCCCTGTAGGCTAACCTACCAAGCACTTGCTTTGTTAGAGGAGCATCGATGACTGGCCATCCGAGGACCATCCCGCAGGTCCTGGACCGGATTGCCGACCAATTCTCCGACCACGAAGCCCTGGTCACAGGCGATCGGCGGCTGACCTTCGGCCAGTTGCGCGACGAGGTCCGCAGGGCCGCAGCAGCGATGATCGACCTGGGCGTGGCACCCGGCGACCGCGTGGCGATCTGGTCGCCGAACACCTGGCACTGGGTCGTCGCCTGCTTGGCCACCCACTATGCGGGCGGTGTCGTCGTCCCCCTCAACACCCGCTACACGCCGTCCGAGGCGGCTGACGTCCTGACCCGCACCGAGGCGCCGCTGCTGGTGGCGGCCGGACAATTCCTCGGCGCCGACAAGACCGCGAACCTGGATCGCGGCGCGCTGGCCGACCTCCGGCACATCGTGCGCGTCCCGATCGAGAAGGCCGACGGCACCTGGGACGACTTCATGGCCCGTGGCACGAACCTCGATGCGGTCGATGCGCGCGCTTCCGCGGTCAAGCCCGACGACGTCTCCGACATCCTGTTCACCTCGGGCACCACCGGCCGCAGCAAGGGCGTGCTCTGCGCGCACCGGCAGTCCCTCGACGCACCCGCGGCGTGGGCGGCCTGCGGTCAGCTCACCAGCGCCGACCGCTACCTCTGCATCAACCCGTTCTTCCACAACTTCGGTTACAAGGCAGGCATCCTGGCCTGCCTGCAGACCGGTGCGACGCTGATCCCGCAGCTGACGTTTGATCCGGAGAAGGCAATGGCCGCGGTGGCCGAACACCGGATCACCGTCCTGCCGGGGCCGCCGACGATCTACCAGATGTTGCTCGACCATCCCAAGCGCGGCAACTACGACCTGAGCTCGCTGCGGTTCGCCGTCACCGGTGCCGCAACGGTCCCGGTGGTGCTGATCGAGCGGATGCAGTCCGAGCTCGACATCGACATTGTGCTGACCGCGTACGGGCTGACCGAGGCCAGCGGGTTCGGGACGATGTGCCGCGCCGACGACGACGCCGTCACCGTCGCCACCACCTGTGGACGACCGATCGCTGGCTTCGAATTGCGCATCGACTCAAGCGGTTCCGAGGACGGCACTGGTGAGGTCCTGTTGCGCGGACCGAACGTGATGATCGGCTACCTCGACGACCGCGCCTCCACCGCCGAGGCCATCGATGCCGACGGCTGGCTGCACACTGGCGACGTCGGCCGCGTCGACGACGCCGGCAATCTTGTGATCACCGATCGGTTGAAGGATATGTACATCTGCGGCGGGTTCAACGTCTATCCCGCCGAGATAGAGCAGGTGCTCGCGCGTCTGGACGGTGTGGCCGAGGCGGCGGTCATCGGCGTGCCCGACGACCGGCTGGGTGAGGTCGGCAAGGCTTTCGTCGTCAAGCTGCCCGGTGCCGAACTGGACGAAGCCGGTGTGATCGCTTACACGCGTGAGCATCTGGCGAATTTCAAGACACCACGATCGGTGGTGTTCCTCGACGTGCTGCCACGCAACCCTGGAGGCAAAGTGGTCAAGCCGCAACTGCGGGAGATGCTGTAATGGATCTGGCGTTCGACAGCGAAACCGAGGAATTCCGCGCCGAGGTCCGCGACTTCCTGGCCGCGAACAGGGAGCACTTCCCGACCAAGTCCTACGATACTGCCGAGGGCTTCGAACAGCATCGGCGTTGGGACAAGGTGCTTTTCGACGCCGGCCTTTCGGTGATCGCGTGGCCGGAGAAATACGGCGGCCGCGACGCCACTCTGCTGCAGTGGGTGGTCTACGAGGAGGAGTACTTTCGCGCGGGAGCACCGGGCCGCGCCAGCGCCAACGGCACCTCGATGCTTGCCCCGACGCTGTTCGCCCACGGTACCGAGGAGCAACTCGACCGCGTGCTGCCGAAGATGGCCAGCGGCGAAGAGATCTGGGCGCAGGCCTGGTCGGAACCCGAGTCCGGCAGCGACCTGGCGTCGCTGCGCTCCACCGCGACGAAGACCGACGGCGGCTGGAAGCTCAATGGGCAGAAGATCTGGAGTTCACGGGCGCCGTTCGGCGACAGGGCATTCGGGCTGTTTCGATCCGATCCCGAGGCGGCCCGGCACAAGGGACTCACCTACTTCATGTTCGACCTGAAGGCAGACGGCGTGACGGTGCGGCCGATCGCGCAGCTCGGCGGCGACACCGGTTTCGGTGAGATCTTCCTCGACGACGTCTTCGTCCCCGACAACGACGTGATCGGCGACGTGCATGACGGTTGGCGCGCGGCGATGAGCACATCGAGCAACGAGCGCGGCATGTCTCTGCGCAGCCCGGCCCGGTTCCTCGCGCCCGCCGAGCGGTTGGTCGAGCAGTGGAAGACTCTGCAGGACAACTCCGCTTCAATTTTCACCGATCGCGTCGCCGATGCGTGGATCAAGGCGCAGGCCTATCGGCTGCACACCTTCGGCACCATCACCCGCCTGGCGGGCGGCGGTGAGCTGGGCGCGGAATCGTCGGTCACCAAGGTGTTCTGGTCGGATCTGGACGTGGCGCTGCACCAGACCGCGCTGGATATGCGCGGTGCGGACGGCGAGCTCGTCGACTCCTGGACCGAAGGCCTGCTGTTCGCGCTCGGTGGGCCAATCTACGCGGGCACCAACGAGATTCAGCGCAACATCATCGCCGAGCGGTTGCTCGGCCTGCCCCGTGGATAAGAGGAAAATTCGACTGTGTTTTTCCAGACTGACGAACAACAGCGCGACTTCGCCGCCAGCATCGACGCAGCCCTCGGCGCGGCTGGCGTGCCCGCGGCCGTCCGCGCATGGGGGCAGGACGATACCGGAGCCGGCCGCAAGATCTGGTCGACACTGGCCGACCTCGGAGTGACCGCGCTGCTGATACCCGAACGCTTCGACGGCATCGACGCTCATCCCGTCGACCTCGTCGTCGCCGCCGAACGGCTCGGGTACTGGGGCGTGCCGGGCCCCGTCACCGAATCAATTGCGGTGGCACCGATTCTGCTCGCCGACGACGAACGCTGCGGGCTGCTGGCGTCGGGCGAGCTGGTCGCCACGGTGGCCTTTCCTCCGCTTGTGCCGCGGGCCGTCGACGCCGACTCCGCCGGTTTGATCCTCGTCGCAGGCGACGGTGAGGTGAGTGACGGCAGCGCAGGCGACCGACACGAATCCGTCGACCCGGCCAGGAAGCTGTTCGAGGCGAAGCCGTCGGGCGACGCTCAGAAGGCAGACACCGCACGGGCTTTCGAGTTCGGCGTGCTGGCGAACGCGGCACAGCTGGTGGGGGCGGGCCAGGCTATGCTCGACGCCTCGGTGGACTATGCAAAGCAGCGCAGCCAGTTCGGCCGGACCATCGGGTCGTATCAGGCGATCAAGCACAAGCTCGCCGATGTCTACATCGCCGTCGAGCTGGCCCGGCCGCTGGTCTACGGGGCGGCGCTTTCGCTGGCCGCCGGCTCCGATGACGCGGCACGCGATGCCAGCGCCGCACTGGTGGCCGCCGCAGACGCCGCGCTGCTGTCGGCCCGCTCGTCGCTGCAGACCCACGGCGCCATCGGTTTCACCCAAGAGCACGACCTGTCGCTTCTGCTGCTGCGGGTGCAAGCACTGCGGTCGGCGTGGGGTGACCCGACATGGCATCGCCGCCGGGTATTGGAGTCTTTCTGACATGAGCGAAGAACGCGAACTGCTGCGCGAGACCGTCTCGGCGCTGGTCGACAAGCACGCCTCGCCCGCCGCCGTGCGCCAGGCCGTCGAGTCGGACCGCGGCTACGACGAGTCGCTGTGGAAGCTGCTGTGCGAGCAGGTCGGAGCGGCCGCGCTGGTGGTTCCCGAGGAGCTTGGCGGGGCCGGTGGCGAACTCGCCGACGCCGCTGTCGTGCTGGAGGAACTCGGCAGGGCGTTGGCACCGACACCGCTGCTTGGCACGACGCTCGCCGAACTGGCGCTGCTCGCCGCCGACGACCCCGATACCGAGACGATCGAGAAACTGGCCGAAGGCGCCGCGATCGGAGCCGTCGTTTTCGATCCCGATTTCGTCATCAACGGCGCCGTCGCCGACGTCGTGGTGGCCGCCGACGGTGAAAGGCTGACCCGCTGGACCACGTTCGCGGCGACGCCCGTCGACACCATGGACCTGACCCGCCCGCTGGCCCGGCTGGAACCGCAGGAGACGTCCGACATCGGCGCCGATCCCGGGCTGGCCGACCTCGCCGCGATCCTGGTGGCTGCCGAGCAGATCGGCGCCGCAGCGCAGTGCCTCGAGCTCACAGTGGAATACACCAAGGACCGCGTCCAGTTCGGCCGGCCGATCGGCAGCTTCCAGGCGCTCAAGCACCGGATGGCCGATCTCTACGTTGCGGTGCAGTCGGCGCGGGCGGTCGTCAATGATGCGATCGCCGCGCCGTCGGCCACCTCGGCGGCGCTGGCCAGAGTGTCAGCGAGTGAAGCCTTCTCCAAGGTGGCCGCCGAGGCGGTGCAGATGCACGGCGGCATTGCGATCACCTGGGAGCACGACATCCAGCTCTACTTCAAACGCGCGCACGGCAGCGCACAACTACTCGGACCGCCGCGGGAGCATCTGCGCAGGCTCGAATCCGAACTGCTCTAGGTCTGAACTTTCCGGCGACCTTCCCCGTGTCCCCATAGGGACCTCGAACACATCACGGGGAGGCATTTTCATGTTCAGTGTTCGAAAAGTCGCTGACCGGGTCGTTCACAGCATCGAAGGACAGCGTTGGCTCGATGGGATCGGCTACTCGCTCGAGAAGACGATGGCGCTGGGCTTCAATTTGCTCGGCGCTCGCGGTCGAGCGCTACAGAGCCTGTTGCACGGCACGTGGCTTGGCCATCCGATTCATCCTGCGCTGACCGACGTGCCGCTCGGCGCGTGGACCACGGCACTCGTCCTGGACGGAATCGACGCCATCACGCCCCGTTCGACCTCATTGGGCCGGGCCGCGAACATCGCGGTCGATGTCGGCATTCTCGGTGGCGTCGGTGCGGCGACTACCGGCGCCACCGATTGGCAATACACCCACGACACGGCACGCCGGGTGGGGTTGGTGCACGGCGTCCTCAACGCTTCTGCACTGGGCCTCTATGTGGCCTCGTCACGTTTCCGCCGCAGGGGCATGACCGGTCGCGGCCGCGTGACCGGGGTGCTGGGGTATCTCCTGGCTGCGGCGTCGGGCCACCTCGGCGGCGATCTCGTCTACCACCACCGCATCGGAGTTGACCGATCCGAAACCAGCTTGGAGCCACGGGAATTCGTCGCCGTGATTGCATCCGATGACCTGCCTGCCGACGAGCCACGACGGGTGCGCCACGACGGCGTCGGGGTGGTCCTGGTGCGCCGGGGTGACGACATCTACGCGGTCGGAGAGCACTGCTCGCACTTGGCGGCCCCGATGTCTGAGGGCTGGCTCTACCGCGGCGAACTCGTCTGTCCGTGGCACGGGTCGTGCTTCGACCTGGAATCCGGCGCCCCGGTCAACGGTCCGGCGACCGCCCCGCTCGCATGCTACGAGACCCGCGTCAACGACGGCCACATCGAGATTCGACGCAAACCCCATGTCGAAGCCGACTCCGAACGAGCCAAGTATGCAACGGCGGTGGTGTCGCGATGAACGCCGACGATGTCCTCATCGAGGACCACAACCAGTTGCGCCATCTGCTGACTCAGCTGAAGGACACGACGAGCGACGAGCCCCGGCGGCGCCGCGATCTCCTCGACCAACTGGTCGATGTGCTGACGGTGCACGTGCAGATCGAGGATGAACTGTTCTATCCCGCGATCACTGAGGTCAGCCCGCTCCTCGGTCAGTCGCATGCGCAGCACCGGCAGATCGATGACCAGCTGGCCGTGCTGCTGCGAACCGACCCCGCCAGCGAAAACTTCCACACCGAGCTCGTCATGTTGGCTTCAACGCTCGACCACCACGCGGGTGAGGAAGAGAAGCTGATGTTCGCGCAGGCTCAGGCATTGGGGCAGGAGAAATTGGCGATCCTCGGCGAGCACATGCAACGCCGACGCCGGCAGCTTCGCGATTCGAAGCTGAACTCCGCGCGGATCCGGATGAAACGGGAGACACTGCGCCGCCTAGCCTGATTTGGTGGCCGACAGTCGCGTCGCTCTGCGTGCAGGGATCCCGCCGTTCTACGTGATGGACGTGTGGCTGGCCGCTGCGGAACGTCAGCGCACACACGGCGATCTGGTGAACCTATCGGCCGGCCAACCGAGTGCAGGGGCACCAAGGGCGGTGCGCGCGGCGGCTAAGGCGGCCCTCGACAACACCGTCCTCGGCTATTCCGTCGCGCTCGGCATCCCCGAACTCCGGACGGCCATCGCAGCGGCCTATCAAGAGAGGCACGGCCTGGCGGTCGACCCCAGCGAAGTGGTGATCACCACGGGTTCCTCAGGGGGATTTCTGCTGGCGTTCTTGGCCTGTTTCGACGTGGGTGACCGGGTAGCGATCGCCAGCCCCGGATACCCGTGCTACCGCAACATCCTGTCGGCGCTCGGCTGCGAAGTCGTCGAGATTCCGTGCGGACCGCAGACCCGGTTCCAGCCGACCGCTTCGATGCTCGCCGAACTCGATCCGCCCGTGCGTGGGGTGATCGTGGCGAGCCCCGCCAACCCGACCGGGACCGTCATCCCGCCTCGAGAGCTGGCGGCCATCGCGGCGTGGTGCGCCGAGACGGGTGCTCGGCTGATCAGCGACGAGGTTTACCACGGTTTGGTCTACGAGGGCGCACCCGATACCAGCTGCGCTTGGCAGACGTCACGGGAAGCCGTTGTGGTGAACAGCTTCTCGAAGTATTTCGCGATGACCGGCTGGCGGCTCGGCTGGCTTCTCGTGCCGCGCGAACTGCAGCGGGCGGTGGACCGTCTGACGGGAAACTTCACGATCTGCCCGCCGGTGTTGTCACAGATGGCCGCCGTTGCGGCGTTCACGCCGGAATCCGTCGCCGAGGCCGATGGCTTACTCCACCACTACGCCGCCAACCGTCGGCTGCTGCTGAACGGGCTGCGCAAGATCGGAATCGACCGGCTCGCGCCGACCGACGGGGCGTTCTACGTGTACGCCGATGTGTCGCATTTGACCGATGACTCGCTGTCGTTCTGCTCGAAGTTGTTGGCCGACACTGGACTTGCGATCGCGCCGGGAATCGATTTCGACACCCAACACGGCGGTTCGTTTGTGCGGCTGTCGTTCGCGGGCCCGGCCGGCGACATCGACGAGGCGCTGCGCCGGATCGAGTCCTGGCTACGCTAAGGGGACGCGGGCGGCGTCTCGGTCGGCTTCGTCGATGGTCTCGAGGTCGAGCCCGTTCGTCTCACGCAGATAGAACACCGCGACGAGCGTGATCGCCGCCGCGACGGCCAAATAGATCGCGATCGGCACCCACGAGTCGTAGATCTCGAGCAGCTTAACGGCGATGGCAGGCGCGGCGGAGCCCGCGACGATCGAGGTGACCTGATATCCAAGCGAGACACCGGAATACCGCATCCGGGTCGGGAACATCTCGGCCATGATCGCGGGTTGCGGCGAGTACATCAACGCGTGGATGATCAGGCCGATGACGATGGCGGCGATGATCAGCACGTAGTCACCGCTGTCCATCATCGGGAACGCGAAGAAGCCCCACGTCGCCGCGAGCACCGTGCCGGCGAAATACACCGGCCTGCGGCCGATTCGGTCGGACAATCTGCCGACGAGTGGGATGACGACGAAGTGCACCGCATGAGCGACGAGCATGTAGCGGAGGATGGCGGTGGTGTTCACGCCGACCTGCACCTTGAGGTAGGTGATCGACACGATGACGACGAGGTAATACATGATGTTCTCGGCGAATCGCAGCCCCATCGCGGTGAGCACGCCGCGCGGATAGCGCTTGAGCACCTCGATCACGCCGTACGAGACGGCCTTCACCCGTTCGACTTCCTGCTGTGCCGCAATGAAAATCGGCGCGTCACTCACCTTGGTGCGGACGTAGTAGCCGATCAGCACGACTACCGCCGACAACCAGAACGCGATCCGCCATCCCCACGACAGGAAGTCGTCCTCCGACAGGGTTGCGGTCAGCACCCACAGCACGACCGTCGCGAGCATGTTGCCGACCGGCACCGCCGCCTGCGGCCAGCTGGCCCAGAACCCGCGGGTTTTGTTCGGGCAGTGTTCCGCGACCAGAAGGACGGCGCCGCCCCACTCGCCGCCGACGGCGAAGCCCTGCAGGAAGCGCAGGATCACCAGCAGCACCGGCGCCCAGACGCCGATTTGGTGATAGGTCGGTAGGCAGCCCATCAGGAACGTGACGACACCGACCAGCAGGATGGCGAACTGCAGCAGCTTCTTGCGTCCATACTTGTCGCCGAAGTGCCCGAAGACGATGCCTCCGAGTGGGCGGGCAACGAAGCCCACCGCGTATGTCAGAAACGCGGCGAAGATCGCGCCATAGGCGTTGTCACCTTGGGCGAAGAAGACCTTGTTGAAGACCAGCGTCGCGGCGGTGCCGTAGAGGAAGAACTCGTACCACTCGACGACGGTGCCTGCCATGGAGGCGACAACAACGCGTTTGAGTCCGGTCGCTATCGGCCCAGGCTCGCTCATCCGCCTATTCAAACAAAAGGAGCACCCCTTCGGGTGCTCCTTTTGCTCGGTTGTCTGACTGGGTCAGCGGCTCTGCTGCACGCTGGTGTCCACTTGCGGCACAGTCGCGTGCGGGTGGATGTCGTTGAGCCAGTTGAGGTGGTCAACGCCCGCTTGCGCAGGGCCGGCCAAGCCGAGCACCGCTGCGGTCAGACCGCTGGCGATCACTGTGGCAAACCCGAACTTCTTCATTTTCGTGCCTTCTTCCTTTGTCTGCGTCTGACTTGTTGAACAGGCAGGTCAACCGTTTAATTCCAGTGGCAGAAATTGATCGACCGTTGGCAGAAATAGACTGCTTTCCGTTCGCCCAGCGACCTTCTCGGCCACGGCTAAACTCGTCGCCATGCCGTTCATGGACCACCCCAAGGGCCGGGCCTACTACCGCCACTGGGCGGCAGAGAACCCGCGCGCCGTCGTGGTCTTCCTGCACGGCTTCGGTGAGCACACCGGCGTCTACCACCGCTACGGCTTCGCGCTCAATGCGGCGGGGATCGACTTGTGGGCGGTCGACCAGTTCGGCCACGGCCTGAGTCCCGGCCCGCGCGGTGACTTCGGCTCGATCGCCGACAGTTCGGATCTCGCGGACACGCTGACCGAGTTGGCCGAGGGGCATCGACCCGGTGTGCCGTTGATCGCCCAGGGACATTCGTTCGGGGCGGTGGTGACGTTGACGCGCCTGCTCGACCAGCCGGACCGCTACCGTGCCGGCGTCATCTCCGGTGCACCGCTGGTGCCGATCCCCGAGATGCTCGACCCAGACACCACGTTCGACCTGGACCCGCACTGGCTCTCCGACGACCCGTTCTACCTTGACTGTCTCGAGAACGACCCGCTGGCCTTCGTCGATGCCGACGGTGCGCCGTTGGCTCGTGCGCTCGACACTGCGTGGGACCGATTCGGAGCCGACCTTCCCGGGTTGACGGTGCCGACGCTGGCCGTGCACGGCGTTGCCGACCCGGTCGCGTCGATCGGAGCGGTACAGGCCTACGCCGAGCAGATAGAAGCGCTGCGGTTCAAGGGGTTTCCCGGCGGGCACCACGACATTCTCAACGACACCATGCACCGCGAGGTCGCGGCCACCATCATCGAATTCATCGGCGAGGGCGTGGGCCCACACCGAAGGTAGAGGATTAGAGCCAGGTGTCGTCGGTGGTGGCGGTGAGGAAGGCCTCGAGGTCGTCGCGCCAATGCGCGGGTGTGTTCTTGTCCGGCTCGATGCCGGTGTACTGACCCTTGTAGAACAACAGGGGCCGCGGCTTCTTGTGCGGCACGTCGGTCAACGAGTGCACGGCGCCGAACACCACAAGGTGGTCGCCTCCGTCGTGCACCGAGTGCACTGTGCAATCGATGTGCGCCAGTGTCCCCTTGATCACCGGTGAGCCGAGTTTGGATGGGCCCCAGTCGATCCCAGCGAATTTGTCGGGCTCTCGTGAGCCGAACCTTGCCGATACGTCTTTCTGGTTCTCGTGAAGCACGTTCACGCAGAACTTGCCGCTGGCTTCGATCGCCTTCCAGGACCGCGACACCTTGGTCGGGCAGAACAGCACCAGCGGCGGTTCCAGCGACAGCGCCGCAAACGACTGACACGCAAAGCCGATCGGCGAGTCGTCGTGCATCGTGGTGATGACCGTGATGCCGGTACAGAACTGCCCCAGCACATTCCGGAATGTGCGCGGATCCAGCGGTTCAGCCGACACGTCTACTTGAAGCCGACGCTGAAGTCATGGCCCCACAAACTGACCGCGGTGCTCTCCCGCGCCACCCAGCCATGGTCATCGACTTGCAAGCCCTCGCAACCGAATTCGACGTCGAAGCCGCCCGGGGTCTTCATGTAGAACGACAGCATCTTGTCGTTGACGTGCCTGCCCAGCGTTGCTGACATCGGCACCTTGCGGCGCAGTGCGCGGTCCAGGCAGAGGCCGACGTCATCGGAGTTGCCCACCTCCACCATCAGATGCACGATGCCGCTTGGTGTCTCGCCGGGCATGAAAGCAAGGCTGTGATGGCGGGGGTTGACGCCGAAGAACCGCAGCCATGCCGGCGGCCCGTCGGCAGGCCTGCCGACGAGTTGGGGCGGCAGCCGCATCGAGTCGCGCAGATAGAAGCCCAGCACGTCGCGGTAGAAGTGCAGCGACTCGTCATCGTCTCTGGTGGTCAGCACGACATGGCCGAGGCCCTGCTCTTCGGTGACGAACTTGTGGCCGTACGGGCTGACGACGCGACGGTGTTCGAGGGCAACCCCGTGGAACACCTCCAGGGTGTTGCCCGAGGGGTCGTCGAACCTGATCATCTCGTCGACGCGGCGCTCGGCCAGTTCGGCGGCGGTGGCTTCCTTGTAGGGCGTGCCCTCGACGTCGAGCCGGTTGCGGATCTCCTGCAATGCGGCGGCATTGGCTGTCTCCCAGCCAGATTGGAGCAGACGGTCCTTTTCGCCGGGAACAATCACCAGGCGGGCGGGGAACTCGTCCATTCGAAGGTAGAGCGCTCCTTCGGTCGAGCCGGAACCTTCAACCATGCCGAGGACCTTGAGGCCGTATTCGCGCCATGCCGCGACGTCGGTGGCCTCGATCCGCAGGTAGCCCAGAGATTTGATGCTCACGATCCACCCCCAAGAAAATCAATGGTCAGCTTGTTGAATTCGTCGAATTTCTCCAGCTGCGCCCAGTGCCCGCACTGCCCGAAGACATGCAACTGCACGCGCGGGATCTGCTTGAGGGCTACCAGCGCGCCGTCGAGCGGGTTGACGCGGTCCTCGCGGCCCCAGATGAGCAGCACCCGCTGGCGCAGCTTGTACACCTCGCGCCACATCATGCCGAGCTCGAAGTCGGGACCCGCGAACGACTTTCCCATCGCACGAGCCGCCGCCAGCGATTCCGGCTGGCTGGCGATCGCGAACCGCTCGTCGATCAGCTCGGGCGTGACGAGCTTCTGGTCATAGACCATGATCCGCAAGAACTTCTCCATGTTCTCGCGCGTGGGCTCGGCGGTGAACTTGCCCAGCAGCTTGACGCCTTCCGTGGGGTCCGGCGCGAACAGGTTCACCGACAGGCCGCCGGGCCCCATAAGCACCAGCCTGCCCGCCCGGTCCGGGTTGTCGAGCGCAAACCGGACGGCCGTGCCGCCACCCAGCGAATTGCCCACGAGCGCAGCGCGTTCGATCTTCAGATGGTCAAACAGGTTGAGCACCGCGGTGGCGCTGTAGCGGTTGTACTGTTCGTGTTCGGTGTGCTTGTCGGAATGCCCATAGCCCGGCTGGTCGACGGCGATCACATGGAAGTGCTGCGCGAGCACGCCAATGTTGCGACCGAAGTTCGACCAGCTCGACGCCCCGGGTCCGCCGCCGTGCAGCAACACGATCGTCTGCGAATGGCCCACTCCGGCTTCGTGGTAGTGCAGCCGCATGGCTGGACCCTTGCCACGAACTTCCGCGTATCGCGACGTGGACTCGAACGTGACCTCGACCTGCTGCTCGGTTTCCTGGATGTACGACGTCATCAGACCATCGTGTCCTGGGGCGGCAGCCCGAACTCGTTGTTGCCGAAGATGAGGTAGGCCCGTTCGGGATCGTTGGCGGCGTGCACCCGGCCCGCGTGCGCGTCACGCCAGAACCGTTGCACTGGAGCGTCATTGTTCAGCGCGGTGGCACCCGACGCCTCGAACAGGCGGTCGATGGACGCGATGGCACGACCCGTGGCGCGGACCTGGTCGCGGCGGGCGCGGGCGCGCAGCTCGAACGGGATCTCCTTGCCCGCCTCGAGCAGCGCGTACTCGTCGCCGACGTTGCCGATGAGCTGGCGCCACGCGGCGTCGATATCGCTGGCCGCCTCGGCGATGCGCACCTTGGCGAACGGGTCGTCCTTGGCCTTCTCCCCCGCGAAGGCGGCGCGTACGCGCTTGCCCTGGTGTTCGACGTGGGCGTCGTAGGCGCCGTAGGCCATGCCGACGATCGGCGCCGAGATGGTGGTGGGATGCACCGTGCCCCATGGCATCTTGTAGACCGGCGCGGTGTTGGTCTTCAGTCCGCCGGCAGTGCGGTCGTTCATCGACTTGTAGGACAGGAACCGGTGCCGCGGCACGAAGACGTCCTTGACGACGAGCGTGTTGCTGCCCGTACCGCGCAGTCCGACCACGTGCCAGACATCGTCGATCCGGTAGTCGCTGCGCGGGATCAGGAAGCTGCCGAAGTCAACTGGCTTGCCGTCCTTGATGACCGGGCCGCCGACGAACGTCCACGTCGCGTGGTCGCAGCCCGACGACCAGTTCCACGAACCGCTGACCAGGTAGCCGCCGTCGACCACGTGCCCGGCGCCCATCGGCGCGTATGACGAGGACACGCGCACGCTCGGGTCGGCGCCCCACACCTCTTCCTGCGCCTGCTGATCGAACAGGGCGAGGTGCCAGTTGTGCACGCCGACAATCGAGCTGACCCACCCGGTCGAGCCGCATGCCGTCGCGATGCGGCGCACCGCTTCGTAGAACAATGTCGGATCGCACTGCAGGCCGCCCCACTGCTCGGGCTGGAGCAGTTTGAAGAAGCCGACCTCGTTCAGCTCGTTGACCGTCTCGTCCGGCAGCCGTCGAAGGTCCTCCGTGGCCTGTGCTCGCTTGGCGATCAGCGGCAACAAATCGTCGATGCCGGCTAGGACCGACTGCACGTCACGCTGTTCAATGGACGTCACTGGCATGCCTCCCGAGAGATCGGACTTCAACAAAGATTAGAACACGTTACGATTTAAGTCGAGCAGCGCATTCCTGCGGGGGCTGGACCTGCGCACATGCATTTCTGTAACCTGTTCTAGTTATGGGCCCCCGGGGCCGGAGAAGGAAGGGCAACCGCGTGACGGACGAGCCGCTCGGCAGCCACGTGCTCGAACTGCAGGTGGCCGAGGTCGTCGAAGAGACCGACGACGCCCGCTCGCTGGTATTCACCGTGCCCGACGGCGTCCAGATCCCGACCGACCGGCTGCGATATGAGCCCGGACAGTTCCTCACCCTGCGGGTGCCCAGCGACCGCACCGGCTGTGTGGCGCGCTGCTATTCGCTGTGCAGCTCCCCGCACACCGGCGATCCGCTGACCGTCACCGTCAAGCGCACCGACGGCGGCTACGCCAGCCACTGGCTGTGCGACAACGCCCACGCCGGCATGCGCATCCACGTACTGGCGCCGTCGGGCACCTTCGTACCCAAGACACTCGACACCGACTTCCTGCTGCTGGCCGCGGGCAGCGGCATCACCCCGATGATGTCGATTTGCAAGTCCGCGCTCGCCGAGGGCAGCGGTCGCGTGATGCTGATCTACGCCAACCGCGACGAGAATTCGATCATCTTCGCTGCCGCGCTTCGTGAGCTCGCGGCCAAGTACCCCGACCGATTGACTGTCGTGCACTGGCTGGAATCCGTGCAGGGGCTGCCGAGCGCGGCCGCGCTGACGGCACTCGCGGCGCCGTACGCCGGGCACGACAGCTACATCTGCGGGCCCGGCCCGTTCATGGCAGCGGCGGAAGAGGCGATGAAAAACGCGGGCGCCACCCCTGACCGCATCCACATCGAGGTGTTCAAGTCGCTGGATTCCGACCCGTTCGCCGCAGTGGTGATCGAGGACGATGACAGCGACGAGGGGCCCGCCACCGCGATCGTCACGCTCGACGGCGAGAAGCACGAAGTCCGCTGGCCGCGCAACGCCAAACTGCTCGACGTGCTGCTCGACAAGGGACTCGACGCGCCGTTCTCGTGCCGCGAGGGCCACTGCGGCGCCTGCGCTGTGCTGAAAAAGAGCGGTGAGGTCGAGATGGAGGTCAACGACGTGCTCGAGCAGCAGGACCTCGATGAGGGGCTGATCCTCGGCTGCCAGGCCAAGCCACGGTCTGATTCCGTGGAAGTCACCTACGACGAATAACCGCCGGGCTACCATTCGCCGCACTGAGGGGAGCACACATGAATCGGCTTGCATCGGCAAGTGCGGCGGCGCTGCTGACCGCCGTGCTCACGCACCCCGCGACGGCAACGGCCGCATCCAACACGGCCGTCACCTCGATCCCCGTCGACCCTGCAACCCAGATCGAGATGCATGCCACCGCCAACTGCGTGTTGGCGGAGAACAAGTGCTACTTCAACACCACCGCCGACCTCCTGACGCCCGAGGGCCCCACCGGGTTTCCCGGCGACACCTGGGCCCGTCAGACCATCACGCTGCGCAGCAACAGCCGCGACGCGTGGCAGGAAGCCTCCTACAGCGCACCCTCGGGAAACCCGCGCGAAGTCAAGGGCTCCAACCACGAGAACGTGCTGTCGAAGATGTACAAGGCCACCAACAACGTCGAGATCTCGATCACGTACTTCGGTGGCGGGCCGATCGAGCGCTTCCAGGCCGACGGCGAGTCGACGCCCATCAGCTGGAACGACGGGCGGACCGACACGAAGTCGGTGTTCTATGCGTGCTCTCAGATTCAAGTGGTCTACAGCGGGGTGAACCTCACCACGCCGACGGCCTGCGCGCAGACGACGTTCAGCTGAGCGCTAGCGCGGAAGGCCAAGCAGCCGTTCACCTGCCATCGTGAGCAGGATCTGCTCCGTGCCGCCCGCGATGGTCAAACACCGCGTGTTGAGGAAGTCGTGCACGGTCTTGTCCTCAACGACGCCCGCGCCTTCGGAGCGCTCCATGCGGAACTCCGCCAGCGCCTGCCGATATCGGACGCCGATCAGCTTGCGGGCGCTGGCCTGCGGGCCCGGGTCGGCGCCGCCGACGGCCAGCTGCGCGATGCGCTGATCCAGCAGCGAACCGACTTGTGCCGCAAGGATCAACCGGCCCAGTTGATCTGACACCACCGGGTCCAGCTCGAGGGTCGCCACCGTGCGCAGCAGCTCCTCCATCGGATTGCCGAGCGCGGTGCCGGCCGCCATCGCGACGCGTTCGTTCGCCAGCGTCGTGCGGGCCAGTCGCCAGCCGTCGTTGACCTCGCCGACGACCATCTCGTCGGGGACGAACATGTCGTCGAAGAACACCTCGTTGAACAGGTTGTCACCGGTGATCTCGCGCAGCGGCCTGATGTCGATGCCCGGCGAGCGCATGTCGACGAGGAAATACGTGATGCCTTTGTGTTTCGGCGCCTCGGGATCGGTGCGGGCAAGGCACACACCCCATTGCGCCTTGTGCGCCGCCGAGGTCCACACCTTCTGCCCGGTGAGCTTCCAACCGCCTTCGGTTTTAACGGCTTTCGTGCGCAACGACGCCAAGTCCGAGCCCGCACCGGGCTCGCTGAACAGCTGACACCAGATGAGCTCACCGCTCAGCGTCGGCGGCACAAACCGCTCGATCTGCTCCTGGCTGCCGTGCTCGAGAATGGTCGGCACCGCCCACCAGCCGATCACAAGGTCGGGCCGCTCGACGCCCGCCGCGGCCAGCTCACGGTCGATCAGCAGCTGTTCGGCGGGGGAGGCATCGCGGCCGTAGGGCCGCGGCCAGTGCGGTGCCTGCAGGCCCGCTTCGGCCAGCGCGATCTGGCGCTTCTCCACGGGTTGGGCGGCGACATCGGCGACCGCCGCGGCGATCTCCGGTTGCAGGTGCTCGACGGATGCCAGATCGATGTGCAGCTCACGACGAACGCTGTTCTGGGTCAGGGTCGCCACCCGTCGCAACCAGCGTGACGCGCCGCCCAGAAACTGCGAAATGCCGTATGCCCGGCGCAAATACAGGTGAGCATCGTGCTCCCAGGTGATGCCGATGCCGCCCAGCACCTGGATGCAGTCCTTGGCGTTGGCCTTGGCGAACTCGATGCTCGCGGCGGCCGCGACGGCGGCGGCGATCGACAGCTGATCCTCGTCTGAGCCGTTGGCGGCGCTGGCCGCATCGGCTGCGGCCACCGCGATCTGCTCGGAGCGCAGCAACATTTCGGCGCACATGTGCTTGACGGCTTGGAAGCTTCCGATTGGCTTGCCGAACTGCTCACGGACCTTCGCGTATTCGGTGGCGGTCTGCAGTGTCCACCGCGCGAGCCCGGCGGCCTCGGCGGCCAGCACCGTCGCCGCGATATCTCGAACACGTTGTCCCGCACAGGGCAGGGCTTCGGCGGGTGCGTCGGCCAGCGCCACGCGCGCGAGCGGCCGGGAGAAGTCGGTGGGGGTCAGCGGCTCGACGGTGACACCGTCGGCGGCCGCGTCGACGAGCACGAATTCGTCACCCGCCGGCAGCAGCAGCACCCCTTCGGCGGTTGCGCCCAACACGTATTCGGCGGTGCCGGAAACCCTGCCGCCGTCGAACGTCAGGTCCGCGGACAGAGACAGGCCTGCCGTGCGCTGGCCTGCGGCCAACGCCTCCAAGAGTTCGGCTTGCGCGCTCGGGATGACCAGTGTGGCAATCGCGGTGGTGGCGATCGGCCCCGGTACCAGCGCCGCAGCGGCCTCGTCGACCATTGCGCACAGGTCGTCTTCGGTGCCGCCCGCTCCGCCCGACTCTTCAGGCAGCGCCACGCCGAAGATCCCTAGTTGGGCCAGGCTCGCGTACGGCGCGCGCCAGGCGTCGGGCTCGCCGGCCTCGATATCGCGGGCCGCCTTGACGGCGTCGGCCCCCGCGGCCCAGCTGCGGACCAGTTCACGCGCGGCAAACTGCTCGTCGGTGACGGTCGCTGACGCCTGCGACATTTCCGGACTCCTATGCCTTCGTGTGAGAACGGCGTGCTTCTCACTAGAACGTGTTCTAATAGTGCCAGCGATCGAGCGTCAAGTCGAACGCCGTACCAGCAGGACACGTCGGTGCCGAACGGGTACTGAGGTGATGGAAATAGAGATCGGCATGCGTATCGTTTTCTACGACACCGCATGATGAAGGAGCTGTCCGCCGGATGCCTGGGATGTCTATGCCAGCACAGAGCAACCCGTCTTCGGGGACGGAGTCCCGGCCACCACAGGTGATGCCGGTGTCTGTCCTCGCCGAATCCGAACTGGGCTCCGAGGCCCAGCGCGAGCGCCGCAAGCGCATCCTCGACGCCACCCTGGCCATCGCGTCCAAGGGCGGCTACGAAGCCGTCCAAATGCGGGCGGTCGCCGAGCGCGCCGACGTCGCCGTCGGCACCCTGTACCGCTACTTCCCGTCGAAGGTGCATCTGCTGGTGTCGGCCCTCGGCCGGGAGTTCGAACGCATCGATGCCAAGACCGACCGCGCGGCGCTGGCGGGCGGCACGCCGTATCAGCGGCTCAACCTCATGGTCGGCAAGCTGAACCGGGCCATGCAGCGCAACCCGCTGCTGACCGAGGCGATGACGCGGGCCTTCGTATTCGCCGACGCCTCTGCTGCTGGTGAAGTGGATCACGTTGGGAAGCTGATGGATTCGATGTTCGCGCGGGCGATGAGCGAGGGCGAACCGACCGAGGACCAGTACCACATCGCCCGGGTGATCTCGGATGTCTGGCTGTCCAATCTGCTGGCCTGGCTGACGCGCCGGGCGTCGGCGACCGATGTCAGCAAGCGACTCGATCTGGCCGTCCGGCTGCTGATCGGCGACGGGGAGCACCCTAAGATCTGACGCGTGCTCCCGGCCGAACTGCAGCGGGCGCTCGATGCCGTCGCCGAAGTCCCGCAGCTGCTGATCGCCTGCGACTTCGACGGCACGCTGGCACCGATCGTCAACAACCCCGCAGACGCGCGACCGCTGCCCGCGGCTGCCACGGCTTTGACGGCGCTGGCCGACGTCCCCGCCACCCACGTCGCACTGATCTCGGGGCGGGCGCTGGCCGTCCTGCGTGAGCTGTCCTCGATGCCGCAGGCGGTACATCTTGTCGGCAGCCACGGCGCGGAGTTCGACACCGGATTCGCCCACCCGGTCGACGAAGCGTTGCTCACTCGAATCACCAACGATCTCAACGGCATAGCCGCGAATCGCTCTGGTGTCACGGTGGAGACCAAGCCGGCGAGCGTCGCTCTGCATGTACGAAATGCGTCACCCGAAGACGGCGACGCGGCCCTACGGGAAGCGCGCGCGGCCGCGCGATCCTGGGACGCTCAGCTCACCGAGGGCAAGGCCGTTCTGGAGTTCGCGGTCATCTCGACCGACAAGGGCGAGGCCGTCGACATCCTGCGCGATGAACACCGCGCCTCGGCGGTGGTGTTCCTGGGCGACGACGTCACCGATGAAAAGGCGTTTCGACGGCTGCGCGCCACTGATGTCGGTATCAAGGTGGGGCCGGGCGAGACGCTGGCCGGCTACCGGGTCCGATCGCCCGAGGACGTCGCCGACGCGCTCGATTACCTGCTTCGCGCGCGCAGCACCTGAGTCAGGCCGGCGGGCCGGAGGTGCGACCGCGGATCAATTCGGTGTCGAGCACGTCGATCACGGGCAGCCCGGACCGCGGCGGGTTGTGCAGCAGAGCGCCCGCCCGCCGGCCCTTCTCCAGGCTCGGCTGCTTCACCGTGGTCAGCCCACGGCGCAATGCTTCTGGCACACCGTCGAATCCGGTCACCGTCATCTGTCCGGGCACATAGATTCCCCGAGCGCGCAGATAGTCCATCGCCGAGAGGGCCAGCACGTCGGCGGTGCAGATCAGCGCCGTGATCCGGGGATTGGTCCCGAGCGCGACCTCGGCCGCTGCGCCACCCGAAGTCGGTTGGTGCTCATAGCTTTCCACCACCGTCAGGGATTCGGGATCCAGGCCCGCACTTGCCATCGCATCGAAGACGCCCTGAATCCGCTCGCGCTGCACGTGGAAGTGCGGTGTCTGAAGCCGATCCGGATCCGCCACCACCGGCTCGCCGCCACCGGCTGGCCGGTCTCGGTCCAGCCGCATCGCGAGCAGGCCGATCTCCCGATGTCCAAGTCCCACAACGTATTTGGCGAGTTCAGCCATGCCCGCACGGTCGTCGATACATACCCGCGAGATGCCAGGTACGTCCTTCGGCTGGTCGACGACCACCACCGGCAGATGCCGCTGCTGCACAACCTGAAGGTACGGGTCGTCGTCGGATGCGGAGTACACCACGAAGCCGTCGACGCCCGCCGCCAGCACCGCGGCCGAGCCGTCGCTCACCGACCGGTTCGGCCCCACCGCGACGAGCAACAGGCCCTGGCCCGCGTCCTCGCACGACTCCGCCAAGCCGGCGACGAAATCCAGCGCAGCGGGATCGCTGAACGAATAGTTCAGCGGTTCGGTCATGACCAAACCGACCGCACCGGCCTTGCGGGTACGCAGCGAGCGGGCCACCGGGTCGGGGCCGGGATAGCCGAGGCGCTTGGCCGTCGCCATCACCCGGTCGCGCAGATCGGCCGACAGCTGGTCGGGTCGGTTGTAGGCGTTGGAGATCGTGGTCCGCGACACCTTCAGCTCGGCGGCCAAGGAAGCCAGGGTGGCCCGCCGCCGCGGCATGGGGCTCCTGGACATGCCGGTGACGTTAGCCGACGCGGCGCTGCATTCGCCTGGCGCCGCGGGTTGCGTTACAGTTATTGGAAACGGTTTTCATTTGTATTAGGAGGCTTCGATGCGCGGCACGGTGATCCGCTTTGCGGTGTGGATGGCGGCGGTCGCCCTCACCGCGACGGCGTGCGGCCAGGGCGCATCCGACCGCGCGCCCGGTGCCGTCACCGTCGTCGCCACCACCAACGTGTGGGGCAGCGTGGCCGCCGCCGTCGCAGGGCAGCATGTCTCGGTGAAATCAATCGAAGCCGCCGCAAACGCCGACCCGCATTCGTTCGAGGCCACCCCCGCCGACGTCGCTGCGATCACCGACGCATCGCTCGTGGTCTACAACGGTGGCGGTTACGACCACTGGATGGACGATGTACTGGCGCGCGATTCCGAAATCGACGCCGTGGACGCCTACCAGCTCCGCGGGACACAGGAGAAAGCCAACGAGCACGTCTTCTACGACGTCACCGTCGCCAAGTCCGTCGCCGAGGAAATCGCCAAGCGACTCGCTGAACTCGATCCCGACAACGGCAATGAATATCGCGCCAACGCAACCGAATTCGGTAAGAGGGCCGACGCGATCCTGACCTCGGAGCGCGCGATCGGTGCAGCGCACCCGTCCGGATCGGTCGTCGCGACCGAACCTGTCGCCTACTACCTGCTGCGTAATGCCGGCATCACCGACCGCACCCCGCCCGGCTTCGCCAGCGCGGTGGAGGAAGGTGACGATCCCTCGCCCGCCGACGTCGCCGCCATGCTCGACCTCATCGACACCCACCAGGTTTCGGTGCTTCTGGTCAACCCGCAGACCGAGTCCGCGGCCACCAAGCAGATCGAGGACGCCGCGCGGCGGGCATCGCTGCCCGTGGTCACGGTCACCGAAACGCTGCCACAGAACGTCGACTACCTGGCATGGCAACGCGACACCGTCGACGAGCTCGCACGCCAATTCGACAAAGCCGCACCGACGAACCGATAGTGACCTCGTGGAGGCTGCAGACGTCGTCGACCTGAAGAATGGCTGTCTGACCCTCGGCGACCGGGTGCTGTGGGAGCAGCTCGAACTGACGGTGCGGGCAGGCGAATTCATCGCGGTGCTCGGGCCCAACGGCACCGGCAAGACCTCGCTGTTGAAAGTGCTCCTGGGTCAGTTGCCGCTGTCGGGTGGCGCGGTCACGATCGCGGGCTGTCCGGTGACCGAGGGCAGCGACCTGATCGGATACGTGCCGCAGCACCGAGCCGTCGATCCCGGGCTGACATTGCGCGGGCGGGACATGGTCGGGCTCGGCCTCGACGGCCATCGGTGGGGTGTGATGAGCCTGCGGCCCGCCGAGCGGACGCGGCGGCGCGACGCGGTGGCGGCGGCGCTGCGCCAGGTGAACGCCGACCGGCTTGCTGACACTCCTGTCGGGGTGATGTCCGGTGGCGAGCTGCAACGGGTGCGGATCGCCCAGGCGCTCGCCAGCGATCCCCTGCTGCTGCTGTGCGACGAACCGCTGCTCAACCTCGACCCGGCCAATGCCCGGCTGGTGTCCGCGCTCATCGATCGGCGGCGGCGCGAGGCACAAACCGCGGTGCTCTTCGTCACCCATGAGGTGAATCCGGTTCTGCCGTTTGTGGATCGGATCATCTACCTGGTCGACGGACGGTTCCGCATCGGGACGGTCGAGGAGGTGATGACGTCGGACACGCTGTCGGAGCTATACCGGGCCGACATCGAGGTGGTCAAGGTGCACGGCCGCTACGTCGTCGTCGGCGAGCACATCGACCATTCCGGCCACACGAGCGGGCACACCCATGAATGACCGGCTCGGCGACCTGCTCACGCACCTGTTCGCTTTTGACGTGACCGCCGATCTGCTCGGCCGCGATTTCGTCCAACAGGCACTGGTGGCGGCCGCGCTGCTGGCGCTCGTCGCGGGCTTGATCGGGCCGTTCATCGTGATGCGGCAGATGTCGTTCGCGGTGCACGGTTCCAGCGAATTGTCTTTGACCGGTGCGGCTTTCGCGTTGCTGACGGGGTTGAACGTCGGCCTCGGCGCGCTCGTGGGCAGTGCGCTTGCGGCTGTGCTGTTCGGCGTCCTCGGGCAGCGGGCCCGCGAACGCGACTCCGCGATCGGGGTCGTGATGGCGTTCGGACTCGGGTTGGCGGTGCTGTTCATCCATCTCTACCCGGGCCGCACCGGCACCAGCTTCGCACTGCTCACCGGACAGATCGTCGGCGTCGGATATTCGGGGCTCGCGCTGCTCGCGATTGTCACCGTCGTCGTGACCATCGTGCTGGCCGCCTGTTACCGGCCGCTGCTGTTCGCGACCGTCGACCCCGAGGTGGCAGCGGCGCGCGGCGTTCCGGTCCGCGTGATGGGCATCGTGTTCGCCGGTCTGGTCGGGGTGGTGGCCGCACAGGGTGTGCAGTTAGTCGGCGCCCTGTTGGTGATGTCGTTGTTGATCACGCCCGCCGCGGCTGCCGCACGGGTTTTCGTCTCACCCGCCGCCACGATCGCCGCGTCCGTCGTTTTCGCAGAGATCTCAGCCGTCGGTGGCATCGTGCTATCGCTGGCGCCTGGCGTGCCCGTGTCGGTGTTCGTCACGACGATCTCGTTCGCGATCTTCCTCGTGTGCTGGCTGGTCGGCGTGCGCCGTCGTACCGCGCCGGCGTATTAGGCCTTCTCGACGGGACGCGATCCTTCCGAGGACCATTCGGACCACGATCCGGGATACAGCGCCGCGTCGACACCGAGCGTTGCGAGAGCCGCGACGAGCACCGACGCCGTGACACCGGAGCCGCAGTAGGCGCCCACGTCGGCTGTCTCGCCGATGAATTCCTCGAGTTCCGGCTCCGTCAGAAACGTTCCATCGTCGGCCAGCAGAGAGGTGCTCGGCACGTTGCGCGCCCCTGGGATGTGGCCGGCGACCGGATCGATCGGTTCGACATCACCGCGGAACCGCTCGGGAGCGCGCGCGTCGAGCAGGTTCCCCGCAGTCGCCGCTTCGTCGGCGGTCAGCGTGGGCAGCGCGCCGGCGTACAGATCCTCATACGCCACGATGACGTCGCCGGGCCGCGGTGTGATCTCGCCCGTCTCCAGCGCGCCGCCCGCTGCCACCCACGCGGCGAGGCCGCCGTCGAGGATGCGCACGTTCGGGATGCCCGCCGCCGTGAGCACCCACCATGCGCGCGCCGAGCCTGCCCGGTTCCAGTCGTCGTACACCACAACCGGTGTGCCCCCGCGGATTCCCCACCGACGCGCGGCGGTTTCGACGGCGCGACCCGAGGGCAGCGGGTGTCGTCCGCGCCCGTCGACGGAATGGTCGCTGAGGTCGTCCTCGAGCGAGACGTAGACCGCGCCGGGGATGTGACCTCGTTCGTATGAGCCGCGCCCGTCCGGTTCCGACAGCTGCCAACGCACGTCGAGAACGGTGACCGGGCCCTTCTCGGCCACTAGCTCCGCCAGTGCCGTCGCCGTGATCAGCACCGTGTCGCGCGGTCGTCGGTCCACGCGTCCAGACTGCCATCTAGGCTGGCGCAATGGTCTCCGTCGATCTCAACGCGGACCTGGGAGAAAGCTTCGGGACGTGGCGACTCGGTGACGACGACGCGATGCTCGGGCTGGTCACCAGCGCCAATGTCGCGTGCGGGTTTCACGCCGGCGACCCCACGACGCTGCGCCACAGCTGCGCAGAAGCCGCGGCCAAGGGCGTGCGGATCGGCGCTCAGGTCGGTTACCGTGACCTCGCCGGGTTCGGCAGGCGCTTCATCGACATCGCGGCCACCGACCTCGTCGCAGATGTGATCTATCAGATCGGCGCGCTGCAGGCGCTCGCGCACGTCGCCGGCTCGTCGGTCTCCTATGTGAAACCGCATGGCGCGCTGTACAACACGATCGTCAGCAATCACGACCAGGCCCGCGCCGTTGCAGAGGCGGTGCATGCCGTTGACCGCGGCCTCGCGGTGCTGGGGCTGGCAGGGTCGGTGTTCTTCGCCGAAGCGGAACGGCTTGGGCTGCGCACAGTGCCGGAAGCCTTCGCCGACCGCGCCTACCGGCCCGACGGTCAGCTGGTGTCGCGGCGGGAGCGCAACGCGGTACTGCGCGACCCGGCCGAGATCGCCGACCGGGTGGCGTCGATGGTGCAGTCCGGACGTGTCGTCGCGGTGGACGGATCGACGATCCCGATCACCGTCGAATCCGTTTGTGTCCACGGTGATTCGCCGGGAGCCGTGCAGATCGCCACCGCCGTTCGCGACCGCTTGGTGAGCGACGGCGTCGAACTGGCGGCGTTCACCTGATGCGGCTCAAACCGGGCCGGCCCGACCTGCGGGAGTACACAACGTATTTCGACGCCCCGGTCGCCGGACCCGATGCGCCGTTGACGGTGACCTGGGCCGGTGTCACCACACTGCTCATCGACGACGGCGCGTCGGCGGTGATGACCGACGGCTTCTTCTCCCGGCCGGGTCTGGCTCGCGTCGGCCTGGGCAGCATCTCGCCGTCGGCGCCGCGTATCGACGGCAGCCTCGAACGACTGGGCGTGCGCCGACTGGAAGCCGTGCTGCCGGTGCACACCCACTTCGACCATGCGATGGATTCCGCGGTCGTCGCGCAGCGCACCGGCGCCCGGCTGGTGGGAGGCGCGTCGGCCGCGCAGGTCGGCATCGGCGGCGGGCTCTCCGACGACCGAGTGGTCGTCGCTTCGCCCGGCGAACCCATCACTTTGGGCACTTACGATGTCACGCTGGTGGAGGCGGAGCACTGTCCGCCGGACCGCTTTCCGGGCGTGATCACCGCGCCGGTCATCCCGCCGGTGAAGACGTCGGCCTACAAGTGCGGGGAGTCATGGTCGACGCTGGTGCACCACCGGCCGTCGGATCGGCGACTGCTTGTCATCGGCAGTGCGGGATTTGTTCCGGGTGCTCTGGCCGGATATCGCGCGGAGGTGGCGTACCTGGGCGTCGGCCAACTCGGGCTTCAGCCCGAGCGCTACCTCGTCGACTACTGGACCGAGACCGTGCGGGCTGTCGGCGCGCGTCGCGTCGTGCTGATTCATTGGGACGACTTCTTCCGCCCGCTGACCGAGCCCCTACGCGCGATTCCCTATGCCGGTGATGATCTCGACGTGTCGATGCGGGTGCTCAGCGCGCTGGCGCGTGACGACGGCATTCCGCTGCATCTACCGACACTCTGGCAGCGCGCCGATCCGTGGCGCTGACGGTCGCGCTGGTTGCGCTGGCCGTCGTGCTGGCGTTCGCGATGATCAAGCCTCGGGGCTGGCCCGAAGCCGTGGCCGGTTTACCCGCCGCCTTGTTGCTGATTGCAATGGGTGTGGTGCCACTGCGTGAGGCCGCCCACGAAGTGCGGGAGTTGCTTCCTGTCGTCGGCTTTCTGGCGGCGGTGCTCGTGCTGGCCAAGCTGTGTGACGACGAGGGCTTGTTCGCTGCGGCGGGCGCGGCGATGGCGCGGTCGGCCAACGGCAGCACGCACCGACTGCTCGGCAAGGTGTTCGTCATCGCGGCAGTGACGACAGCGGTGTTGAGCCTCGACGCGACGGTCGTGCTGTTGACGCCGGTGGTGCTCGCGACGACGCGCACGCTGTCGGTGCCCGCCCGACCGCATGCCTTCGCCACCGCGCACTTGGCCAACACCGCGTCGCTGCTTCTGCCGGTGTCGAACCTGACCAACTTGTTGGCCTTTTCCGCGGCCGGCCTGTCGTTCGTCCATTTCACCGCGGTGATGGCACCGTCGTGGGTTCTGGCGGTCGGGGCCGAATTCTTGTTACTGCGTTGGCTTTTCGCTCACGACATTTCTGCTGCGCCTCGCCCGGCGGTGGTTTCGGAGCCGGTGCGGGCACCGGTGTTCGTGCTGGTGGTGCTTGCACTGACACTGGCCGGGTTTGCCGTCACGTCGATGCTCGGATTCTCGCCGGCGTGGGCGGCGTTGGCCGGCGTCGTAGTGCTGGGGGTGCGGGCACTTCGTCGGCGGGAGACGTCCATTGCGCGGATCGCCGCGGCTGCCGATGTCCCGTTCTTGGTGTTCGTGCTGTGCCTTGGTGTGGTCGTCGACGGGCTCATGCTGCATGGCCTCGAGTCGGCGATGCGGGGCGTGCGGCCAGACGGAACCGCGTTGCCTGCGCTACTCGCGATAGCGGCCGTTGCGGCGGTGCTGTCCAACATCGTCAACAACTTGCCCGCGGTGTTGGTGCTGCTGCCGCTCGTCAGCGCGTCGGGACCCGCCGCGATCCTGGCGATGTTGATCGGCGTCAACATCGGCCCGAACCTGACCTATGTCGGCTCGCTGGCGAATCTTCTGTGGCGCAGTGTCATTCGCCGAGACATCACTGTGGGTTTCGGTGAGTTCAGCCGTGTCGGGCTTCTTACGACGCCTTTGACGCTGATCGTTGCCGTGCTCGGGTTGTGGATGGGCATCGCGCTGCTCGGCGTGTAGTTGTCCACAGTCGCCGTTTTATCCACAGGTGTGGGTGTGACGGGGTGATTTCGTCGGGTGGCGCGGCTAGATTCGAATGCATGTTCGATGGTTCGGTGCCCGAGATCGAGGACCTGGCAGCGTTGACCGACGCCCAGATCGTCGACGGCGCCGCCGGGTGGGCGCGCGCGGAAAACGCCGCCTGTGCGCGCAAGCTGGCGTTCATGGCCGAACTGTTCGCCCGCCGCACCGGCCTGCCCGCCGCCGAGCGCGAACTGTGGTGGATCGACCCCACCGCCGCCCTCACCACCGAAATCGGGGCCGCGGTCAACGTCAGCGCCTCGATGGCGCTACATCAAACCCACCGCGGGGTCGCCCTGCGCGACCGGCTACCCAAAGTGGCGGCGGTGTTCGCCGCCGGGCTGATCACCGACATCCTGGCCCGCACCATCGTCACCCGCACGTCCCTGATCATCGACCCCGCCGCGATGGCCGCCGTCGATGACGCCCTGGCCGCACGGGTGACCCGCTGGGGGGCGCTGTCGGTCCGCAAAACCGAAGCCGCCATCGACGCCCTGATCGAAGACCACGACCCCGCCGCGCTGCGCCAGACCCGCGAAACCACCGCCACCGAATCGGTGCAGTTCGGCTCGCCTGCTGATGTGGCCGGCATGACCAGCATGTGGGCCCGGCTCACCACCGCCCGCGCCCGGTTGATCGAAACCCGCCTCGACGAGCTCGCCCACAACGTGTGCCAGAACGACCCCCGGACCCTGGAGCAACGGCGGGTAGACGCCCTGGAAGCCATCGCCGCCGGCACCGCCCTCGCGTGTGGCTGCGGGCAGCCCGACTGCCCCCCCACCACCGGAGCGCAGCCCGCCAAGAACACTGTCGTCTACGTCGTCGCCGACCAGCAATCCGTCCAGGCCGCCGCCACGGTGCGCGCAGCCACCGTTCCCGCCGAGTGCCGGCCGGCGCGGCCGGCGTATGTGTTGGGCGGCGGGGTCCTGCCCACCGCGTTGTTGGGTGGGATTCTGCAGCGGGCCCAGCAGCGCCGGGTGCGCCACCCCGGCGCCGACACCGTCCCCGAGCCGCGCTACACCCCGTCGCGCCCCACCGGTGAGTTCGTCCGCTGCCGGGATCTGACCTGCCGGTTCCCGGGCTGTGACAAACCCGCCCCGCTCTGCGACATCGACCACACCGTGCCCTACCCGCTTGGCCCGACCCATCCGTCAAACCTGAAGTGCCTGTGTCGGTTTCACCACCTGTTGAAAACCTTCTGGGCTGGGCCGGGTGGCTGGTGCGACCGGCAACTGCCCGACGGCACCATCATCTGGACCGCACCCACCGGCCACACCTACACCACCTATCCCGGGGCGCTGCACCTGTTCCCATCCTTGTGTAACCCGACGGCCACCCTATGGACCGGCGACCCCCCCGTCCTCAAGCCCAGCGCCGGCCGCGGGGTGATGATGCCCCAACGCCGACACACCCGCGCCCAAAACCAAACCAAAGCCATCGCCGCCGAACGCCGACTCAACGACCCTTACATCGCCGAACGCAACAAACCCCCACCCTTCTAGGCTGCCGGCACAGCCCGGAGTTCCCATGCCCTTCGTCGGCTGGGTATGTGATTGGCCCGAGTTGCCCGCTTCGTCAGCATGCGGAGGTTCACATCAGATATGTGTCGAAGAATGCGAAGATCCGCTGCCACGCGTCTTCAGCCTCGGGTTCCGAGTACGACATCCTGGCGATGGATTGGATCACCTTCAACGGCCCTCTAATCCCGAAGTCGTTCATGAAGCAGTGGCCGACCTTCGGATACTCCTTGATGTCGCGCGGCACATCGCCCTCAGCGAGGAAAGTCTCGAGTGTGGCTGCCGCGTTTTTGAGCAATGGGTCCCTCGCGCCATAACTGGCCACGGTTGGGCATGAGTTCACCAGAGTGGAACGATCTTTCGGCCAGTCGGCATAGTTCGGTGCGGAGGCATCGAACAGCCCGCGTGGAGCGAGCACGAGGCAGAAGCCACCGCCCATGCAAAACCCAACTACGCCCACCTTGCCGGTGCATCGCCGGTCAGCAGTCAGGTGTCCGCGTGCAGCGATGATGTCGTCGAGTGCTACCCCTTCACCGTTTCTGAGGGCCTGAAGTGTGCGTACGATGCACGTGATCTTGTTGCCTCGATGGAACAGCCACGGTGTTATTGACAGATATCCGTTGGCGGCGAAACGGTCGGTGATCCGCACGATATCGCGGGTCATACCGAACCCGTCGTGCAGGATGACCACGCCCGGCCACGGACCGGGCGAAGTCGGCGTGGCCCGATACGCCGGGACCGGACCGGCCGGCGCGGGATAGGTGGTATTGGTGTTTGGCATCGCCGACATTGTGGACACAGAGTCTTGCGCCTACAGCCGAATGAACAAATAGATATCCAGGAGGCGGCAACACAACAAACTCCTACCCTTTTAGGTCGGTGGCCCGAGCGACTCCCGGGCTTGCTTAAGCATGGGTTACAACACCGCGAACAATGTTGGGATGGTTGACGTCTAGTCGTTGATCGACCGCGATGCGATTAGCGATCCGCCACGCGATCCGCAAAATTGATGCCGTGGTCGTGTTCACGCGCTATGTGGCACTCGGCGACTCGTTCACCGAGGGTGTCGGCGACCCGCACCCGGCAAGCCCCAACGGCTTGCGTGGATGGGCAGATCACGTCGCAGCCGCATTGGCTCAGGCGAACCCCGATCTCCGCTACGCCAACCTCGCGGTGCGCGGCAGGCGGATGGACGAGATCCTCAACGAGCAAGTTCAGACCGCGGTCATGCTCGAGCCCGACCTCGTCACCATCTATGCGGGGATGAACAATCTGATCTTGTTGCGCAACGACGTCGACGCGATGATGTCCAGATACGCCGAGGGCCTCAAGCAACTGCAGCAGACGGGTGCAGTTGTGCTTGCCTTCACCGCAGCCGACCTGGGCACGGTGCCCCTGTTTCGGCGGCTGAGAGGCCGGGCCGCCGTCTACAACGAACTGCTGCGCGGAATCGCTGACGACATCGGCCTGCAGCTGGTGGATTTCTGGCGCTTCGCCGAGTTTCGCGACTCCAGGCTGTGGGACGGTGATCGCATCCACCTGTCACCGCTGGGACATGAGCGGTTCGCCGCGAAAGTGCTTGACACACTCAATGTTTCCCATACGCTCACCAGCCGGTCGGCTGCGCTGCTCTCATCCGAACCACCGGTGCGCGACTTCCGGTCGAATCTTCGGTGGACCGCGGCTTTCGCGGCGCCCTATGTCGCCAAGAGAATGCGACTGGCCAAGCGAGGCGCAGGCATCGAGCCGAAGTTGTCGACGCTGACGAGAGTGCGCTAAGCCCGCCGCTGTCGGGCGATTTCGGCCAGGACCACGCCTGCGGCCACCGATGCGTTGAGTGACTCCGTCGGCCCGGCCATCGGGATGGACACCACCGCGTCACAGTTCTCCCGCACCAGCCGTGACAGTCCTTTGCCTTCTGAGCCGACCACCACGACCAAAGGGTCTGTGCCATCGAGCTCGTCGAGGGTGGTGTCGCTCTCTGCGTCGAGGCCGATCACCTGTAGACCGCTATCGTGCCAATTCTTCAGTGTCCGATTGAGATTCGTCGCCCTGGCAACCGGCAACCTGGCGGCGGCGCCGGCGCTGGTCCGCCACGCGACCGCGGTGACCGACGCTGACCGTCTCTGCGGAATCAGGACGCCATGTCCGCCGAACCCCGCCACCGACCGAACGATGGCACCCAAGTTGCGCGGATCGGAGATGTTGTCCAGCGCAACCAGAAGCGCGGGTGTGCTGTCGGCGGACGCGGCGGCAAGCAGGTCGTCGGGGTGTGCGTACTCATACGGCGGCACCTGCAGCGCTATCCCCTGGTGCAACCCGTTGGCACTGAGGCGGTCGAGGTCGCCGCGCGGCACTTCGAGGATCGAGATGCCCGCGTCGGCCGCCCGCCGTACCGATTCGGTCAGCCGCTCGTCGGCCTCTGCGCCCAACGCGACGTAGAGCGCTGTCGCGGGCACACCTGCGCGCAGGCACTCCAACACCGGGTTGCGACCGAGTACCACCTCGAAGTCGTCGGTGCGTCTGTTCTGGCGGCGCCGCTCCTGCACCTTGGCACGTTTGGCCGCCGGATGGTTGGGCCGCATGTGCGCAGGCGGCGTCGCACCACGGCCCTCGAGCCCGCGACGACGCACACCACCCGAGCCGACCTTGGGCCCCTTCTTTGTGCCCGCCTTGCGGACCGCGCCGCGGCGCTGCGAGTTTCCGGCCATCTACTTCGAATACCCGTCCAGCAGTGTCCATTGCGGCCCGTCGGCGGTGTCGGTGACCTCGACACCCGCCTGCTTCAACCGGTCGCGGATCGCGTCAGCCTCCGCCCAGTCCCTGCGCTCACGTGCCTCCTGGCGGCGCTGAATCTCCGCGTGTACCAACACATCAACCGCGGCCAGGGCCGCAGAGGTCTCGTCGCGCGACTCCCAGCGTTCGTCGAGCGGATCGCAGCCGAGGATGCCCATCATCGCCCGCACCGATGCGGCACGGGCCATCGCCGTGTCATGGTCGCCGGCCTCGAGAGCCCGGTTGCCCTCCGCGCGCGCGGCGTGCACCTCGGCAAGCGCAATCGGTACCGACAGATCATCGTCGAGCGCGGCCGCGAATTCCGGCGTCCACTCCCCCGGCGCGACGGCGCCGACCCGGTTACGCACCCGGTGCAGGAAATCCTCGATCCCGGTGTAAGCCTTCGCCGCATCCTGCAGGGCGGTCTCGGAGAATTCGAGCATCGACCGGTAGTGCGCGCTGCCGAGGTAGTACCGCAGCTCGGCGGGCCGAACCCGTTGCAGCACAGCAGGTATCGCGAGCACATTGCCCAGCGACTTGCTCATCTTCTCGCCGCCCATGGTGACCCAGCCGTTGTGCAGCCAGTACCGCGCGAACGCGTCACCGGCGGCCTCGGCCTGGGCGATCTCGTTCTCGTGGTGGGGAAAGACCAGATCCATACCGCCGGCATGGATGTCGAACTCGGCACCCAGGTAGGTCTCACACATCGCGACGCATTCGGTGTGCCAACCGGGGCGGCCCCGACCCCACGGCGTCGGCCACGACGGTTCGCCGGGCTTCTCGCCCTTCCACAACGTGAAGTCGCGTTGGTCGCGCTTACCGGTCGCGACGCCCTCACCCTGGTGCACGTCGTCGAACTTGTGGCCGGACAGCTTGCCGTAGCCGGGCTTTGGGAGCATGCGCAACACGGAGAAGTAGACGTCGCCGCCGCTGGCGTAGGCGTAGCCACGGTCGATCAGTCGCTCGATCAGCTCGACCATCTGCGTGATGTGACCGGTCGCGCGCGGCTCGGCCGACGGAGGCAGCACACCCAGCGCGTCGTATGCGGCGGAAAACGCGCGCTCGTAGGTGGCCGCCCACTCCCACCACGGCCTGCCCGCGTCGGCGGCCTTGTTCAGAATTTTGTCGTCGATGTCGGTGACGTTGCGGATGAACGCCACGTCGAAATCCTTGGCCAGCAGCCACCGCCGCAGCACGTCGAACGCGACCCCGCTGCGGACGTGACCGATGTGCGGTAGGCCTTGGACCGTGGCGCCACACAGATAGATCGACACATGGCCGGCACGCACCGGCACGAAGTCACGGACAGCGCCCGTCATCGTGTCGTATAGCCGCAGGTCGGTCACGACGGGCCAGCTTACCGGCCTATTCGGTCTCAACCACCAAGGCGGTCGCGATGGCGGCCAATCCTTCGCCGCGGCCGGTCAGTCCGAGGCCGTCGGTCGTGGTCGCCGACACCGACACAGGAGCATCGAGCAGCTCGGAAAGCACCTGCTGGGCTTCGGCTCGTCGCGGACCGACCTTCGGCCGGTTCCCGATCACCTGCACCGCCGCGTTACCCACCCGGAAGCCCTCGGCGCGCACCAGGCTGTGCACGTGACGCAACATGTCCGCGCCGCTGACACCGGCCCAGCGCGGGTCATCGGTGCCAAACACCCCGCCGATGTCGCCGAGTCCCGCGGCACTCAGCAGCGCGTCGCACAGCGCGTGGACGGCCACGTCGCCGTCCGAATGCCCGGCACAGCCGTCGGCGCCGTCGAACAGCAGTCCCAGCAGCCGGCACGGCCTGCCGGCCTCGATGGGATGGACGTCCACGCCGAGCCCGACCCGTGGGATGCTCACGCGGCGCCGCCGAGCAGCGCCTCTGCGAGCAGCAGGTCATTCGGGGTGGTGATCTTGAAGGCCAGCGGATCGCCCTCGACGACCTGTACCGGTGTCCCGGTCGCCTCGACCACCGACGCGTCGTCGGTGAACCCGCCCGCACCCATCCGGTCGTAGGCGCGGCGAAGCACCTCGGTCCGAAAACCCTGCGGCGTCTGCACGGCCCGCAGCCCCGCGCGCTCCGGCGTGCCGAGCACGACGCCGTTGGCGTCGACGGCCTTGATGGTGTCGCAGACCGGTAGTGCTGGCACTACGGCGGGATGGCCGTCCTTGAGCGCCGTCACTACCCGCACGATCAGCGATGGCGGGGTGAGAGCACGCGCGGCGTCATGGACGAGAACGAATTCGGCGTCGCCCGCCGCGGCGAGGGCGAGCCGGACCGATTCTGTGCGATCCGAGCCGCCCGCGACGATGACGGCATCGCCGCCGAACACCAGCTTGGCCTCGTCAGTGCGGTTGGGGGGCACGGCCACCACCACGGTGTCGATGACGCCGGAGTCACGCAGCCCGCCGAGCGCGTGCTCCAGCATGGGCCGACCATGCAGATTGACGAACGCCTTGGGCGCGCCTGCGGCTAACCGCTCCCCGGACCCTGCGGCCGGGACAACGGCGACCGTGCTCATGCGGTCAGGACGCGGCGGCCAGAACCTCGTCGAGGATGGTCTCGGCCTTGGCGTCGTCGGTGTTTTCGGCGAGCGCGAGTTCGCCGACCAGGATCTGCCGTGCCTTGGCCAGCATCCGCTTCTCGCCTGCGGACAGGCCGCGCTCCTGATCGCGGCGCCACAGGTCGCGAACGACCTCGGCAACCTTGTTCACATCGCCGGAAGCCAGCTTCTCGAGGTTGGCCTTGTAGCGGCGCGACCAGTTGGTCGGCTCTTCTGTGTGGGGGGCGCGAAGCACCTGGAAAACCTTGTCGAGGCCTTCCTGACCGACCACGTCGCGCACGCCGACGTACTCGGCGTTCTCGGCTGGGACTCGGACTGTGAGGTCTCCCTGGGCGACCTTCAAGACGAGATATTCTTTTTGTTCGCCTTTGATGGTTCGGGTTTCGATCGCCTCGATCAACGCAGCACCGTGGTGTGGATAGACAACGGTGTCTCCGACCTTGAAAATCATCTGTTTCGAGCCCCTTTCGATACTCCATGCTAACACGGGGCCCTGACACGTGCCGCACAACGGTGCAGGTCAGGGGCATCGCAGGTGAAGGGTAGGGGTTGACAGGGTGACGATTCCGTGCAAGGCGGCGCAGCGCCAGCGACCGCCCCGCGGCCCCTCTCACGTGCCTGTGGATGCTTCGCGGCAAACGCGACAGCTGACGTCGACACCTCCGCTACCGTCGCCAACCACCACCTACTACTGTGCATAGTCGAACAGATCCGGCCGAGCAGGAGGCTTCTGGGTGAACCGCTTCAAGTCCCGCCGTTCCGGCGCAACCGTGGTGCTGGCGGCATGTGCGCTGGCTGCTGTCACCCTCTCCGGCTGCAGCGCCGGACAGATCTCCCAGACTGCCACCCAGCAGGCGGCGGTCAACGGCACCGCAGCAACGGTCGGCGACCTCACGCTGCGCAACGTGTTCCTGCGGGCCCCGCAGAAGTCGGATTACGTACAGCCGGGCACCGAAGTGGAGTTGCTGTTCGTCGCTTCCAACCAATCTCCCGACAGCGCCGACAAGCTGACGTCGATAACGTCCGATTTCGGCACGGTGTCGCTGTCCGGTGACACGTCGCTTCCCGCAGGAGACGTACTCGTCGTTGGCCAGCCCGACGGCCAGATCGAAGCACTCGAGCAGGCCGGGACCGCGGACGCGGCAAAGGCCAAAGTCGTCCTCAGCAAGCCCATCACGAACGGCCTGACCTACAACTTCACCTTCAACTTCCAGAAGGCGGGCCAGCTCACGGTTCCCGTGCCGCTCTCGGCGGGTGAGGCGCCGCGCCGCGACCCGGCCGGCGACGCGTCCCACGACGAGCCCGGCGACACGAGCGGTCACCACTAGAGGATCTGACCGAATCTGTCACCGGTGCCCGATACCGTCGCACCGTGGCCAAGGCACGTTCGCAATACCGCTGTTCGGAGTGCCACCACGTCACCGCGAAGTGGGTGGGCCGCTGCCCCGACTGCGGCACCTGGGGGACGGTCGACGAAGTAGCTGTGCTGGCCGCTGTCAACGGCTCGGCGATTCGGCGCGCGGTGGCGCCCACGACGCCCGCCGTTCCGATTAGCTCCATCGATCCTGGCAGCACCAGGCACTATCAGACCGGTGTCAGCGAGCTGGACCGCGTACTCGGCGGCGGCATTGTTCCCGGCTCGGTCACGCTGCTCGCCGGTGATCCCGGCGTCGGCAAGTCGACGCTGCTGCTCGAGGTGGCGCACCGCTGGGCCGAGGCCGGGCGCCGGGCGCTGTATCTGTCCGGCGAGGAGTCCGCGGGCCAGATCCGGATGCGCGCCGAGCGCACCGGCTGCCACCACGATGAGGTCTATCTGGCCGCCGAATCCGATCTGCAGACCGCTCTGGGCCACATCGACGAAGTCAAACCGACGCTGGTGGTGGTGGATTCGGTGCAGACGATGTCGACGACCGAAGCCGACGGGGTGACCGGCGGCGTCACCCAGGTGCGCGCGGTGACGACGGCACTGACGATGACGGCGAAGACCACCGGGGTCGCGATCATTCTGGTCGGCCACGTCACCAAGGACGGCGCGATCGCCGGGCCGCGGTCACTGGAGCATCTTGTCGACGTCGTGCTGCACTTCGAGGGCGACAAGACGTCGTCGCTGCGCATGGTGCGCGGCGTCAAGAACCGGTTCGGCGCCGCCGACGAGGTCGGCTGTTTCATGTTGCACGACAACGGAATCGAGTGCATCGCCGACCCTTCCGGGTTATTCCTCGACCAACGCCCGGCCCCGGTTTCGGGCACCGCGGTGACCGTGTCGCTCGACGGCAAGCGTCCCCTCATCGGGGAGGTGCAGGCTTTGATAGCCGTTCCGACGACGTCGTCGCCCCGACGCGCGGTCAGCGGTATCGACTCCGCGCGCGCCGCGATGATCGCCGCGGTGCTGGAGAAGCGGGCCCACCTGAGGGTCGCGCAATGCGACATCTACCTGTCGACGGTCGGCGGGATGCGGCTGACAGACCCCTCGTCGGACCTCGCCGTCGCGATGGCCATCGCATCCGCCTACGCCGACCTGCCCCTGCCGACGACCACCGTCGCCATTGGCGAAGTCGGTCTGGCTGGCGACCTGCGCAGGGTCAGCGGCATGGAGCGGCGCCTGGCCGAGGCCGCCCGACTCGGATTCACGTGTGCGGTAGTTCCGCCCGGTGTGAAAACGGTGCCGATAGGCTTACGGGCGATAGCGGCCGACAACATCACCGCTGCCATGAGGGTGCTGACAGAGATCAGCAGCAGCGTGAAGGGCGGCCGCTCCGAGGAGGGGCCATGGCCGTGAAGTCCAGACGTCGCAACGTGGTGCAACTCGCCCGTCCGACTCTGCGCGAAACGATCGGCAGGCTCGCCCCCGGCACGGCGCTGCGCGACGGCCTCGAGCGCATCCTGCGCGGCCGCACCGGCGCACTGATCGTGCTCGGATACGACGACAGCGTCGAGACCATCTGCGACGGCGGCTTCTCGCTGGACGTCGCCTACGCTCCGACCCGTCTGCGTGAACTGTCGAAGATGGACGGCGCGGTCGTGCTGTCGAGCGACGGTACCCGGATTTTGCGGGCGAACGTCCAACTGGTGCCCGACCCGTCCATCCCGACCGACGAATCGGGCACCCGGCACAGATCAGCCGAACGCACCGCGGTTCAAACCGGGTATCCCGTTGTGTCGGTGAGTCATTCGATGAGCATCGTGACCGTATACGTCGCGGGCGAGCGGCACGTGGTGCCCGACTCCGCGACGATTCTGTCGCGTGCCAACCAGACCATCGACACACTCGAGCGGTACAAGTCCCGTCTCGACGAGGTGAGCAGGCAGCTGTCGACCGCCGAGATCGAGGACTTCGTCACGCTGCGCGACGTGATGACGGTCGTGCAACGACTGGAGATGGTCCGCAGGATCAGCCTCGAAATCGATGCCGACGTCGTGGAACTCGGTACCGACGGGCGTCAGTTGAAGCTCCAGCTGGAGGAACTCGTCGGCGACAACGACACCGCCCGCGAGCTGATCGTGCGCGATTACCACGCCAACCCTGACCCACCGACCCCCGCGCAGGTGACCGCGACGCTCGAGGAACTCGATGGCCTGTCCGACACCGAGCTACTCGACTTCACCACGTTGGCAAGGGTTTTCGGTTATCCGTCGACGGCTGAAGCACAGGACTCGGCGATGAGCTCGCGCGGATACCGGGCGATGGCGGGAATCCCGCGCCTGCAGTTCGCCCACGTCGACCTGCTGGTGCGGTCGTTCGGATCGCTGCAGGGCCTGTTGGCCGCCAGCGCGAGCGACCTGCAATCGGTCGAAGGCATCGGCTCGATGTGGGCCCGCCATATCCGCGAGGGTTTGTCGCAGCTGGCGGAGTCGACGATCGCCGACCGATTGGCTTAGCCCGCGGGTGCGGGCGCCTGCTGGGGCGCGGGGGCGCCATCTGCCGGTGGCCCGGGCTGTGGCGCCGGCTGAGCCAGGACGAACGGCACCGTCGCCGACCGCAGATTGCCCAGCTGGACCATCAGGTTGTAGGTCCCAGGCCCGATCGGCTGGCGCGGCAGCGGGCAGTTGGGCGCTGAGCCCATACCGGTCCACGTCACCTCGGTGGTGACCTGCTCACCGGGGTTGAACGTCTTGACCAGGGTCTCGTTCGACGGCGCGCAGTCCAGGTTGGACCACAGCCGCGTGTTGTCCAGACCGTAGACGTACGCGGCGAGCACCGCCGCTCCGACGTCGCGCTTGCAGGCCACCAAGCCGATGTTGGTGACGACCATGGTGAACTTCGGCTGATCGCCCACGACGTACTCCGGCTGGCTGGTGACACCTTTGACGGCCAGGGTGGAGTCGGGGCAGTCGTCGCCCTCCTTCAGCACCGGCGGCGGCACAACCGCGGCCGTCGGGGTCGGAGTGGGGGCCGGAGCGTTGACGGCCGCTGGCGGCACGATCGGCGTCTTGACCGCGGGGTTCTCGCCGGGAAGCGGTGTCGGGGCGGCTGCCGGTGCGGGCGTTGGCTTTTCGGCGTTCTTCGTCTCGCCGCCGGAGGTGCTCATGACGACCATGACCACGATTGCGGCGACGACTCCGACGACCAGGACCGCGATGCCCAACGCAAGTGCCCTGCGGCGCCAGTAAATCTGGGTGGGTAGTGGGCCATGCGGCTCTAGATCCAGCACAGACTCACGGTAAGGCCAGGTCACGCACAATCGTCCGAGGTGGACCGGCGTGTCGGCCCGTTAGCCTTCGCCGATGTCCCCCAGATGATGCCGCAAGACGGCCCGACCGTCGGCCAGGTGATAGGTGACACCGGCGATCGCGACGGTGCCTGCGTCGAGCCGTTCGGCGATCGCGGTCGACCGGGCGCGCAGTTGGGCGGCGGTCTCGATGACGTGCCTGGCCTCGAGTTCATCGACTCGGTTCAGGCCGTCGCGTCGGCCCAGCAGGATCGAGGGTGTGACCCGTTCGACCACGTCACGTACGTAGCCCGGAGGTACCTCGCCGCCGTCGAGCGCCGAAACAGTCGCCTTCACCGCCCCGCAGCTGTCGTGGCCGAGCACCACGATCAGCGGCACGTTGAGCACCGTGACTGCAAACTCGATCGAGCCGAGCACCGCGGAATCGATGACGTGGCCGGCGGTGCGCACCACGAACATGTCGCCCAGACCCTGGTCGAAAATGATCTCCGCGGCCACCCGACTATCGGCGCACCCGAAGAGCACAGCTGTGGGCTTCTGCCCCTCGGCGAGCGCCGTCCGGTGCTCGATGCTCTGACTCGGATGTTCGGGCTTTCCGGCGACGAATCGCTCGTTACCCTCCTTGAGTGCCTTCCATGCTGTCGCCGGGTTCGTGTTGGGCATGGCCGTCATTCTGCCTGAGGCCGTCATGATCGATCCGACCGAGCTACTGGCTTGGTACGAACGCGAGCAGCGAGACCTGCCGTGGCGCAGGCCGGGCGTGACGCCGTGGCAGGTGTTGGTCAGCGAGTTCATGCTGCAGCAGACGCCGGTGGCGCGCGTCGAGCCGATCTGGCTGGAGTGGGTGGCGCGCTGGCCCACCCCCTCGGCTACCGCAGCGGCGAACGCGGCAGACGTCCTCCGTGCGTGGGGCAAGCTGGGCTACCCGCGGCGGGCGAAGCGGCTGCACGAATGCGCCATCGTGATCGCGCACGAGCACGACGACGTGGTGCCCTCGGATGTCGAGACGTTGCTGTCGCTGCCGGGAATCGGCACATACACAGCGCGCGCCGTCGCGTGCTTCGCCTACCAGCAGCGGGTGCCGGTCGTCGATACGAACGTACGCCGGGTGGTGGCCCGCGCGGTACACGGTCGCGCCGACGCCGCCGCGTCATCGTCGACGCGCGACCTCGAAGACGTCGACGCGCTCCTGCCGAAAGGCGCTGACGCACCGCGGTTCTCGGTCGCGCTGATGGAGCTGGGCGCGACGGTGTGCACGGCACGGTCGCCGCGCTGCGGCCTCTGTCCGCTGAGCGTATGCACATGGCGGTCGGCGGGCCATCCGGCCTCGACGACGCCGCAGCGGCGAGTTCAGCGCTACGCGGGCACCGACCGGCAGGTGCGTGGGCGTCTACTGGATGTGCTGCGCGGCAACAACTCTCCCGTCACACGTGCCGAACTGGACGTCGCCTGGCTGACCGACACCGCGCAGCGCGACCGCGCGCTGGTCTCACTGCTTGTCGACGGGCTGGTGGAGCAGACGGCCGACGGTCGTTTCGCCCTTGCAGGCGAGGGCGAATCGCTAGCCTGAGGCGGTGGCGCAGGCTCCTCGAACCCGCTACGCCAAGTGCGGCGACATGGACATCGCCTACCAGGTTCTCGGCGATGGTCCCGACCTGCTGGTGTTGCCCGGACCAATGATCTCGATCGATTCGATCGATTCGGAGCCATCGCTGTACCGCTTTCATCGCCGCCTCGCGTCGTTTGCCCGGGTGATCCGATTCGATCAGCGCGGAATTGGGCTTTCGTCGCGCATCCCGACCGACGGCGCCATGAGCCCCGAGTACTGGGCGCAGGACGCCATCGCAGTGATGGACGCAGTCGGATCTCTCAAAGCAACCCTTTTGGGATTCGGTTTTACCGTGATGACCGGACTCGCCCTGGCCGCCGACTATCCCGAGCGGGTTCGCAGCATAGTGATCGTCAACGGCGCGGCCCGGGTAATGCGGGCGCCCGACTATGAAGCCGGCTACGAATTGAGGGCCGTCGAGCCGGCCCGGACGGTCATGACCGACCCAGACGCGCTCGAGCACGGCTTCGACCTTCTGGAACTGATCGCGCCCAGCATGGCGCGCGACGATGCGTTCCGCGCGTGGTGGGACGTGGCCGGAAACCGGGCGGCGTCGCCGAGCATGGCGCGTGCGGTCAGTGAGGTGCTGACCGCGGCCGATGAACGCGACAAGCTCGCGCGCATCTCGGCTCCCACGCTGATCCTGCATCGGGACGAGTGTTCGTTCGTCCCGGTCGGACACGGCAGGTACCTCGCCGAACACATCGCCGGATCCCGCTATGTCGAACTGCCGGGTTCGGATGCGTTGCACTGGGTCGGCGACTCCGGCCCAATACTCAACGAGATCGAGGAGTTCGTCACCGGCGTGCGCGGCTTCGCAGCCGAACGTGTGCTCACCACAATCCTTTTCACCGACATCGTCGGATCGACGCGGCATGCGGCCGAACTCGGCGACCTTCGTTGGCGCGACCTTCTCGACAACCACGACCGCATCGTGCGCCTTGAACTGGGGCGGTTCCGCGGCCGTGAGGTGAACACCGCCGGTGACGGCTTCGTCGCGACGTTCACCAGTCCCAGCCTGGCGCTCGAGTGCGCTGAGGCGCTTGCGGAGGCCGTCCGCCCGCTCGGCATCGAGATACGAGCCGGGGTACACGCGGGGGAGGTCGAGATGCGTGGCGCCGACATCGCAGGAATGGCCGTACACATAGCGGCGCGCGTCGCGGCGCTCGCGGGACCCGGCGAGGTGCTGGTGTCCTCGACCGTGCGCGAGATCGTCACGGGGTCAGGACAATTGTTCACCGAGCGCGGTGAGCACGACCTCAAGGGAGTGCCGGGCCGGTGGCGGGTATACGCCTCGGCGCCCAGCTGAATTCGCTAGGCGCAGGCATCGCCCGCGCTGCAGGCGAAGCTGCGGCGGTAGTCCGACGGCGTCACGCCGATGATCCGCCGGAAGTGGTGGCGCAGGAGCGTTGCGGTGCCGAAGCCCGACCGATCAGCGATCTGGTCGATGTCCATATCGCTTTCTTCGAGCAGCCGCCTGGCGTAGAGCACCCGCTGGTCGGTCACCCACTGCATCGGTGTGGTGCCGGTCTCGTCGACGAAGCGTCGCGCGAACGTGCGCGCCGACATGTTCGCGCGGCGCGCGAGCGTGGCCACCGTATGCGGCTTGTCCAGGTTGGCCAGGATCCAATCTAAGTGCGGCGCAAACCTTTCCGAACATCGAACGGGGATCGGCTGGTCGATGTACTGCCGCTGGCCGCCGTCGCGCTGCGGCGGCACCACCATGCGACGCGCGATCTTGTTGGTGATCTCGCTGCCGAGTTCGCGACGCACAAGGTGCAGGCATGCGTCGATGCCCGCCGCGGTGCCCGCACTCGTGATCAGGTTGCCGTCGTCGACGAACAGCACGTTGCGGTCCACCCGGGCGGTCGGGAAGCGCCGAGCAAGCTCATCGGCATGCATCCAATGCGTGGTGCACGACCGCCCGTCCAGTAGTCCCGCTTCACCCGCGACGAAGGCGCCCGAACATACGGTCAGGACGGTCGCGCCGGCGTCGGCCGCGGCCTTGACCGCCTTCAGTGCCTCGGGCAGATAGTCGGATCCACCGATCGCGGGGATCGCAACAAGGTCCGCGCCGATGAGGTCGTCGAGGCCATGGTCCGGGAGAAGCGACGCGCCCACCGACGTCCGGACCGGCTTGCCGGGCTCCGGCCCGCACACCTTGAAGTCGAAGTTCGGGACCCCGTCGTCCGACCGGTCGATCCCGAAAACCTCGCAGATCACTCCGAATTCGAAGACGGCCAGGCGGTCGAGCACCAGCACCGACACCTTCTCGATGGTCATGGCAGCATCTTAACGCAACGTGTCACTGCTGCCACTGTTGGCGGGATATTTTCCTGCGAAGTATTACTGCCATGACTACGGCAATGACCTTTCTGATCCTGATCGCGCCATTCGTGGTGGCAGGCTCGCTGAGCTGGGCCGCGCATCGCTCCAGCGTGTCCAGAGGGCTGTTCGAGGACGACCGTGACGGGTTCCGCATCGCGCACGACGTAGACGCGATCCGCACACGCTTTGAGAAGCAGCCGTTCTGGCCTGCGTCAGGGGCGACCGGCGAGCGGCGATAGGAACGACTCCACCGCCTCCTGGTAGACCTCCGGACGTTCGTCGTGGACCAGATGGCCGGTGCCAGGCACGTGCAGATACGTTGCCCTGTGGCCGGTTTCGGCCATCTGCCGCATCTGCCCCTGCGGCGTCACCGAGTTGCCGGCCTCGATGAGCAGAGCAGGCGCGCGCACCTCGCGCCATTGCGCCCAGTAGTCCCGCGTGCCCCACTCCGCGGCGATGTCGATCCAGACTTTCGTGTGCCCGTGCAGCCGCCAACCGGTCGTCGTACGGTCGAACGCTTCGAGAAAGTATTGGCCGGCCACCGGCCCGAATTCGTCGTAAACCTGTTGCGCAGAAGTGAATTCGACGGGCAGCGCGTGCAGCCACGGCTCCCACGGCCCCGTGGTGCGGCCTCGGAAATCCGGCGCCATGTCCTCGACGACGAGCGCCGACACCAACCTGGGCTTCGTCGCGGCGAGGCACCAGGAGTGCAGCCCGCCCATCGAGTGGCCGACGAGAATCGCGGGCCTGCCCAGCGACGCCACCGCGTGACCGAGGTCGTCGACGAAGCGCTCGGTGCTGATCGGGTACGGGTCGGCGACATCGCGACCGCGGTGCCACGGCGCGTCGTAGGTGTGCACCTCGCCGTGCCGGGTCAGCCATGGCAACTGCCGTGACCAGGTGCTGCCGCGACCCATCAGGCCATGCACGAGCACGATCGGCTCGCCGTGACCTCCTCGAGGCGTGAGGAATTGGTGGCGCATGCGGTCACATGCCAATCAGTGATTCGATCCAGCCGCGGCCGAAATAGACCAGGAAGCCCGCTGCGACGACCCAGAGCAGCGCGCTGATTTCGCGAGCCTTCCCCGCCGCCGAGCGAATAATGACCCACGCGATGAAGCCGATGCCGATTCCGTTGGCGATCGAGAAGGACAGCGGCATGATCGCCACGGTCAACACCACCGGCACTGCGACCGAGAATTCCGACAGGTCGACGTCGCGAAGATGCGAGAACATCATCACGCCGACGACGACCAGCGCAGCCGCTGCCACCTCCGTTGGCACGATCGACGCCAGCGGGGTCACGAACATCGCCGCGAAGAACAGCAGCCCGGTGACCAGGTTGGCCAAGCCGGTTCGCGCCCCCTCCTGGATGCCGGCCGCCGACTCGAGGAAGACGGTATTCGACGACGACGATGTCGCACCGCCGACCACGGCACCGGCGCCCTCGACGATGAGCGCCGAGCGCAGCCGCGGGAAGGTTCCCCGGTCGTCGGCGACGCCCACCTCGCGCGACAATCCGGTGAAGGTGCCCATTGCATCGAAGAAGTTGGCGAAGACGAGGGTGAATACCAGCATCACTGCCGCCAGGATGCCGATGCGGCCGAAGCTGTCCAAGCTGACCGCCCCGACCAGCGACACGTCGGGAAGGGCGAACGGCGAGCCGGACAGGGTCGGCACCGACAGGCTCCATCCGCCCGGATGCTCGACTGCCGACCCGAGGTGCCACATGGCCTCGATCACCACTGCGAGCACGGTGCCCACGACCAGGCCGATGAAGATTGCGCCGCGAACCTGTCGGACGACGAGAATGCATGTGAGCAGCAGCGTGAACACGAAAACCAGGGTCGGAACCGTGTTGATCGATCCGGCACCTCCCGAGCCGAGGCCGACAGGCGGCGAGGGCTCCCCCGTCGAACTGATGAATCCCGCATCGACCAGCCCGATGAAGATGATGAATGCGCCGATGCCCGCCGTGATCGCGAGTTTCAGCGGCATCGGCACGGCGTCGAAGATCAAGGTGCGAAGACCCGTGGCCGCCAGCACCACGATGATGATGCCGTTGATCACCACGAGGCCCATGGCTTCGGGCCAGCTGAGCGTGCCGACAACCGTCGTTGCGAGGAACGAGTTGATGCCCAATCCTGCCGCGAACGCGAACGGCAGCCGCGCGATCAGGCCGAACAAAATCGTCATGACGCCTGCAGCGAGCGATGTCGCGGCGGACACCTGCGCGAAAGCCAAGCTGTTGCCGTCGACATCCTGGGCCTCGGACAGGATGATCGGATTCAGCACCACGATGTAGGCCATCGCGATGAAGGTGACGACGCCGCCGCGGATCTCTGCGGTAACGGTTGATTGACGCGCCGACAGCTCGAAGAAGTCGTCGAGCCGCTGCTTCATTTCTCGAACCCTAGGTGCCGCGGCGGCATTCTGCGCAGGCGGTAGCCTTGACCGCATGCCCAGCCAGAACCCTGTGGTGAAGATCAACGCAATCGAGGTCCCGCCGGACGCCGGTCCCGAGCTGGAGAAGCGGTTCGCCCACCGTGCCCACGCCGTCGACAACCAGCCCGGCTTCCTCGGCTTTCAGCTGCTGCGGCCGGTCAAGGGCGAAGACCGCTACTTCGTCGTCACGCATTGGGAGTCCGAGGAGGCGTTCCAGGCCTGGGCGACCGGTCCCGCCGTCGAAGCGCATGCCGGCCAGCGGGCCAATCCGGTCGCCACCGGAGCGTCGCTGCTTGAGTTCGAGGTTGTACTGGACGTTGCGGGGACCGACGCCAAGGCCTGACGCGAGCAGGGCGCGCCGCTGGGCGACCACGTTGTCGGTCGTCGTCACGCTGGTCGTCGCCCTGGCTTGCGGATGCGCCGATGCTGGACCAGCCGGGCCTGCCGGCGCCGCGCAAAGCATCCGCATCGATACCAACACTCCCCAGGGTCTGCGCGCCAAGCAGATCATGGACATGCTCAACTCGGACTGGCCGATCGGGCCCAATGGGATCCGCACCCTGGCCGCGCCGGAGATCATGGACGACGTCGGCGTCACCATGGACAAGATCTGGTGGGACCGCCCGTTCACGCTGACCGATCTGGACATCGGCGCCGGGCACGCCACGCTTCACGTGCTGACGTCCTATCAGGTACCGCAGACCATCGAGCTGCGCACGAACGACGCCGGCCTGGTGGACCGGTTCGACGTGTCGCTGGTGCCACCGGTCATCAAGTCGTGGCAGGACATCGACACCGAGATCGCCAAGACCGGGGCGAAGTACTCCTACCAGGTGTCGAAGGTCCACAACGGGAAGTGCTCCCTGGTCGCGGGCACCAACACCGACCTGTCATTGCCGTTGGCCTCGATCTTCAAACTGTATGTGCTGCTGGCGGTTTCGAATGCGGTCAAGGACGGCTCCGTCACGTGGGAAGATCAGCTGAGGGTCACCAAGGAAGGCAAGGCCGTCGGAGCGGCCGGCCTCGACGAGGTTCCGGACGGCACCACAGTGTCGGTGCGCACCGCGGCGCAGCAGATGATCTCCGCCAGCGACAACATGGCCACTGACCTGTTGATCAACCGGCTCGGTGCCGGCGCCGTCGAGCGTGCTCTGGCCTCCGCCGGACACCATGATCCCGCCAGCATGACGCCGTTCCCGACCACGCACGAGTTGTTCTCGATAGGTTGGGGCAAGCCGAACCTGCGCGAACAGTGGCAACAGGTCTCGTCGTCGCAGGCAGGCCGGGCGCGGTTGTTCAAGGAGACCGATGCCCGGCCCTACGATCCCGATCCCGAGCGCACCCACGTCCCGGCCTCGGACATCGGCGCGGAGTGGTACGGCTCAGCCGCCGACATCTGCCGCGTGCATGCGGCGCTGCAGGCATCAGCGGTTGGCGCGGCCGCTCCGGTGAAGCAGATCCTGTCGGCGATTCCCGGCATCGACCTGGACCGCGCGAAGTGGCCCTACATCGGCGCCAAGGGCGGAAACCTGCCCGGCGACTTGACATTCAGCTGGTACGCCGTCGACCGGACCGGGCAACCCTATGTGGTCAGTTTCCAGTTGAACTGGCCGAAGTTCCGCAGTCAGACCGCGGCGGGCTGGCTGTTGTCGATCGTGCACCAGACGTTCGACCTGATACCCGTTTAGCTGAATTCACTTGGAGCAGCGTAAGTTCCACGCATGACCGCGGAAGTGCATGACGGTCCGGCTGACGGGTGCGACGTCGATGCGCCAGAACGATTTCGCGGGCGCGTCCAGTGCGACCAGGATCGCAGCGCGGACGATCGCGGGATGCGTGACGGCGACCAACCTGCCGCGGCGCGTAGTCAAGCTGTCCATCCAGTCGCGCACCCGATTGACCAGATCGACGACCGACTCGCCGCCGTGCGGCGCTCTGGCCGGGTCGGTCAGCCAGATGGCGAGGTCCGCTGGCCGTACACCGCCGAGGACGTCACCGCGCCATCGGCCGCAGTCCAGATCGGCCAGCCGGTGATCGATATTCGCTTGCAACCCAAGCAATTCCGCAGTTTGCCTGGTGCGCTTCTCGGGCCCGCAGAACGCGCTGTCGGCGACACCGAGGTCCAGCGAGGTGTCGGCCTGGCGGTGCCCCACCGAGTTCAGCGGTTCGTCGGTGGGGAATCGGCCAGCCGACATCGCGTCGGTCATGGCATGCGACACCAGTGTCAGCCGGACGACCTCACTCATGCCGAGATGTACGACTGCTTGCGCTGCCGCTCATCCAGCAGCCTGTGCACCAGGGAGCCGAACACCACCGCGATGATGGCCCACAGGACTAATTGGGTGCCCAGCGAATACAGCCGGAACTCGTAGAGCACGTCGGCGGGAAACCCGTCGGGCGTCTCATCGATGGTCGGCAGCACCGCCATCACGACCGCGACGGCTGCCACATAAGCCGCTCCGGCGAGGAGCGACGCGCTCCACGTGCCGAAGCGTTCAAGCAGATGGCTGCCCAGCCATACCGCAGCGCCGAGCAGCACAGCCGACATCACAACCATCATCAGATACAGCAGGGTGCGCTGGCGGATCGTCTCCTCAAGGCTCACGGCGGGCGGGCTCGCCGGGTATTTCAGGAACGGAATCACGTAGAGCGACAGGAACATTCCGCCTGCCAGCAGCACGGACAGCAGGCGCGGTGACAGGTTGCCGACCCGCCCATAGGCCACACAGAAGACCACCGCGAACAGTGCGCCCATCGCCACTCCGAACGCCAGCACGCCGAAACCCATGCCGATGTTGGCCTGCACACCGCGGGTGAACAGCTCAACCCCGTGGTCGTGGCCGCCCGCTTGGGATTCCTCGAAGGCGATCGCCCGGTCGATCACCGGTTCGACGAAGGTTCGGGCGAAGACGAATGCCGCGACGCTCGCGATTGCCCCGGCCAGCAGGCCGCGCCCGATTATTCGTTTTTCCATAGCTTGACGGCTGGAACTAATGGCAGGGGAAGCCGAGCAGATGGCGCGCGTCGTGCACGAACTCGTGCACCGAGGTGTTGGCGCCGAAGACCGATGTCGCACCTTGATCCAGGCCGACGAAGTACAGCACCAGCAGGGCAAGGAACGCCGTTGCCGACAGCCAGACGACCGCCTTTGCCGCCGAGATGTCCAGGGCAGGCGCTGCGCTCTTGCGTGCCTCGGGAGACGTCATGGGTGATTTCCTCTCCGGGATTTCGCGTCCCAGTTCGAACGTCGACGGCGGCCGTCGGGTCTGACTGTCACAGTGGCGCGACCGTTCTGGAATCTCACCAGATTCCTTCGCCCGCCTGATTACATCGCACATCCTAAACCGGCGCAGCGCGCCGGTGGGCCGGGGACGCGAAATGTGTGCGGACAGAACGTCAGCCTGAGAGCGTCGCGACGTACATATAGTCGCGACGGCGTTCTCAG
>LZSH01000135.1 GCA_001665255.1 Mycobacteriaceae bacterium 1482268.1 | reverse complement strand
TCTCCGCTTAGTAGAACAACCTTCTCTTTTGCCTGGGGCTCACCTCCCGACCCTCAGCAGAGCCTCCTGAGCGTAAGACGCGACGAGCACGCCGCTCTCGGTCAGGAGATCGCCGCGGCCGAAGCATCGGCCATGGGCGAGCAGTGGGCTGTGCTGGCGCAAGAGCAACCATTCGTCGGTGCTAAACGGTCGGTGAAACCACAGTGTGTGCGTGGTGACCGCCGAGGTGAACTGCGTGCCGTTGCCGCGTTGGCCAAGGCCGGCCATCGGCCGCAGCGCGGTTCCGATCAGGGTGAGGTCGGTCGCATACGCCGCGAGGGCGGGACCCAACGCGGGGTCGACTTCCGGTGTGCGCATCCAGAATTCGAACTCCGGCGGACCTGTGGTGGTGGCGTTGAGATCGTCGACGGCACGCGTCTCCCACGGGATGAGGTCAAGTGCGAGGCGATTTTCGGCACCGAGTACCGGTGGGACGTCGGCGACGTCTTGATGCTCGGGCCCCTCCTCGGTGACGTGCATGCAGATCGAGCTTGTGGCCAGCACGCCACGGCTGGGCTGGCGGCCCGTCACCGTCAGCGTCGCGAAGGAGCGGCCCTCGTGGTGCACGACTGCCTCATACGACACCGGCTCGTCGGCACGGCCCTCCCGGGCGAACACGGTGTGTAGCGACTTGACGGCCTTGTCGGGGCACATCAGGTGGGCGGACTGGATGAGCTGGCCCAGCAGCTGGCCACCGAACAGCCGGTGGTATTCGAGGTGCTGGTTGCGGCCGGTAAAGACGGCGGCCTTCGGCGTCAATGCTGGGCTGTCCGCCGGCGCCCGCTCGAGGTGGAGGCAGTCGAGCAGGTCGGTCCAGAGATCAGGCACAGCGCCAAGTGTAAGCCGAGTTCTTCGGCTAGGAGAACGTAATTCTCGGCTAGCCGGCGAACCCCTGCGAGCAGAAATCCCACACCTCGTCGGCGGTGATGGGATGGCCCGCCTCGTCGTCGCTGTCACCAGCGGACTGTGCATTGAACATGACGGTTTGCATCGTCATCGCCGCCATGCGCTTGGGGTTGATGCTCGGACGCAGCTTTCCGGCGGCCGCCGCGTCTTCCATCAGCTCCGTGAGCAGGGCCAGCAGCGGCGCGTGCGCGATCTTGACCTCGGATGGATGCGATACCAGCAAGCGTGGGGCGAAGTCTGTGAACAGCGGCCGTTTCGCTGCCGGATCCGGCCGCGAAGACTCGAAAAGCAGCTGGATGGCGACCTTTAGCCGTTCCATCGGATCGTCGTGGCTGGCGGTTGCGGCCCGAATCTGGTCGGCCGACCGGCTCAGCGCGTCCTCGAACAGCGCGAGCAGCAGTTCGTGCTTGCCGTCGAACTGCAGGTAGAAGCTGCGAAGGGACTGACGAGAGCGGTCAACGACCTCTTGGACGGTGAAGTCCGTGCTGCCCTTTTCGATGATGATGGCCTGGGCGGCGTCGAGGAATCGCTGAACCCGTTGCGCGGCCCGCAGCTTGGCTGTCTTTATCGACCGCTCGACCGCGCGCTGCTTCCAGGCGGGCTCTTCGCTGGGACTCGTCACCGGCGGCTCAGATGCTTGCCGGTTGGTGAGAACATGAACTGACTGTACCGGAGAACGCCTTGCCATTGCGGTCCTCGACCCCCTCGCGGCCAACGTGTCGGAGATTGTAACTTTCTCAACATGAGAATACTATTCTCATCCTATTCATGATGGAAGTCCTTCCATCTCGTTGCGGACCAGCTGGGAGTCGCGTGCAGCTGACATTTGACGCCGACGTCGAAGTGTTTCGCGCCGAGTTCGTTGCCTTCCTCGACGAGCATTTGCCGTCGGAAGCCGAGGCGCTGGATCGCTCATGGTCGAGCAGCCACGTTCCCACGTGGGCCCGTCGCTGGCAGCGGTTGATGTTCGACAACGGCTGGCTGGTGCCCGGGAATTCTCCCCGGTTCGGGGGTCGCAACGCGACGATTCTGCAGCAGTACGCGTATCAACTCGAACTCTCTCGGCGACGGGTGTACCAGACCTACAACCCGCAAGGCGTCGGGATTATTGCCGCGTCGCTGATCTCCTACGGAACCGAGGATCAGCAGCAGAAGTGGGCGATACCGATTCTCCGTGCGGAGATCACCGCGGCGCTGGGCATGAGCGAACCGGGGGCGGGCTCTGATCTCGCGTCGCTGCGGACCAGGGCGGTGCGTGACGGAGACCACTTCGTGGTCAACGGGCAGAAGGTGTGGACGTCTGGGGCGCACGACGCGGACGTGTTGTTGGCTTTCGTGCGAACCGATTCTGACGCCCCGAAGCACAAAGGCATCAGCGCACTGATGATCCCCACCGACATGGCAGGCGTGGCGCGCAGACCGTTCGCGTCGGCGTGTGGCTCCGACGATCTCGACTTCAACGAGGTGTTCTTCAACGATGTGCGGGTGCCCGCCGGGAACCTCGTCGGACCGCTCAACGAGGGCTGGCGGGTGGCCAACGGATCACTCGGCCACGAGCGAAACATGTTGTGGCTCAGCTACGCTGACCGCCTGCAGGAGTTCGTCGAG
>LZSH01000134.1 GCA_001665255.1 Mycobacteriaceae bacterium 1482268.1 | reverse complement strand
CTTCCTGTGGCGCAAGCCACTTCGGTGAGGATCTCCACCGCATCGGGTGCGACTTGGAAGGCGTCGACCTCGCGGGCCGTGGAGAGGGCCTCCCGGGCATCGCTTTCGCCTTGTTCCAGATCGCCCTGGGCGATGGCCACATGTGCCCGCGTGATCAACGCCCGGGCCCGATGCCAACCCAGCATCACCGAGACCGCCTCATCGGCCCGGCGCCGCGCCGAATCGAGGTCACCGCGGACAAATGCCAATTCCACAGTGGGCGTGACGTTGGCGATCCCGAACTCAGGATGGGATGTCATTATTTGCGACATCACGTCATTCGCTTCGCGTGCCGCGTCAATATCACCCTCGAGCAACGCCGCTTGCGCAAGGGGCGCGTAGGCCCACGGCGCAAGAAAAGGCCCGAGTTCGACGGCTCTTTGGACACCCTCTTGTGCACGAGCACGGGCTTCGCTATACCGACCCGTCACGGTAAATGCATGTGCCAGAGCGATGTCGACGAGAAGTAGATGGAACAAGTCCGCCGCATGCTCTGCCTCCGCCTGAAGTTCCTGCAGCAGCGCTATCCCCGTTGACACCTCCCCCCGTTGGAAACCCGCCAGCGCGACACCCCAATACCGGCACATACGTGAGATGAAGTGGTCTCCAACGGCATCGGCCAGCGGGTACCCTTCCTCGCCTGCGGCGGCGCTGATTATCGGGTCTCCCATGACACTTGCCG
>LZSH01000133.1 GCA_001665255.1 Mycobacteriaceae bacterium 1482268.1 | reverse complement strand
GATGGGGCCCTCCGCGGCCTGCAGCGCCAGCATCGACAGGCTCGGCGCGTTGGGCTCGTGCAGATGCAGGACGTCGAATTCGCCTTCGGTCAGCCATCGCTTGACCTTGCGGTGCGTGGCCGGGCCGAACCTGAGCCGCGCCACCGATCCGTTGTACGGGATGGGGACGGCCTTGCCCCCGGACACCACGTAGTCGGGTAGCTCGACGTCCGGCGACGCCGGCGCCAGCACGCTGACATCGTGGCCGCGGTCGCGCATCACCTCCGCAAGTTGCAGCACGTGGGATTGCACCCCGCCGGGAACGTCGAACGAGTACGGGCACACCATCCCGATGCGCATCAGGCTTCGCCCCTGAGCCTGGCCTGCCGTTCCTCGGAGAGATCGGCCAGCCACTGCGGCTGCATCATGTGCCAGTCCTCGGGATGTTTGGCGATGTTCTTGGCGAAGTGGTCGGCTAGCGCCTGCGTGACCACCGTGATATCGCCGGAAGATGTGTCCAGGGCATCGCCGATCGCGACCACACAGTCGTCGCCGTCGTAGTGGATGTGCGCGGGATGGAGCGGGGCCCCTGTCGCGATGGCCAGCTTGGCCGGTCCGGCCGGCATCCGCGTCGGCTCGCCGAAGAAGTCGACTTCGACACCGTTGCGCGTGAGGTCGCGGTCGGCCATCAGGCAGACGAACTTGTTCTCGCGCAGGCGCGTGGCGAGCAGTTCGAACGGCGGTCGCTCCCCACCCGACAATGGAATCACCTCAAAGCCCAGGGTTTCCCGGTAGCTGACGAAACGCCGGAACAACGATTCCGGCTTGAGGCGTTCCACGACGGTGGCGAAGGTACCGTGCTTGTGGACAAGCCACACGCCGGCCATGTCCCAGTTGCCGCTGTGCGGCAGCGCGAGCACGGCACCCCGCCCTGCGGCCTTGGCCTCATCGAACCTCTCGGCTCCGATGAACACCTCGTCGAGCCGACGGGCGACGTCGGCGAGGTCCATCGACGGCAGCCGGAACGCTTCCCGCCAGTACCGCGCGTAGGAGGCCACCGAGGCACGGATCAGCCCGTCGGGAACCTCGTCAGGAGCCGCTCCGATGACGCGCGCGAGGTTCTTACGCAGCTGCTCGGGTCCGCCGTTACGCGACGCGTAGAGGGCCCCGGCACCGAAAGCGTTGCGCGCCACGAACTCCGGCATGGCACGCACGACTCGCCAGCCCGTGGCGTAGCCGAGATCGGAGAGCTGGCCGCCGAGCGAGAAGCGACTGTCCTCGGAGCGCACGCCGCGGGTGGTCGTCATGGTTGGTCCTCGGCTTTGCGCATCGGGTCGGCCGCACCCGGCGAAGTACGCACGCTGTGCACCCGCTGGCCGAGGGTGATCAGGCTGGCGACTGCCAGAATCCACACCGCCACGGGCAGGAGCCACGGGATGTGCAGGAACGACACGCCGGACAGTCCTGCCCCGGTAAGCACGATCACCAGACGTTCCGGCCGCTCGATGAGCCCGCCCTCGCCGCTCAGCCCGGTGGCTTCGGCTCGAGCCTTGACATACGAGATCACCTGCGACGTGACCAGGCAGATCATCAGCCCTACGACCAACGAAGTACTGCGCAGTCCGAACGCCGCCCACCACACCAGTCCGCAGAACACCGCGCCGTCGGCGAGCCGGTCGCACGTCGCGTCGAGCACCGCCCCGAACCGGGTGCCGCCCCCGCGCTGACGCGCCATGGCGCCGTCGAGCATGTCGGCAAGGACGAAGAGGAAGACCGCGAAGGAACCCCACCACAGCTGCCCGATGGGATAGAGCGTCAAGGCCGCGATCACCGTGCCCGCGGTGCCGACGATCGTGATGATGTCCGGGGTCAGGCCCGCGCGCAGCGCCGCCTTGGCCACCGGCGTGGACAGCTTCTCGTACGCCGCGCGGGTCATCAGGTAGAAGTCGCTCACGACTGCCTGGCCCATTCCTCGGCGAGCAGTTCGCGGGTCTCGCGCAACAGCTGCGGGACGACCTTCGAGCCGCCGATGATCGTGATGAAGTTCGCGTCGCCACTCCACCGCGGCACCACGTGCATGTGCAAATGCTCGGCCAGCGAACCGCCCGCGGACTTGCCGAGGTTGAGCCCGACGTTGAAGCCGTGCGGGTTCGACACCGCCTTGATGACCCGAATCACCTTCTGGGTGAACGCCATCAGCTCGCCGCTTTCCTCGTCGCTGAGGTCCTCGAGCTCGGACACCCGCCGATACGGCACCACCATCGAATGCCCCGGGTTGTACGGGTAAAGGTTCAGCACCACATAGACGAGTTCGCCGCGGGCCACCACCAGGCCGTCTTCGTCGTTGAGCGTGGGAATGTCGGTGAACGGCTGGGTCGAGCCCGCCGACCCGCCCTTCATCGGCGCCTCGGCGAGATAGCTCATTCGGTACGGCGTCCAGAGACGCTGTAGGTGGTCGGGGTCGCCCGCACCGTGGTCGACGACCCTGTGTTCGTCGTCATTGGTCACGTCGTCGTGCCCGTCTTGATCAAATCCGCTGTGGGCGCGGCATTTTCGCGGCTCTCGATCCAGTTGACGATCACATCGACCGCTTCGTCGCGAGGCACCCCGTTGACCTGGCTGCGGTCGCCGAATCGGAAGCTCACCGCGCCCGCGTCGACATCGCGGTCACCGGCCAGCAGCATGAACGGCACCTTCTGGTTGGTGTGGTTGACGATCTTTTTCGCCATCCGGTCGTCGCTGCTGTCAACCTCGACCCGCACGCCGCGTGAACGCAGTTGCGCGGCAACGCTTTCCAAATACTCGATGTGGCCATCGGCGACGGGAATGCCGACCACCTGCACCGGCGCGACCCACGCCGGAAACGCACCGGCGTAATGCTCGGTGAGGATGCCGAAGAACCGCTCGATGGACCCGAACAAGGCGCGGTGGATCATCACCGGTCGCTGCCTGCTGCCGTCGGCGGCGGTGTAGGTGAGGTCGAACCGCTCGGGAAAGTTGAAGTCCAGCTGGATCGTCGACATCTGCCAGCTGCGGCCGAGCGCATCCTTGACTTGCACCGAGATCTTCGGGCCGTAGAACGCGGCGCCGCCCGGGTCGGGCACCAGATCCAATCCGGATGCCGCGCCGACCTCGGCCAGTACGCTGGTCGCTTCGTCCCACATGTCGTCGGAGCCGACGAACTTGTCGGGGTCCTTGGTCGACAGTTCCAGATAGAAGTCGGTCAGGCCGTAGTCGCCGAGCAGATCAAGCACGAACCGCAGCAGCGAGGTCAGCTCGTCGCGCATCTGGTCGCGGGTGCAGAAGATATGCGAGTCGTCCATCGTCAGACCGCGCACCCGGGTCAGCCCGTGTACGACACCGGACAACTCGTAGCGGTAGACGGTGCCGAACTCGAAGAGCCGCAACGGAAGTTCACGATACGACCGCCCGCGCGTCCGGAAGATCAAACAGTGCATCGGGCAGTTCATCGGCTTGAGGTAGTAGTCCTGCCCCGGCTTGCGAACCGTGCCATCGGAGTTGAACTCCGCGTCGAGGTGCATCGGCGGGAACATGCCGTCGGCGTACCAGTCCAGATGGCCCGAGATCTTGAACAGTTCGGCCTTGGTGATGTGTGGGCTGTTGACGAACTGGTAGCCGGCCTCGCTGTGCTTGCGGCGCGAGTAGTCCTCCAGCTCTCGGCGGATGATTCCGCCCTTGGGATGGAAAACCGCAAGGCCCGAACCGATTTCGTCGGGGAAACTGAACAGATCGAGTTCAGCGCCGAGCCTGCGATGGTCGCGCCGCTGCGCTTCCTCGATCAGCTCCAGGTGGCGGTCGAGCGCCTCCTGCGACTCCCACGCCGTGCCGTAAATCCGCTGCAAGCTGGCGTTGTTCTGGTCACCGCGCCAGTACGCCGCCGAACTGCGGGTCAGCTTGAACGCCGGAATGAACCTCGTGGTGGGAATGTGCGGGCCGCGGCAGAGGTCACCCCAAACCCGTTCGCGGGTACGGGGATTGAGGTTGTCGTACGCGGTGAGCTCGTCACCGCCGACCTCCATCACTTCGGGGTCGCCGGACTTGTCGTCGACGAGTTCTAGTTTGTACGGTTCGTTGGCAAGTTCTTGGCGCGCTTGGTCTTTCGACTCGTACACCCGACGACTGAACAGCTGACCGTCCTTGACAATCTGGCGCATGCGCTTCTCCAGCGCGGCCAGATCCTCGGGCGTGAACGCCTCGGCGACGTCGAAGTCGTAGTAGAAGCCGTCGGTGATCGGCGGCCCGATACCCAGTTTGGCGTCGGGAAACATGTCCTGGACCGCCTGGGCGAGCACGTGCGCCGCGGAATGACGGATCACGCTGCGCCCGTCCTCGGTGTCGGCGGCGACCGGCGTCACCTCCACGTCGGTGTCCGGCGTCCAGCTCAGGTCGCGCAGCCGGCCCTCGGCGTCACGGACGACGACGACGGCGTCTGGAGCGCCCCGGCTGGGAAGCCCGGCGTCGCGGACCGCCGCCGCAGCGGTCGTCCCGGCAGCGACCCGGATCGGGGCTGCGGTTCGTGCTTGATCTGCTC
>LZSH01000132.1 GCA_001665255.1 Mycobacteriaceae bacterium 1482268.1 | reverse complement strand
AGGGTGGTGGAGATGACCATGGTGACGGGCAGGCCGTTGTGGCTGCCGAGTTGTCCGGAGGCCAGCATGGCGCGCAGGACGGCTTTGAGTGCGTCGTGGTTGCGTTTGCCGGTGGAACGCAGATCGGCGCGGGCGGCCTCGCTCGACGGTTCGCCGTCGAGGCAGGGGTTGGTGTCGTCGGGGTTGCACATGCCGGGGGCGGCCCATTTGGCGGTGACGGCCTCGATGAGGCCGCGTAGTTCGGGGTCGGCGTGGCCGCGGATTTCACTCATGCCGTCGGGTTGTTGGTTGCCGATGTGCAGGTAGGCGCGGCGGGCGCGGTCGGCGTCGGTGAGGTCGCCGTCTTGGTCGAGCAGGGTGGCCAGGTGCGCAGCGGCGGCGCGTAGTTCTTCTGGGGGTAGCCCGCAGGCCAGCTCGGCCAGGTGGGCTTCGGCGGCCGCGCGGGTGGGGTGGTCGATGAAGCCGGGCAGTTTGGTGAAGAACCGCCGGATGATGTCCACGTGGTCGGCGCCGATGAGCCCGCGCTGTTGCGCCTGCGCCGTCTGCGTCAGTACCGGTGGCAGCGGCTCGCCGGTCATGGCCGCGCGCGGTCCGAGGTCGTTGGCTTCACGGAGGCGGCGGTTGGCGTCAGATTTGGAGATCCGCAGCAGCGTCGATAACGCCGACCCCAGCGACGTTTCCCCCAATTCCTCGGTCGGTACCTGCGCCAGTGCCGCCAGCAGCCGATGCCGCACGGCGGGCAAGCGGCGCTCCAGGCATTCCAGCGCATAGGTTGTTGCGGTCAGTTCGGCGGTGGTCCCGTCGACCGCTTCGGCCAGCAGCGCGTCGATCTCCGCGTCGATGGCGGCGATGCGCTTGGCGATAGCGACCGAACCCATACTTCGAACACTAGTTCGAAGTACCGACAAGACGGCCGGAATTGTGACTGGTGAAACCCAAGTGGCAGAAGTGATTTCAGCGACCTGGCGACTTGGCTAATTGCCGCGGTCGAGCAGCTCCGACGATCCGAGGACTCGGTCGACGCGCACCTCGATGACGACCCGCTTCGGGTTGACCCGCGGTGTCCGATAGCGCTGCGCATAGCGAAGCTCGGCATCCCGAACGGCGTCGGGATCGGTGTTGACGGTGGCGCGGCCCTCCAGCGAGAGCCATCGGGCGCCGTCGACCTGGCTGAGGACGGCGACGCCGCGCTGCTCGGCATTGACCGCCTTCTGGGAGCCCCCGCTGGTGATGACCCTGGCGATGTGGGTCTTCGGGTCGAATGTGAATCCGACCGCGACGACGTGCGGCGAATTGTCTGATCGCAACGTGGTCAGCATCGCGAGATGGCGCTCGGTGAGGAACGCCAGCGCGTCGTTGGTGAGCCGGGTCGTTGCGTTTGCCATCGGGCTCCAAACTAGCGCAGGAGATAATCGCAGCCGTGGATGACACGAGCCGCGGACCGGTGGTGATTTTCGGTGGTCGCAGCGAAATCGGCATCGAGCTCGCGAAGCTGCTGGCGCCCGACGCGACCGTCGTGCTGGCCGCGCGTAGCCCCGAGCGGCTGTCGGAGCAGGTCGCCGCCCTTGAAGCGGCGGGTGCGGCCAAGGTCGACGTCCGCGAATTCGACGCCGACGACCTCGCCTCGCATGCGCCGCTGGTCGCCTCCATCGTCGGCGATCACGGCCCCATTGGCACCGCGGTGCTGGCGTTCGGCGTGCTCGGCGATCAGGCCCGCGCCGAGAAGGATCCCGTGCATACCGCCGAGGTGCTGCACACCGATTTCGTTGCCCAGGCGAGCCTGCTGACCGTGTTGGCCGACACCATGCGGACGGCAGGCAGAGGCGCGATCGTGGTGTTCTCGTCGGTGGCAGGCGTCCGTGTGCGACGCGCCAATTATGTCTACGGCTCCGCGAAGGCCGGCCTCGACGGCTTTTGCAGCGGCCTCGCCGATGCGCTGCACGGCTCGGGGGTTCGGCTGCTGCTCGTGCGGCCGGGATTCGTCATCGGCAGGATGACCGCAGGCATGAAACCGGCGCCGATGTCGAGCACCCCGCAGCAGGTCGCCGCCGCCACCGCACGCGCACTGGCGACGGGCCGTCGCACGGTATGGGTGCCGTGGATGCTGCAACCGTTCTTCGTCGGGATGCGGTTGCTGCCGCAGTGGATCTGGCGCAGGATGCCGCGATGAGCCAAGGTCGCCAAAGGGTCGTCGTCATTGGTATCGGCGCGGACGGGATGGTCGGTCTTGCGCCAGTATCCCAAAGCGAATTACGCAGAGCAGCAGTCATTTTCGGGTCGCAGCGGCAACTCGACCTGCTCGGTGACTCCGTCACGGCGGTCCGGCGGCCGTGGCCGTCCCCCATGCTGCCGGCGCTGCGCACGCTCCTCGACGCCACCGAGGGCGACGTGCACGTGGTGGCCAGCGGCGATCCGTTGTTGCACGGTGTGGGCGCCAGCCTCATCCGGCTGTACGGGCGCGACACCGTGACCGTGCTACCGCATGTGTCGTCGGTGACGCTGGCATGTTCCCGCGTCGGCTGGGCGGTCCAGGACACCGAGATCATCAGCCTGGTCACCGCCGAAACCCATGCCGCGGTGCGCCGCGGCGGGCAGGCCGTCGTGCTGTCCCGCGACGCCACGAGTCCCGCCGATCTGGCCCGGCTGCTCACCGAAACCGGCCGCGGTGACTCGGAGTTCACGGTGCTCGAGCAACTCGGCGGCCCCGCCGAGCGGCAGCGGTCGGCGACCGCTCGCGAATGGGCGGCGCGCCCGCCGGGCGACGTCGATCACCTCAACGTCATCGCCGTGCGGTACCTCCCCGACGATCGCCGGTTCGCCATGTTGCCCGACGACGCGTTCGCCCATGACGGGCAGATCACCAAGCAGTCGATGCGCGCGGTGACGCTGGCGGCGCTCGCGCCGCGCCCGAATGAACTTCTGTGGGATGTCGGAGCCGGCTCGGGCAGCGTCGCCATCGAATGGTGTCGCAGCGGCCCGGGTTGCCGCGCAGTCGCTTTCGAGCGCGACGAACAGCGCCGAAAGCGGATCGTCGACAATGCAGTCGCGTACGGAGTCAGGGTGGAAGTGCGTTGCGACGCGCCGAAGGCATTCGACGACCTGCCACCGCCCGCAGCGATCTTCGTAGGCGGCGGTCTCACCCAACCCGGCCTCCTCGATACCTGCTACGAGCGGCTCAGCGCGGGCGGCAGGCTGGTCGCCAACGCAGTCACCGCCGAATCGGAAGCCCTTGTCGCCCAGTGGTATCAGCGCCACGGCGGTGAATTGCGACGGTTCCAGCATTACCGGGGCGAGCCGCTGGGCACGTTCACCGGCTGGCGCCCCGCAATGCCCGTGACGCAGTGGGCGGTCACCAAGAAATGACCGTCTACTTCATCGGTGCCGGGCCCGGTGCCGCCGACCTGATCACCGTGCGCGGGCAGCGGTTGCTGAGCAGTTGTCCGGTGTGTCTGTACGCGGGATCGATCATGCCCGACGATCTCCTGGCGCTGTGCCCGCCCGACGCGCGAGTCGTCGACACCGGACCGCTGACTCTCGACCAGATCATCGACGAGATTGCCGAGGCACACGTGGCGGGCCTCGATGTGGCGCGGCTGCATTCGGGCGATCCATCGTTGTACAGCGCGCTCGCCGAACAGTGCCGCCGCCTGGACGCGCTCGGCGTGGACTACGACATCGTCCCTGGCGTACCAGCTTTCGCAGCAGCGGCCGCGGTGCTCGGACGTGAGCTGACGGTGCCCGGCGTCGCGCAGACCGTGACACTGACGCGCGTCGCGACGCTGTCCACGGCGATGCCGCCGGGGGAGGAGTTGACGACGTTGGCCGCGCCGGGCGCAACGCTGGTGCTGCATCTCGCTGCCGCGCAGATCGACGCCATCGTCCCGCAGCTTCTGGCCGGAGGCTACCCTTCCGAAACACCCTGTGCCGTAGTGGCGTTCGCGAGCTGGCCGCAACAGGCTGTGCTGCGATGCACGCTTGCTGACCTCGCGCAACAAATGCATGATGCGGGCATCACCAAGACCGCCGTGATCGTCGTCGGCGATGTGCTTGCCGCTGAGGGGTTCTCCGACAGCTACCTGTACTCAGCGAATCGGACGCGGGGAGAACGACATTGACCCGTCTGCTCCTCCTTGGCGGCACCTCCGAAGCCCGGACACTGGCCGCGCAGCTGCATCCCAACCTGCGCGTGATCAGCTCCCTCGCCGGACGCGTGCCCGACCCGGCGCTGCCGGTCGGTGAGGTCCGCATCGGCGGCTTCGGCGGTATCGACGGGCTGCAGCGGTGGCTGACCGAGGCACAGGTCGACGCCGTCGTCGACGCCACCCATCCGTACGCGGCGACGATCACCGCCAATGCCGCGCGAGCATGCGCGGCACTTGGCATCCCGCATCTGCTGCTCGCAAGGCCCGCATGGGAACCCGGCGATGCGATCGTCGTCAGCTCTGACACCGAAGCCGCCAAAGGTGTGCAGGACAGGGGATTCCAGCGTATCTTTCTGACCACTGGCCGATCCAGTGTCGCGGTGTTCAAAGATCTCGACGCGTGGTTCTTGATCCGCACCGTGACCGCCCCCGACCCGCAGACCCTGCCCCGCCGCCACGAGCTCGTGCTGTCCCGCGGGCCATACCGCTATGACGGCGAATACGCGCTGCTCGCCGAGCACGGCATCGACTGCCTCGTCACCAAGAACAGCGGCGGCGAGATGACCCGGGCCAAGCTCGACGCGGCCGCCGCCCTTGGCGTTTCGGTCATCATGGTCGACCGGCCGAAGCCGCCCGATGGTGTGACGACGGTCTCGACAGTGGACGGCGCGGTGGCCTGGGTCAGGTCGCTTGGTAGTCCCTGATCAACTCGAGGGTCTCCAGCTCGCGGATTGCCCGGCATCCGCGGCGCAGCATCGTCAGCATCATCTCGTCGCCGCGTGCGGTGGACGCCGCGAACGCGAAGCCCAGACCCGTCAGAAGCGGCGCCTGCACCACGCCGAGCCGGTAGTCGCGCCAGCAGGTGTCGAAGTCGTAATCCGTTATACCGTAGCCGAGTAGCGCCCGGTGGTATCGGCCGACAAGGTCCTTCTCGACCTGCGAGCGGACATCGGGATCGAGGCTCGTCGCGGTGAAGTACGCAAGGTCCCTGCCCGGCAGCCCGATGCCAATAGTCTGCCAGTCCACCACCGTGATGCGCGTGCGCTCCGGATCGAACAGCATGTTGTCCAGCCGATAGTCGCCATGCATCAGCGCGTAACGGTTGGGCTCGGCCTGTAGCCACGGCGTGACCAATGACATTGCGGCGGTGAGGGTTTCCTTGTCCGCGTCGCTGATGTCGTCGCCCAGCTTGTCGACCAGGATGCCCGCGGCCATCTGGGAGATCTCACCCATGCCCACCGCTGCTGCGTCGTCGCCGGGCTTGGGCATCGCGATCCCTGCCAACGCCATCCACTCGGGGTCACACCAGCTGGGGCCGTGCAGGCCGGCCAGCGCCTCGACCGCGAGCGCCGCCTCCCTGGCGCTGCAGCCGGCGATCTGATCGCCCTGCACCGCGGGCGCCATATCGGCGAGCACCAGGACGAAGTCGGCACCGTCGTCGGAAATCTCGGAGTAAAAGCTCGGCGGCACAGGAATGCTCATCCGATCGGCCACCCGTGCGTAGTACTCGACCTCGGATCGGTAGCCAAGCGCGACCCGTTCGCGGACGGCGTCGTCCTGGGCGGACAGCTTGACCGCGAACGTCGCGGGCAGATCGGTCTCGGCGGCGTATGTCGCGCTCACCCGGTAGGTCGCGCCGGTCTGGCCGGTGCCTATCGGGGTGACGTCGACGGCGGCGACGTCGACACCGAGCACCGAGCCGAGCCACGCCGGTGTTACATCTTGGGGTCCGCGTGGAATGTTGAGGACGGAGGTCACGCGCGGGACATTAACACTGTCGCCCGCCGCGAACGCTCACCCTTGTACGAAAAAGAGACCCAAAGCCGTACGGGGATGAGCGCTCAGCGACAGATGGTCGCCCCGCAGCTATGTCGGATAGCGACGCGGGGTGAACACCCGGTCGTCATACCACTGGGTCTGCGACGATCCCACGATGAGCAGGCACCGCATGTCGACCTCGGCGGGGTCGAGGTCGACCAGCCGGACAACCTCCACCGTCTCTGCGGGACCGCCCACATCCCTGCCGATCACCACCGGCGTGCCGGTATCGCGATATTCCAGCAGCAGGTCCTGCATGGCGCCGACCTGCCAGGTGCGGCTCTTGGACGCCGGGTTGTAGATCGCGAGCACCAGGTCCGTCTTGGCCGCAGCGGTCAATCGCTCAGCGATGACATCCCACGGCTTGAGCCGGTCGGACAGCGAGATCACCGCGTAGTCGTGGCCCAGCGGCGCACCGACCCGGCTCGCAACCGCCTGCGCCGCGGTCATCGCGGGGATCACCCGCACGTCGACGCCCGGCCACTGTTTGGCTTCCTCGAGCACGGCCGTGGCCATCGCGAAGACGCCGGGATCGCCCGACGACACCACAGCGACCGCGCGGCCCTGCTCGGCGAGTGCGCAGGCGAGCCGGGCACGGGCCGGTTCGTCGGTGTTGTCGCTGGGATGAAGGCATTGTCCGTCACGCGGCCGGACACGCTCGAGATACGGCCCGTATCCGATGAGGTCGGTGGCCGCGCCGAGCTCGCGTCGGCACTGCGGCGTCATCCAGTCGATGTCACCCGGGCCAAGACCTACGACGGCGACGCTGCCCGCGGGCGCTCGTCGGGCGGCACCGCCGGGCAGCATCGCCAGCGAGAAGTACGGCACCTTGTCGTCGTCGGCGCCGGCTGCGGGCAGTACCCGTTGCTGCGAGGTGCTTGCACGCTCCACGTAGAACGCCTCGTCAAGTCGTCCAGCCGATGAAAGTGCATCCCGCACAACGGGATAGGATCGGCCAAGCTTCAGGACCACCGCTGCGTCGGTGTCGGCGAGCCTACGTTTGAGCTCGTCGACGGGCAGGGTGCCGGGCAGAATCGTCAGCACCTCGTCACCCTGCACAAGGGGTGTGCCGGTGGCGGCGGACGCTGCGCTCACCGACGTCACGCCCGGCACGATCTCGGCGTCGAAGCGCTCGGTCAGCCGGGTGTGCATGTGCATGTAGGAGCTGTAGAACAGCGGATCGCCCTCGGCGAGCAGAGCGACGTCGCGTCCCGCGTCCAGGTGTGCGGCGATGCGCTCGGCGGCCTCGCGGTAGAAGTCCTCGATCGCGCCCGCGTACCCGCCGGGGTGGTCCGTCGTCTCGGTGGTCAGCGGGTAGATGAGGTGTTCCTCGATCTGGCCCTGTCGCAGATAGGGCTCGGCGATGCCGCGGGCGATGCTGCGTCCGTGCCGCGCGCTGTGATAGGCCACCACGTCGGCCTGCGCAATCACCCGCGCGGCCTTGACCGTCACGAGTTCCGGGTCGCCGGGGCCGAGCCCGACGCCCCAGAGCGTGCCGCGCTCGGTCATTCCGCGCTACTGGCGATGGCGTTGACGGCGGCGGCTGCCATCGCACTTCCGCCGCGCCGGCCGGTCACCACGAGATAGGACATGCCGCGAGGCCGGTCGATGAGCTCTTGCTTGGACTGCGCCGAACCGACGAACCCCACCGGGCCTCCGAGCACGGCCGCCGGGGTGGGCGCACCGTCATCGATCAGCTCCAGCAGCCGGAACAGGGCGGTCGGCGCATTTCCGATCGCGAGCACAGCGCCGCCCAGCCGATCGCCCCACAGCTGCACCGCCGCGGCCGAGCGGGTGGTGCCGAGGCGGGCGGCCAGGTCTGCGCCCCGCTCGTCGGCGACCAGCGACACCACCTCGTTGTCGGCGGGCAGCCGCGACCGCGTGATCCCCGCGGCCACCATCGACGAATCGCACAGCACCGGCGCGCCCGCGGCCAGCGCGGCGTGCGTCTTGGCGACCACGTCCTCGCTGTAGGCGACGTGCCCGGCCACGTCGACCTGGCCGCACGTGTGGATCAGCCGCACGACAACGCGGGCGATGTCCTGCGGGAATCCCGACAGATCGGCCTCCGCGCGGATCGTCGCGAACGACTGCCGGTAGATCTCGGCGGCGTCGCGGATGTAGTCGAGCACCCGCTCACCCTACGGGGACGTGGTGCGCAGCACGTATCCGTCTCCGGTCGCGATCAGCACTTCGCCGGACGACGGGCTGCCGCAGGCGCGTTCGCACCCGACGAAGTGCCGGCGTACCGAGCTGTGCTCGCCGACGGCCTTGGCCGCATCGGCGCGCACGTCGGCCGCGGAGTGCTGACAGCCCGGGCTGCCGGTGCAGGCGCTCACATCGAGCCACGGGGAGTTTTCGTCGAACACCAGGCCCATCGGCGCGAGCACCCGCAGCGCGGCGTCGGCGACACCGTCTTCCAGATCGCAGACGAGCACCGAACGCCAAGGCGTGATGATGATCGGCGCCTCGATCGCCGCCAGGTATTCGGCCACCCGCGCCTGCAGCACGCCCAGCGGCACTGCCGCGCCCAGCGCGACCCGGCCGTCGTCCTGGCTGATCCAGCCGACCGGCGGCCGGCTGACCGGTGGCCACGTCGTGCCCGGCGCAGCGGCTCGGGGGAGCCCCGAGATCAGCGTCGAGGGATCAGCGAGCTCGGCGACGCGCCAGGTGTCCTCCCGGATGTCGGCGAACCGCTGGGCGACCGACACCAAGGTCGCCACCACGCAATCGGGCGCGATGCGCACGCCGGTATCGCGGCCGGCGAGCAGGACAGCGAAGGAGTCGGCCAAGGCGTGTGCACCGAGGTCGGGGGCCAGGCCGGAGACATCGCCGCGGCCGTCGTCGATGCCGACCCAGAATCTGCCGGGCAACTCGGCCAGGACAGGTTCGTCGCAGATCGCGGCATCCAGCTGGCGCACCAACTCCCGCACGTCGGCGGTTCCGCCGAGCCGGCCGGACAACGGCGATGCGACGATGTTGCGCACCCGCTCGTGCGTCGGCGACGGCAGCAATCCCGCCGCGGCGATGGCGTCGGCCAGGGCCCTGGTGTCGGTGATGCCCCGGATCTGGACATTGCCGCGCGATGTCAGCTCCATGGCCGGAGAACCGAAGCGGGTTGCTGCGTGGGCCAAGGCCTCCAGTTGAGCCGGCGCGATCATGCCGCCGGGCAGCCGCACTCGGGCCAGCGCGCCGTCTGCCGCTCGATGCACCTGAAGTGCACCGGGGCAAGCGTCCTGGTCACGGGTCCGGGCCATCAGCCTCACCGTACGCGTAGCCCTCTACGTCGACTGGGGTAGCGGACTACGCGTGTGTCAGCACCAGCGCGAATTTAGTTTCCAACCATAGAAAGCTCGCGGCAGAAGGGCACGGGCGATCTGGGCGGTTTGGAGCGATGGAGATGACCACATTGGACGCCAGGACCCGTGCGACGAGCCAGACGACGGAGACGGAGACCGCGACCGAGCCCGCTGCGGTGATCACCGAACAGCAGGTGCTGTTCGCCTCGGCGGCCGTACTGGTACCCGCACGCCACCGAAACGTCGTGCATGAGTTCACCGCAGCAGTGCGCGCGGCGTTCACCCGGCCCGAAAAGCCGCATGCGATCAAGCATTACCCGCAGCGGCTCGGC
>LZSH01000131.1 GCA_001665255.1 Mycobacteriaceae bacterium 1482268.1 | reverse complement strand
GCGGTCGGTGGCGCGATCCCGCAGCAGCAGCAGGAGCAGAAGCCGCCGCCCGGGCAGTAGAACCGAAAGCCTTAGTCGACGTCCATTTCACGGAGTTCGCGCTTGAGGACCTTGCCGGTCGGATTGCGCGGCAGCTCGTCGAGGAACACCACTTCGCGCGGCACCTTGTAGCGGGCAAGGTTGTCCCGCACGTAGGCCTTGATCGCATCCTCGTCGATGCTGGCCCCGTCGGCCTTGACGACGAAGGCGCGCAGCCGATGACCCCACTCCTTGTCTTCGACACCGAGAGCGGTGGCCTCGACGACCTCGGGATGGCCGCTGATGAGATCTTCGACTTCGGCGGGGAACACGTTCTCGCCGCCCGAGACGATCATCTCGTCGTCGCGGCCGCTGACGTAGAGCAGGCCGTGCTCGTCGAAGTAGCCGACGTCGCCCGACGACATCAGCCCGTCGACGATCTGCTTGTGGCCGCCGCCGGTGTAGCCCTCGAACGGGAAGGTGTTGCCGACGAAGATCCGGCCGACCTCGCCCTGCGGCAACTCGTTGCCGTTGTCGTCGAGGATCTTCACCTTGACACCCTTGACGAGCGGCCCGACGGTCGCCGGGTTGATCGAAAGGTCCTGCGGCCGCGCGATCGTCGCGAAGGCGATCTCGGTCGACCCGTACATGTTGTAGATCACCGGACCCAGATCCTTGAGCGCCCGTTGAGCCAGCTCGGCGCCCAGCTGAGAACCGGACACGAACACGATCCGCAGGGACGACAGGTCCGGTTTCTTGTCCGTCTTCTCCAATTCGTCGAGGATCCGCGACAACATGACGGGGACCACGACCATCGCGGTGGCCTTGTTCTTCTCGATGTCGGCCAGCACCGTGGGCGGCTTGAATCGCCTGCGCAGCACCAATGTTGAGCCGAGCATCATCGCGATCGTCGCGTGTAGGAAGCCCAGCGCGTGGAACATCGGGGCGGGCAGCGACGTCACTTCCCTGGCCTTGAACGGCACGTGCGACAGGATGCCGCCGATCGGCGCGAGCGTCGGCGGAGTGCTGCGGTTGGCGCCCTTCGGCGTGCCGGTGGTGCCGCTCGTCAGGATGATGATCGACGAATGCTTGGTCACCTTCGGCGCGGGCTTGCCGCTGCTGCGCGCGATGAGGTCAGCCAGCGTCTCATCGGTGCTACCCGACGGCTCGTCTTTGTCGGGGTTGGTGCCGAGTGCGCGCAGCTTGCCCTGCGGCGGATCGGCCTGTGACACCGCCTTTGTGTACTCGTCGTCGTAGATGATCAGCTTGGCGTCCTCGCGCTCGGACACCTCTTTGATCTGGGGCCCGGAGAACTCACTGTTGAGCAGGATGATGCGGGCACCGGTGCGGGCGGCGCCGTAGACCGCCATCAGAAACCAGCGATGGTTCCTGGCCAGGATCGCCACGCCGTCGCCGCCCTTGATGCCCATCGCCAGCAACCCGTTGGCGACCGCGTGCGCGGCTTCGTCGAGCTCTTTGAACGTGATTTCCCCGTCGTCGTCGACGGCCGCAATGCGGTCGGGCGTGCGGCGCGCGTTGAGCGCGGGGATCATCCCGAACTCACCCCAGCGACGGATGTCGGCGAAGAACGCGGCGATGGCTTGAGGTGGCTCGAGCCTCAACGCACCTGCTTCGAACATCTTCCGGGCGTAGTGCAGTTCGGCTGCCCCTCGGTCGACATATTGTCCGACGGTCTGCTGGATCTTGGCCGCTGCCTGGAAGGGAAGATCGGTGAGCTTGGGCATGTCACCACCTTATGTGACGCGCGTCGCACCGCGGTGGGGAAAGTGCTGCGTATCTACCATGGGGCCTATGGCGGCGGCATCCTCCTCCTCGAAGGGCGCGCACGTGGAGGTCGACGGCGAGCAGGTGCCGGTCAGCCATCCCGACAAAGTCGTCTTCCCCGACCTCGGGGTCACCAAGCTGGACCTGATCCGCTACTACCTGGCCGTGGCACCGGGCGCGCTGCGCGGGGTGGCGGAGCGCCCCATGATCCTCAAGCGCTTCGTCAAGGGCATCACCGAAGAGGCCGTCTTCCAGAAGCGGGCGCCGGAGAAGAATCGTCCTGACTACGTCGACGTCGCAGAGCTCAAATACGCCTCCGGCACGTCGGCGAAGGAGGCGGTCCTTCACAACGCCGCCGGGCTGGTGTGGGCGATCAACCTCGGTTGCGTCGACCTCAACCCGCATCCGGTGCGCGCCGACGATCTCGCGCACCCGGACGAGTTGCGCGTCGACCTCGATCCGATGCCGGGCGTCGACTGGCGTCAGATCATCCATGTCGCGTTGGTCGCACGCGAGGTGCTCGAAGACCACGGCCTGACCGCATGGCCGAAGACGTCTGGGTCGCGCGGCTTTCACGTCTACGCGCGCATCGAGCGGCGATGGCCGTTCAAGTCAGTTCGGCTGGCCGCCCAAGCGGTGGCGCGCGAGGTCGAGCGCCGGGCGCCGGATCTGGCCACCGCGCGGTGGTGGAAGGAAGAACGCGAAGGCGTTTTCGTCGACTTCAACCAGAACGCGTTCGACCGCACGGTGGCGTCGGCCTATTCGGTGCGGGCCACTCCCGACGCCCGGGTGTCGACGCCCCTTCTGTGGGGTGACGTCATCGACTGCCGGCCCGAGAACTTCACGATCTCGACGGTGCCGAAACGGTTCGCCGAGCGCGGCGACCCATGGGAGGGCATGGACGACGCGGCGGGCCGACTGGACCAGTTGCTCGAGCTTGCCGAACGGCTCGGCCCGGCAGAGAAAGCGCCAAGGGGCACCAAGAAGAACGAAGACGGCAGACGTCAATCCGCCAAGCCACTGATAGAGATCGCTCGCACCAAAACGAAGGACGAAGCACTGGCAGCGCTCGACACCTGGCGCACCAAATATGAGGAAGTAGCTAAGAAACTTAAGCCCGCCGACGTGTTACTCGACGGTATGCGCGGCCCGAGTTCCATTTGGTACCGCATTCGGATCAACCTGCAACACGTGCCTGAAGACTTGCGTCCAACACAGGAACCGCTGCTCGCGGACTATAACCCGTGGGAAAACTACACCGGCGCGCAGTTCCGCAATCGATAAGCACAGCTCACCAAAATCGGTTCTTAGCAAAGTATTACCGCGCGCTCCCCAATGCCTTAGATCGGCGGCTTAGCTTTGGAGTCATGTACGGGAACGAAGCAGTCGATTGCGGCGGCGCGCAGATGCGCGCGGTATGTCGTCAACTGGCCACGGTGGTGACGGTGACCGGTGACATCACCGAAACCAACGTCGATCACATCAGTGCCTACACACGGCGCTTCGTCCTCTCCGAGAAGCCCTTTGTGTTGGATCTGACCGGCGTGAATTCTCTTTCGCCGGAAGGTATTTCGCTGCTGTACACCATCGACGAGAATTGCCAACACGCCGATGTCGAGTGGACCGTCGTCGCCAGCCAACCCGTTAACCGCACGCTGCGGTTGTTCGGCGAGGGTGAGACCTTCCCCATCGTGGGCTCCGTCGCCGAGGCCCTGCATAACTTCGCAGACAGCATCAACGCTCGCCGCCGCCTGCTTCCCCTGCTCACCAAGACCGCCTAAAGAAAGGGCGATCACGTGCTCATCGATCTCCGCTGGTTGACCAGCCTGCTGCATGGCAGGCACCACCACTCCGCCGCTCGCACCGTTTCGCGCTAGCCGGCCGCCTACTTGCTCGGCGAGCTGATACCGCTCGCTCTCGTAGTTGCACTCTCTCCGGTATCGATCATTCCCGCGGTCGTGCTGGTCTTGCACACCGCTCGTCCGAGGCCAACCGGTCTGGCCTTCATGACCGGTTGGCTCGCCGGCCTGGCCGTGTCGACGGCCCTCTTCGTTCAGGTGCCCAACATGCTCGACGGGCTCGGCGAATCGCCGCCATGGGCACCGTGGGTGCGGATCGGAATCGGTGTCCTGCTGATCGTCCTTGGCGTCGGCCGGTGGGCGACCCGCAAACGCACGACCCGTCCGCCCGCGTTCCTCGACCGGCTCAGCCGCATCACCCCCACCGGTGCTGCGGTCATCGCCTTCGGGCTGGTGATCGCCAATCCCAAAGTTCTCGTGATGAACGCTGCGGCGGGCCTGATCATCGGCACGGCCGCTGCCGGTGTCGGCGTCTGGATCACCGTAGCCGTCTACACCGCTCTTGCCGGCTCGACGGTGATCGCCCCGATCGCTGCGTACGTGGTGGCGGGTGAGCGGGTCGACGGCCAGCTCGAACGGGCGAGGGACTGGATGCAACGCGAGCATGCCGCCGTGACCGCGGTCATCTTGCTCGTCGTCGGTGTCCTGTTGTGCTACACCGGAATTCGCGCGCTCTAGCAGTCAGGCGACCAGTAGTCGAGCATCTCTGCGAACGTCTCGAAGGCCGCGCCAGAAACACCGTATGTCGCCTCGAAGTGGATGCTCAGCGGAAAGCCGAGATCGGCGACGCCGTCAATGACCCGCTTGTACAGATCGACCATGAGCTGACGTTTATCGGCGGGGTCGCGGCTCGCCAACGACCTGACGAACTCCTGCTCCTCAGCCACCGCTGCATTGCCCGGATCCTGAATCAGCCACTCGATCAGGCCCACCCTGGACTCCACCTTCGGCACAAAGCCGAACGACAGCAGGATCTCGGGCCGGTGATCGGTCTTCTTGGCGAAGTCGGAGAGGAAGCCGACGATCGCGTCGGAGTAGAGCAGCTGCGTCAGGCCGAAGTTCGCGCCCTGGTTGCATTTGAAGTCGAAGCGGCCCTGCTCACCCTCGCGGGTCGGGATCAGGATCACGCCGCGGTTGTCCACCGTCTGCCCGTAGATCGACAGCGCATCGGTGGGTGCGACGCCCGAGCCCTCGCCGTCGTTCATCGTGCGCGGCACACCGACGAACACGATGCCCTCGAACCCGGCGTCTCCCAGGGTGGTCAGACGTCGACCCAGCGCCTGTTCGTCCATGAAGGCGGTCACCTGCGTGCACAGCCCACGCACCCCGGGGAGCTCGGGCCGGATCAGCGTCCAGTAGTCCAGCACGTCGAGCTTCGGCACCATCGGGACCGGCCGATCGTCGTCCTCGGCGATCATGCCGGGGATCATCACGTGCTTGATCCGGCCGTCGAGGCCTGACTCCGCGGAGATTCGCGCGACTTTGCGCGCCTCCTCAACCGCATACTCCGTCCCGCGCTCCACATTGGAAGGCACGAGTTCGAGTGCGATGGTGTTGAGGGTCACAGCATTGCTCCTGATCAAGACGACCGGACCACGATACAGAGCACAGCTGTGTAGTCCGAAATCGCCGATTGCGATTCAGAGCCCGCGGCGCGCGGCCCGGACCCGCTGAACAATATCGTCGTCACCGCTGAATTCGATGCGGGCCTCGTCGCGGCCTGACAGGAATAGCAGCAGTTCCGGCGCCGCACCCGTGATCGTGCACTGCGGGCCGTTACCGACGGTCGCCAGCGTCGCGCCCTCGGGCTCGCGCAGGACCGCCTGCGCCGGGGCGTTGCCCAGAGACATCCACACCAGGAAGCGCACCTGTCGGCGCAGCGCGGACCTGAGGTCGTCCGGCAGGTCTCGAGGCTCCCAACCCGGTACCGCGCGGCGGACGTCTTCGTGGTGGATGAACATCTCGGTGGTGTTGACCAGCGGATCGAGCAGCTTGAACGGCGAATACCATGGCGGCCCCGATGC
>LZSH01000130.1 GCA_001665255.1 Mycobacteriaceae bacterium 1482268.1 | reverse complement strand
CCGGGCTGCACTCCGCAGACGGCGGTATGGAGGGACGTGTGTTCGCCGGTGAGCGTCACGTCGTCGAACTTGTAGGTATCGACGGAGGACTCCCTGCTGCCGTCCGGGCAGAGGAACCCCTCGTCCTTGTGCGTCGTGAGGGTCCATAGGCCTCCCGTCAGATGCGCGTCGCCGCCCCAGTTCAACGAGTTCAACTCGAAGGTCGTCTCGTTCTTGGTCGAGCTGACGACCTTCAGCGTGCACGCGACGGGTAGTTCCAGCGGCACACGCAAATCACCCACCGTGGGCACGCAGATCGGATAGATGGTCCAGGTGGCGGGTGGCAGGCCCGGCGCATTGAACTTGTAGATGCCCTCCATGACTTGGTCCGCCGACGACGGGCCCGCGGTGCCCAGTGCCGTGCCTGCCAGCACGACAGCAATGCCCAGCAGACGAGCGATCGTCCCCATGTCCCCTCCTCAGGCCATTGCAAGGAGTATCACAGTGTGACCCACCGGCATCAAGGATCGGCCTCGTCGGTGATCATGAGCGCGGAAAGCCTGCATGTCTTCTAGACTCCCGCCATGAGCAGGTCAGCACCGGTGTTTGCGCTCTGTGTGGCTCTTGCCTTCGGCGTGCTGACGACGGGATGCACCAGCACCGTGCGGGGAGCCGCCGTCAAGCCCAGCTCGTCGGTGCCCGCCGACGACGTGCCGCCACTCGAGGAGTCGGCGCTGGAGGACCTTCTGCTCAACAACAGGGAACTCGACAAGCTCGCCGGCGTGGAGATGGAGTCGCTGTTTTCGACCGACGAGATGAACGACAACGGCCAACACGTCTCCGATCTCGACTGCCTCGGCGCCGTGTATCCAGGTGAGGACGAGGTGTACGACGGACGTGGATGGAACGCCATTCGCGACGAGATCTACCTGGAGTCTGGCAGCGAGGAGGAATCGCGTCTGGTCGAGCAGACTGTCATCCTCTTCGATACTCCCCACGAGGCCGTCGAATTCTTCGAGGCGTCCAAGGACCAGTGGCGCGAGTGCGCGGAAATCAAGGACATCGAGGTGGAGGACGGTTCGTGGGTGCCCGACCGCGTCGACGACGTGGACGAGCGAACCATCGCGCTGAAAGCGGCAGTCGACGGCAGCCTCAAGGGAACATGCCAGCACGCAATGGGTGTGGTGTCCAATTTGATCGTCGAGGGCTTGTCGTGCGACGCGGAGGACAACGACGACGCCCAAAAGGTCACGTCCCGGATACTCGAGAACGCCGCGGAGCAGTAACCGCCGCTCAGTTGGTCCCGTACTGCTCGACGTAGGCGGCGATGACGTCGGCGAGGGCGCGCAACTCGCGGTCGACGTCGACGGGTCCGGGCACCGCCATTTTGGCGACCATCGCCCCCATCAGCGTGGTCCACATCAGATTGCCGATCGCATCGGCGCGATCCGCTTCCAGGCCGTCGGCGACGTAACGTCCCAGTCGGGTGAGCGTCGAGAACAATTCGAGGAGATGTCGCTGATCGACGTCAGCGCGTCCGGACCGCGTCGCGATCAGAATTTCCAGTGCCGCAATCGATGTCGGGCTCAGGAATGCATCAGCGACGGCATTGACGACCATCTCCGCCCTGGCATGCCCGGCACTCGATCCCAACTCTGGTTCCAGAGCGTGCAGGGTCTCCACGAGTTGGCCGAAGCCCTTGTCCACCACTGCCATCAGGAGGCCGTCGCGGTCGCCGAAGTGATATTGGATCACCCCCCACGTCACTCCGGCCCGATCGGTGATGTGATTGGCGCTGGCCGCGGCGAACCCTTCTTCGTTGACGCATCGCACCGTCTCGTCGATGACCATCGCCCGCGTACGGTCGGCACGAAGTTGCTTTCCGTTGACGGGCCGACGCGGCGAGACACTCGTCACGATGCGAACGCCGGGGAGATGAACCGCTCGACCATCTTCTGCTCGGTCTCGGCGTCCGCGACAGGCCAATACAGCAGGGACAGCACGACGCGGACGATCCACTGCACCGCTTCGGTGTCGTCGTCGGTCAAGCCGTTGAGGTCGGTGGCCAACCGGGCGACGATCGGCGATTCGGTGAGCCAAGTTCGATCGTGGTCGCTCCGAATTGTGCTGAACATCAACGGCCCAAGCGGATCCGCGCGAATCTCCTTCAGCGCCACCCCGATTGCGGTGACGATGCGTTCCGAGCCCGTTAGCCCGGCGACGGCACCACGAACGACCTCGACGATCCGCGCCGCCGAGCGCTCCATGACGGCATCGCGGATCTGACGCTTTCCGCCCGCGCATCGGTAGATCGTGGCCCGTGAGCAGTGCACGCGCGA
>LZSH01000129.1 GCA_001665255.1 Mycobacteriaceae bacterium 1482268.1 | reverse complement strand
CCGCGAATCCGTTTGACGCACAGCCCTTTAGGGGACATCAACCTCGACGACTGGTCGGGAATCATCCTGGGTGGCGGACCCTACAACGCCAGCGATCCGCCGGAATCGAAGAGTTCGACGCAGCGGCGCGTCGAATCCGAACTGCTGCAGTTGGTTGATCACATCGTCGACCGCGACTTCCCGTTCCTCGGATGTTGTTACGGCGTCGGGATGCTCGGGTCGGTCATCGGGGCCACCGTCGACCGCAGTTATCCGGAACCGGTGGCAGCTGTCACCGTCACCCTGACGCCGGCAGGCCGGCAGGACCCGTTGTTCGCGGAGCTACCCGATGTGTTCGATGCGTTCGGCGGTCACCGGGAGGCGGCCAGCGCCCTCCCCGCCGATGCGGTCTGTCTGGCGTCCTCACCCGATTGCCCCATCCAGGCGTTCCGGGTCGGCGCCAACGCCTACGCGACCCAATTCCATCCCGAGCTTGACCTGCAGGGAATCTTGACCAGGATCGACGTCTACAAGAACTACGGCTATTTCGCGCCGGAGTCTGCCGAATCGCTGAAAACAGCTGCGCGCCAGCGGCATATCGAGTATCCGCCGACCATTCTCAAGCGGTTCGTGCAGCGGTACGGCCGCCCGAGGTAATCCCCGCTCAGCCTCGGTACTCGGGTGTCCAGCGCACTTCGGCGATACGCGCCGCCAGTTCGTCGTCGCTGCGCGCGGGCGCGACCCCGTCTGCGATGGCCTGGCGCCCGACGGCGTGGGCAATACGCAAAGCCACGTCGGGAACGTCCGACCACGAAGGTAACAGTGGCGCAACAGGATCCGAAAGGGCGGGCGATGCGTCGCCGAGAGTTGCCGCAGCCACCCGCATCATGTCGTCGGTGACCCGGGTCGCCTGGGCCGCGGTCACCGCAAGCCCCATGGCCGGGAAGATGTACACGTTGTTGCACTGGGCAATTGGCCGCGCCGCCCCGTCGCGTTGCAGAGGCGCGAATGGTGAACCCGTGGCGATCAACGCGCGCCCCTCCGTCCAATGGTCCAACTCGGCTGGGTGCGCCTCGGCGTGGCTGGTCGGGTTGGAAAGGGGAAAGATGATGGGGCGCTCCACTTTTCCCGCCATCTCCCGCACGATCGCCTCGGTGAAGGCGCCAGCCGCGGTGGACAACCCCACCAGAATTCCGACATCGACATGATGCACGACATCGGCGAGCTGCGCCGCGTCCGACAGGCCCCACGCAGCGACTCGGTCCGCCGGCTGGGCGAACGGCCGTTGACCTTTCGACAGGTCAGTGCGGTCATCGGTGAGCAGGCCGTGGACGTCGACGACCCAGATCCGCTTCAACGCATCGGCTTCGGAAAGCCCCTGCGCCATCATCTCGCGCTTCACCATGTCCATGACGCCGACACCCGCAGACCCCGCCCCCAGCATCACAACTTGCTGCTGTGACAGCGGACGGCCCGCGACCTTGGAGGCGCCGTGCAGCGCGCCGAGCGTCACCGCGGCGGTGCCCTGGATGTCGTCGTTGAACGTCAGCAGCTTGTCGCGGTACCGCTCGAGAATCGGCAACGCATGCGCGGTCGCGAAGTCTTCCCATTGCAGCAGCACGTTGGGCAACTGCTCATGGACGGCAGCCACGAAGTCGTCGATGAACGAGTAGTACTCGTCGTCGCTGATCCGACGGTGCCGCCAGCCGAGGTATTGGGGATCCTCGAGGAGCTCGACGTTGTCGGTGCCAACGTCGAGCACGATCGGCAAGGTGCGGCCCGGGTCGATGCCGCCGATGAGGGTGTAGAGCGACAGTTTCCCGATCGGGATGCCCATGCCGCCGATGCCTTGATCGCCGAGGCCGAGAATGCGCTGCCCGTCGGTCACCACGATCACGTCCGGGTCGCGGTGGGGCCGGTTGTTGATCACCTCGGCAAGCCGGCCACGGTCTGGGTAGGACACGAAAAGCCCACGCGGGCGTCGATAGATCTCGCTGAAGCGCTGACAGGCCACGCCGACGGTCGGGGTGTACACGATCGGCATGGTCTCGGTGATGTGGTCCCGTAGCACGCGGTAGAACAGGGTCTCGTTGCGGTCCTGCAACGCACGGAGGTAGATGTGCTTGTCGAGATCGTCTCGGCGCCTGCAGAACTCGTGCCAGCAGTGGTCGCTCTGTTGGTCGAGGGTCTTCTCGGCGGTGGGCAGCAGCCCGAGAAGGCCATAGTTCAGGCGCTCCTCGTGGGTGAAGGCGGTGCCCTTGGTCGTCAGCGCGTCGAACAGCTTCGCCTGTCCCGTCAACTCGCCGTCTGGTGTTCGCATTGAGCCGTCCCCCCGCCGATACTTGCGATGTCTCACACGCTAGCGAAGCGGAACGAACCGTTTCAGCTTGCCGGTGGACTGGTGGCGGTGCAGCCTGTCGACCACGCGGACGGTGACCTCCGCGTCGGACAACCCGTGCCCTCTCACCGCGGTGGCCAGCGCGGAGGCCAGCCTCTCGACATCGGGGTCGCCCACGGTGAGAACATCGACGCCGCGTGCGGTCTGATGCACCTGGTATTCCGAGACACGGGGATCCGTGCCGAGAACGTGGCGAAACACGCTGGCCGGGACCACGACGGTGTCGTATCTGAAGTCGTCGTCGCGCCGGCCGCCGATGTCGGCCACCCGCGCGAACCTACTTCCGCAGGGGCAGTCCCCTTCCAGCCAATTGACTTGATCGCCGAGGTCGTAGCGAATGAACGGGAAGGTGCGGTTGGCGAGCCCGGTGGCCAGCGTCCGGGCGGCGGCCTCACGCGGACCCACAGGTATACCGCTTTCGTCGACGCGTTCGAGAACGACTTCGTCCTCACATACGTGCAGTCCTTCGCCGTGGCCGCACCCCACCGCCTGCACGCCGATCTCGGTCGAGCCCCATAGGTTGTGGACGGGCGCATTCCACGCCTCACGTATCGCCTGCCGGTCTTCGTCGAGAAGCGGCTCGGAGTTGGTGCTCACCCGCACCGGGTGGATGTCGAGACGACCCGCCAAGGATGCGCGGGCGAGCTGTCCGACCACGGTGGCGTACCCGACAAGATGGGTGGGTTCGGCCGCTGCGACCGCCCTGATGACTTCCTCGATGGGTGCCCCCGCCGGGATCACGATCGTCTGCATGCCAGATGCACTCGGAATGTCGAACAACGGCGTGCTGGCGTGCGGCGGCACGCCAGCGGTCAGAACGGCGAGCCGCGTACGCCCCGAACGTCTCTCCTCTCGCGCCTGCTGGCGCCACGCCAGACACGCGATCGATACGAAGAAGTACCAGTCCCAGACGTAGACGCCGCGGACACCGCTGGATCCGCCGGAACTGAAGATCTGCTGATCTCCCGACGTGTACGAAAACCATTGTTGCTCGGCGAGAATGCGCTCAGCGGTCTCGCGGCTGAGGTGCGGCGCGGTGACGATGTCGTCCCATTCATCTTGCGCTTCGCTCTTGGTCATCACCGGCATGCCTGCGAGGTCAGCGGTGGTGATCGCCGATGGATCGATGCCGGTGAGGCGCCGTGCATGAAACGGCGACCGTTCCCTGGCGTAGGCCACCAGCGAGCGCAGCCGTTGGGTCTGATGGTGTTCGATCTGTTGTCGCGACCAGTCAAGGCGCCCGATGTGGTCCATGAGGGCGCCCTGCACGGCGTCAACGTGCGAAGCTCGCAGGCGCTCATAAGATGCCCTGGCACCGGTCAAGGAGTCCGCCTCCTCCCATGGGAGATGGTACAGGCGATGGCGCGCTGACTTGGCGGGCTCCGTAGCCTCGACGTCATGGACACCGTCGAGTACGCAGCGGGTCGACAGGCCGACATCTTCGGTGACCCGGCGCATCCGACCGTGCTGATTTGGCATGGCATGCAGACGGACTCGCGCACTGCCGTCCGGCTGCTCGCGGAGTTTGTCGCAGACCACAGCCTGTCGGTCATCGCCGCCGACTGGAACGCCCACGCCGCCGACAGAGGACGCTCCGATCTGCTGCAGTCGCTGCGCTTCGCGCAGCAGCGCATGGGTCCGGCCGAGAGCCTCACGTTGGTCGGCTGGTCGATGGGAGGGCTTGCCGCGGCGGGGCTGACGCTTCAGGCGGCCCGCCATGATGTTCGGCTGCGCCATACTGTCTGCCTGGCTGGCGCCTTCACGGCACCGGACCCGATATCCGGGAGAGCGCCGGCTGCCGCGTTGGTTGACGCCGAGCGACGGTCACCCTTCACGCTGCTGCACGGAATCGCCGACGACGTGCTACCGGTCGCGGTCAGCCGCCAGTTCGCCACGGAGCTCGAACGGCACGGCTGGCCCGTCGAGGTTGTCGAGCTCGACGCCGACCACGGATCTATCGCGGGGGCCCGCTACGACCCGGTTGGCGACAAGTATCACGCCGCCGATGATCCAGCCACCATGGCGATCGCCGAGGATGTGGCAGCCCGCATCGCCGCCGTGTCGCGTTGACTCACCCCGCCGCGTTCGGCTTCAGCGGCGGGCACCTGCCGTCCTTGTCGGCGGCGAGCTCGAAATGCCAGATCTCGTTCGCATAGATCTGACACAGACCGAACCGAGATCCGTTGCGGATCAACCACGTATCGGCCGCTGCGGGACCCACGTCGACGGCCTTGCCGACGACATGCTGCGAAACCTCGGGTGAGGCCACGAACTGCTTTGCCGCCTCGACGCTTCCATACAATCGGACGCCGTCATCGAACAGCCGCTGCTGAAAGCCCTTCGTCCGCCATCCGGAGGTGATCTGCATGTCGATTCCGTCGTCCTGTGCGCCACGGGCCGCGTTCTGGATCGCCGCGAGCAACGGCGGATCCAGCCATGCGACAACCGGATTCGCCACGTCGAACGGCGACAGGGTGTAACCGTCGGGCAGGTATCCGCCGACCGTGTCGGTGGCGGCGGACCCGATGGAGAACGTCTCGCCGTCGGGAGCCGGGCCGTCGGCCACGTGGGTGTCGGGGGTCGCACGCGATGGGGCGCATGCACCGAGCAGCACGGCCAGCCCGATGCCCGCGACCAACGTCATCCGCAGCGGCATAGCGGAAAGAATATGGCAGGCTCGCGTGGTGGACCTGCCGCAGCCGGACCCGGACGCCCCTCATCTGGCAGACGTCGTGCCGTCCGTGCTGGCGGCCATGGGGGTTGCCGAGTTCGATCCGAGGATCGAGCTGAGCGGAGAGGCTCGCGGTGCATGCGTGCTACTGGTCGACGGCCTGGGTGCCGAACTGCTCGATGCCTTCGCCGAGGATGCGCCGGTGATGGCAGGCTTGCGCGGCCGCACCCTGCAGGCGGGTTTCCCGTCGACCACGGTGGCCGGGTTGGCCGCCGTCGGTACCGGATGCCGTTCCGGTGAACACGGGCTTGTCGGGCTGTCGTTCCGGCTGCCCAAAATCGGGGTGATGAACACGCTGAGGTGGCGTCGGCACCCGGGGGGCGACGATCTTCGCGCGGCGGCGCCGCCCGAGAAGGTGCAGCCGATGCCGACGACCTTCGAACGGGCGGCGGCCGCCGGAGTGGCGGTGAGCGTCGTATCCGGCGCGGAGTTCACTGGTTCGGGTCTTACCCGCGCGGT
>LZSH01000128.1 GCA_001665255.1 Mycobacteriaceae bacterium 1482268.1 | reverse complement strand
GCCGCATCCTCATCGGTGACAAGGATGCGCTGTCGATCAAGCCGACGGAGCTCCGGCGGTCGATCGGCTACGCGATCCAACAGGCGGGCCTCTTCCCGCACATGACGATTCGGCAGAACGTCGGGCTGGTCCCCGGACTGTTGAAGTGGGACCGCAAACGCATCGCCGATCGCGTGGACGAACTGCTCGACCTGGTCGGCCTCGAGCCCGGCCAGTACGCCGACAGGTATCCGCGCCAGCTGTCGGGTGGTCAGCAGCAGCGGGTCGGCGTGGCGCGGGCACTGGCGGCCGATCCGCCGGTGTTGTTGATGGACGAGCCCTTCGGCGCCGTCGACCCGATCACTCGCAGCACCCTGCAGGACGAGCTGCTGCGGCTGCAGTCGGAGCTGCACAAGACCATCGTGTTCGTCACCCACGACTTTGGTGAGGCCGTCAAGCTCGGCGACCGCATCGCCGTCCTCGGCCAGCGGTCCAAGGTGCTGCAGTACGACACGCCCCAGGCGATCTTGGCCAGCCCCGCCGACGACACGGTTGCGGGTTTCGTCGGCTCCGGCGCGTCGCTGCGACAGCTCAGCCTGGTGCGGGTGAAAGACGTTGAGCTGCGGCAGCATCCTGCCGTTCGCAGCGGTGACAGCGTCGATGATGTACGAAAAGTCATCGCGGACAGCGAGTTCGACTGGGTCGTCGTGCTCGACGGACGCGACCGCCCGGTGAGCTGGGTCCGCGAAAGCAAGCTTCGGCATGCCGCATCCCTTGCAGAGGCCACCGAGGAGCTGGACGTCGTCAGCACCCAGTCGACGCTCGAAGATGCCCTGGAGGCGATTCTTGCCGAACAGCACGCGTCGGCCGTCGTCACGGGACCTGGCAGCAGGTACGCGGGTGTGGTCACCCTGGACACGCTGATCGACACCATCACCCGGCTGCGGGCCGACGCGGAATCGGTGAGTGAGGCGGACTCGTGACGAGCGCTGTCGAGACGTCTGCACCGAAAGCGACTCCCGCAGAGCGCATTCGGTTGTGGATACAGCCCGTGCTGGTCCTCATCGTCGGCGCGGCGGTGATTTACTGGGCGTTCGATCGCGATTTGACGGCGACACAACAGGAGAACATCAACGTCGGTAATGTTTCGGCGTTGATCTGGCAGCACCTGCTGATCACGTTCGCGGTGACCGCGATCGTGCTGGCGATCGGTGTTCCGCTCGGCGTGCTGGTGACCCGGCCCGGCGCGAAAGCCTTGCGGCCCTTCATCGTCGGTGTGGCGAACATCGGTCAGGCCGCCCCGGCGATCGGCCTGCTGGTGCTGCTGTTTCTGTGGACGGCGAAGACCGGCTTCTGGATCGGGGTGTTGCCGATCGCGCTCTACTCGCTGCTGCCGGTGCTGGCCAGCACCATCCTCGGCATCGATCAGGTGGACCGCGCTCTGATCGACGCGGGCCGCGGGCAGGGGATGCCTCGAAGCGCGCTGCTGCTCAGAGTCGAACTGCCGCTGGCGATTCCGTACATTCTCGGCGGCCTGCGCACGTCGCTGGTGATCGCCGTCGGTACGGCGACCCTGTCATTCCTGGTGAATGCCGGCGGCCTCGGGATTCTCATCGACACGGGCTACAAACTGCAGGACAATGTCACGCTGATTTTGGGCAGCGTGCTCGCCGTCTGCCTGGCGCTGCTCGTCGACTGGCTCGGCGGCCTTGCCGAATTCTTCCTCAACCCCAAGGGGCTTCGCTGATGGGCGGCCTCATGCGCGTGCTGGCCGCGACGTTGTGCGCGGTGATCGTGGCGGCCTGCGGACTCGGTTCGGGCGGCGCCGTGCCGTTCATGGTCGCCCCGGGGTCGATCAAACCGAATCCAGCGCTGGAAGGCGTGAAGATCACCGTCGGCTCCAAGGAGTACACCGAGCAGGTGATCATGGGCTACATCCTCGAATACACGTTGGCGGCTGCAGGTGCCGACGTGCGCGACCTGACCGGCATCGTGGGATCGCGAAGCACGCGAGAGGCGCAACTGCGCGATCAGGTCGACGTCGCCTACGAGTTCACCGGCAACGCGTGGATCAACTACCTCGGCCATGAAAAGCCGATACCCGACAGCCGCAAGCAGTACGAGGCGGTGCGCGACGAAGACCTCACGCGCAACGACATGGTGTGGTTGCCACCGGGACCCATGGACGACACCTACGCGCTCGCCGCGAGCAAGGCCGTGGTGGAGCGCACCGGCGTTCGTACCCTGTCGCAGTACGCCGAGCTCGTGAAAACGAACCCCGCCGCCGCGAAAACATGTGTGGACACCGAATTCCGGGCGCGTCAGGACGGCTATCCCGGCATGGCGGCGGCGTACGGTTTCGACCCGGCGCGCGCCCAGACGCCGGTGCTCCAGGTCGGAATCATCTACCAGGCCACCGCCGATGCCACCCAGTGCGACTTCGGTGAGGTCTTCACCACCGACGGCCGCATCGCCGCGCTCGATCTGGTGGTGCTCACCGACGACAAGCAGTTCTTCGCCCATTACAACCCGTCGGTCACCATGAAGCGCGCCTTCTTCGACGCGCATCCCGCGATCGCCGAGGTGACTGCGCCGGTGACCGCGGCGCTGACCAACGACGCGATCATCGAGATGAACAAACAAGTCGACGTCGAGGGCCGCGATCCGGCCGTGGTGGCGCGCGACTGGATGGTCTCGAAAGGCTTCGTCACAGCCTGACTGTGACGGCTATCACACTCTCGGCCTGAGAGTTCCGTCACACACATGTCGCACCGAACAGGCCGGTGCCGTCGTACGGTGCACCTAGTTACACGTGTGTGTAACAACGTATGGAAGGACCAAAGATGTTCTCCTTGATCGCTTTCGTCGCTGTCCTCGTTCTCCTGGTCGCCGCGACCGGCCTGCCCTACCCGCAGACCTGGCACGGCCGCTTCGGCGACTGACCAACCCCTGCGATAGGAATGGTGGGTGCCGGAACCCACCATCCTGTTGCTGTCGACGTCCGACACGGACCTGATCACAGCCCGGTCGAGCGGCGCCCGATATCGGTGGGCCAACCCCTCGCGGCTTGTGGACGGTGAGCTCACCGAGCTGCTCGACGGCGCGGACCTGGCCGTGGTGCGGATCCTCGGCGGCTACCGCTCCTGGCAGGACGGCATCGACGCCGTCATCGGCAGCGCCGTGCCGACGGTGGTGGTCAGCGGCGAGCAGGCGCCCGACGCGGACCTGATGAGCCACTCCACGGTCCCGGCGGGCGTAGCGCTGCAGGCGCACGTGTATCTCGCCCAGGGCGGTGTAGCCAACCTCCGGCAACTGCACGCGTTCCTGTGCGACACGGTGCTGATGACCGGCTTCGGCTTCGGGCCGCCCGCGATGATCCCGAACTGGGGTGTGCTGGAACGCGCGACCACCATCGACGGCCCGACGATCGCGGTGCTCTTCTACCGGTCACAGCAGTTGGCAGGCAACACCGGTTACGTCGAAGCACTCTGCGGCGCAATCGAAGACGCGGGTGGCGTGCCGCTGCCGGTGTACTGCGCCTCGCTGCGCACCGCCGAGCCCGAGATGCTGGAGTTGCTCGCATCGGCCGACGCGATGGTGACCACGGTGCT
>LZSH01000127.1 GCA_001665255.1 Mycobacteriaceae bacterium 1482268.1 | reverse complement strand
CCCGAGTGGACGCAAAGTCGCGTTCGGGGGTGCGGGTGTTTGCGTCGCCGTGGTGGCTGCCGCGGTGGCGATGACGGCGTCGCTCGGCCGGCTACGGCGGCAACGGGATACTGTCGCGCGCCACTAGCGCACTGTCCCTGCTCAATTCGGGCCCGCGGGGGAGCCGGGACAACACCGGCCATGGGGCCGCGACGGGATCACCCTCCGCGCCGACTATGTGGGCGGTGGCTTCGTCGCGAAGGCCGAAGATCACACCGCTGTCCGCGACAAGGTACAACGGACCACCATCGTCACCTGCTCCGGTAAGCCCGGTGGCGCGCACGTACGCGCTTCGACCGGACGGCATCACGACCTCGTCGATGTTGGGTCCGTCATCGTCACGCTGCGCCAACTCGGTCGGGCGCACGCTCACCGGCAGTGAGTCACCCTTCCACAACACCGTTTTCGATCCGTTCGGCAACCACTGCGCGCAGAGAACTCCGGGGTCCGCTTTGCCGGTCGTCTCGCCCGCGCGGGACGGAAAACTGGACACCGCAAGCGAATTAACCATCGGGGCGGAGCCGACGACATCAGGGGAGACGGTCGTGATGTCGCGCTTGCCATCGACATCGCTGACGCGGATCAGGTTCGCCGCGACTTCACCGATGTGTTGGATCCCCTCGGCAAGGACGACGAAGTAGTCATTTCCATCGACCCGCATCACGCGTAGCACCGTCCCGACCCGCGACCCGGCGATGACACCCGGTCGGCCGGCACCCGCAATATGCGGTGGAGCGATTGGCGGCGCTTCTGGTATGGCTTCGAGCAGTGCCCGCGAGACAGGCAGGGGCTCCACATTATCGAGCCGCAGCGCCCACACCACACCGGGATTGCGCAGATCCACCGCTGCGCGCCAGCCGTCGTACAGCAGATATGTCGTGGCCGCGCTCTCCGATCGCGCGGTGACTAGGACGTTCGGCTGGCGGTCTCGCCGGCCAACGTTCACCGGGCCGGCGATCACCGTAGCAGTCGTGTTGTCGCACACCGTCCAGGTGGATTCCTGTTCGGACAACGGCCGGGCGACGACGGAAGGTGCCCCCGGAATGCCGAGAAGCGGCCCGCGCTTGACCTTCTCCACGTCGGCGGCGCTGACAGTGCGGGGCACCGCCGCATTTCCCGCGACCAAGCGAGCGGACGCCAGGTTCATGACGGGATGCCACGTGTCGCCGACGCGGACGTACAGTGCGCCCGAATCGCGGGACATGACGATGGCAGCATCTCCGAGGCCGGGGCTCGGCCGCAAAAAGGCCAGGATCGCGAAGGCCGCCACAATGACGACGGCGAGTACGCAGCCCGCGGTGAACGCCATCGACTGCGACCGCATTGGGTCGTGCAGCATCCGGAGATCTCCACGCAGCAGCGCGTGTTCCATCCGCCGCAGCAGAAATCGATACCCGCTGACGTGCAGCCGGGTGGTCGGTTGACGCGCCATACTCCCCCTGCACCCAACCTAATGGCGTGACGGGGGTGGGCCTTTCACCAGTTTGGTGAGCAGTCGGAGAGGCTAGTCGTCCGTGCCATTGCCAGCTGCGGGCTTGGCGTCCTTGCCGAGCGCCTTGTTGACCGTGCTCGTGACCGCCTTGACGGCGTCGCGCACCGGATGGAAATCCTTGAGCGCGTTGCGCAGCGGGCGGTTGGTGTGTGACCCGTCGACGCCGGCGCCCGCCCGGGAATTGATGAGCAGGCTCGTTCTCCGGTCGTGGTTGGCGCTCACCAGATTGGTCGCTTCATCCTCGGCGGCGACCGTGTTCGTGGCGGTCGCGCCCGACACAGTGCTCGTCGTGGTGGGCAGCGGCGGTGATCCTGGCAGCGGCGTACGGCCCGGCGTCACGGCCATGTCGATGCCCTCGGGGATGTCCTTGACCAGATCTACCGCGGTTTGGATCGGATTGAAGGTCCTCGGCGGGAGCAGCGTGCCCGGTTGCGCCTTGCTGTAATCGGTTCGGTTGTAACCGGTTTCGATGATCGTCTGTGTCGCCGGAGAAATCAGGTCGACGATGGGCACGATCACCGCTGACGTGCCCGTGGCGTCGCCGATGTCGATGAACGGTTGATAGAGCGGCAGATACCTCGCCGGCAGCGTGATGTAATTCGTGTCGCTGCCTTCGACGTGCTGGCAGAAGTTGGTCGGATTGCAGCCGTGCTCCTTGACGTCGTTGACATAGAACTGGACTTCTTCGGGGCTGTAGCCGTACGGAGTTGTATCGGTCTCGCCGTCGTCGGGGGCCAAATAGGTGCCGTGGACGTACTGGAAGCCGGCCGCAGCATTCAGCAGCGCCACCGGATTGAGCAGCCACTGCGGGAAGTCGACTACTCCGTCGTACTGCAGCGCGAAGTCGGTCGCGCAGGTCCGCAGTCCGTCCGCGCTGTCATCCGTGCACGTGGCTGTCGGCGCCGGATCCCCGAACTGCGCGTCAAGGATCGGCACATTGCCCAGGAAGGCTAGCCGCTCGAAGAACCCTCCTGACGGACGCTGCGGATCGCCGATGAAGAAGTAATCCGTTCGATCCAGATCTTCCTGCGGATCGTTGGCATGATCGCGCTTGAAATTGGTCGCGACCGTCGCGCCTTGGGAGTAGCCGAAGATCACCACGTCGCCAGCGGTCTTGTCGTAGTCGATATTGAGGTTTTTCACACCGTCGGCAACCGAGACATTCCACTTCTGGCCTTCTAGCCCTCCCCATCCAGGGAGCGGGATGGGCCAGAACGTGGCGTAGTAGTTGACCCCATACGTCTTCGTGGGACAGTCACCCGCGGGTGCGTCGAGGTCACAGTTGCCGAAGGGGACCACGTAGTAGTTGACCGCGTTCTCCAGGTAGTTCTCCACGTCTTGCGGGTGCGGCGTGCCGGTGCCCGGCACGATGATCGCCTCAAATGCGGTCAAACCGATCGAGGCCGCGACGACAGTCGTCAGCGACTGCATCGCGCCGATGACGAGGGCCGCCAGCGTCGCCATTAACGCGACGACGATCGACCTTGCCGGCGAGGTGGTGTGCTGCATAACGCTCCTTGTGGTGGTGCCCGGCAGGCATCCTGCCACCAAACAACGGCCGCCACGCCCTAAATGGAGCAAACTTTCACATACGACAATTTGAGCCGTGTCGACTAGCGCCACCTGGCCCAGACGTATGGCACGAGCGACCGGAGAAAGTCCAGGTCGGGGCCGGGCTGAGCACCGGCGAACGCCTCTTCGAAATACTCCTCGGCCACCAGCAGGATGCCCTCGGCGTACTCACCGGCGAACGTGATGCTGCCGTAGTTGTCCATGAGCGCCCGAATCTTCTCAACGAGCTCGGGCGACCGATCGGCGCGCGTCCGGCCGAGGTACTCGCGCACCAGCGCAGCGTCTGCGCCTTCGGCGTTCTTCAACAGATGCATCAGCGGCAGCGTTCGCTTGCCCTCGTAAAGATCACCGAGGATCTCTTTGCCGTAGGTCTGCTCATTGCCCACCAGATTGAGCAAGTCATCACGAATCTGGAACGCCGCGCCGAAATGAAACCCGAACCGCACCAGCGGCCCCGGATCGGCGGTTCCGTTCGAACCGACTATCGCACCGACCCTAAGCGGGTGAATCGTCGTGTACCAACACGTTTTGTGCATGATGAGCTCGAGGTAATTGGAAGGTCCCAGACCCTCGACCTCATCCAGCTGCCAACCCGCTTCCGTTGCTTGGCCTTCCAGCGTCCGCAGCGCCATCATGTCGAACTCGGCCCACACCCGGTCCGCGATGTCCTGATCGAAGCGTCGCGTCGCGCGCCGTAGCACCTGGCCGGCGATCACGGCGAGACCGTCACCGGCGTTGAGCGCCGCTGCGGTTCCGTGAGTGGCCGACAGCGTCGGTCTGCCCCTGCGCATTTCGCTTCCGTCGGCGACATCGTCGTGGACGAGAAAGGCGTTGTGCATCATCTCGATTGCCACGGCAACACCGAGTAGATCCTCGGTGTCCCCACCAAAAGCACGACCGGTCGCCAGGCAGAGCGCCGGCCGTAGCGCCTTGCCCGGCCGCGACGGATACTCCCGCATCGGGGCATAAAGCCAGCGCACCGGTTCCCCGTCGGGAATGGCGTCCAACATCGCCCGTCGGACGATCTTGCCCACGTGGCGCAGCCGGTCCTCGACACCTGCGATCGGGTCGGCCCGATCTGCCGTTTCGGTCATGAGGCCGGTGCCCGCACCGTGACGGTAACCGGAATCGCAAGATCGGGGAAGCCTTCCGCCAGAAGAGTGCCGCAGTACCGGGCCGGCGGAACTTCTTGATCAACAAGCACTTTCACGGACACCCCACGGCTGGACCGGCCCGGCATCGGCACCATCTCGGGATCGAACTGGATGGCCGCAGCGCTGATCACGTGGCCGTCGTGGGCCAGCAGCTCGCTGCACCGCAGGCGGATGTCGCCGAGGTTTCCGAGTCCCCTGTTATGCAGCCACACCTCCCCCCTGGCGCAACCGGGGGACGCCGACTCCAACTCGAGAGTCCCTTGCGCTTCTACCTTTTCAAGATCGAGCCGCGCTGGGCCCTCGCGTGTCTCGTCTACCAAGCGCGTGGAGCCGCGCAGAAACTGATCAGTGATGGACAACCACGACTGCAGGAGCGGTTCGACGACCGCACGCCCGGTGCCATTGCCGTCAGCACCCTCTGCCGCCGCATCGACACGAGGTTCCTTCGGCTCTTTCATGCCGTTGCTGGCCGAATTCGCCATCCTGACGAAGCGGTCCACCAATTCACTCGCCGCGCGGAAGCCTTCGGCCTGGATCGCGGTCAACCTACGAACGTTCGCCTCGGGATCGAGGATCGATGCGAAAAACAGGTCGGCGAAGTTGCCGTTATCACCAATTCCGCGCTCTGGCACAGGATCCTCCTACCCCGATTAAAGACCTGCTCACGTCGTTTTATGACGGTATGCTATGCGCATTCTCGGGTCAGGAGGGGAAATGACCTCATCGGTCGAATCGACTCACAGCGCTCTGCGGTCAATATTCGACCTCTACGCCGCACTCGACCGGGTGGTGATTGCCGCGCTCCAGTCCGATCAGCCCGAACTGGCCACCGTCGTCGACCAGTACCTGCCGGGAGCCAGCGCCAACGCCGGATGGTCGCAAGACATCGCGAGGCTGTTCGAGCTGCCCCCTCACCCCGAGTTGGGCACTGATGATGACGACATCTCCGCTGCGGTCGACGTAGCACTGAACGCGCTCATGACCCGGTCGGAAGAAGACGACCCTCTGACCATCCCCGACCAGAAGAACCTCGTCTATGTCGTGGGTGCGCTGATGCACATCTCCGCCATCGAACCCATCGAAAAAGAGTCCCTTTTCAAGCAGGTACTCGAATTGGCCTCGCCCACCGATGCGCCGATGGCAACGAAGTCCGCCAACGCGGGAAACCTCTACGAACTGCTCTTGTCAGACTTTCTTGGGATGGCGGCCTGGGACGAGGTCATCGACTTCGCGGCGCAACAGGGTTGGGTGAAGAAGGCGATCTCGAAGGTACCGAACTGTCGGACCGGAGTGGTGACCGTCAACGGCTACGAATGCGTGTTCATCGACGCCGACCTCGAGTCGGACACGATCACCTTTAACGACTTGATCGACGCCATCGATCCGCAGAACTGGCCCATGTCGTACCCGAGCTTCTTCTGCAGCATGGATGAATTCAAGGATCGCGGTGATGAGTGGTTCAACCTCAGGGAAGTAGCCGGATTCTGCAAGATCAGTGGCGGCTACAAGCTGCGCACAAGGTTGAAGTTCATCAAGAGCAAGCAGAAGGATCTCGACCACCGACTCGATTTCGACCTCGCCGAGGAACAAGGTCCTGGCTGCGACGAATTGGTGAAGGTGGACCGCGGCTTTGTCAACGCCACGTGTAACAACCTCGCCAGGAAGCCGGAATTGGGCGGCGTCAAGCTGCGAACACGTAAGGTCGCCCACGTCGTCGGCATATCGCCGTATGCACAGGCCTTCTTGTTGTGCAAATTGGGGTACGGGTGGGCAGCAGTTCAGACATTCTTCGGCCCGGTAGCCGATGGGCCGCCGCCGCCGGGATACACCAAGTGGGGAAGGCATCCAGTGAGAGTGGAAAATCCGAATATTCCTGGCCCTGGCGGCTCGTCAGGCAGCGGCGCTCAATCCGGCGGGGCCGGGGGCCCCACCCAATCCGACGGTTCCCAGACCTCGGGCGCCAAGCTGCAGGTTTCAACCAAGACGGCCAAGGCCCTGGCCGAGATGGCCAACTACCTGACCGCCACGAACCTGGACATCACCAAGAAGTGGCTCGCCGGCCAACTCCACTTCGAGGATCTGGCGAAGTACAGCCAGGAAGTGGGCGCAAAACTTGCCAGCGAACCCTGGAAGTGGCTCAAGGACATCACTACCGACACCGCCGGCAATGGTGGATCATCCGGAGGATCCGGGGGGAGCACGCCATGACCCAGCCGCCTCAGCCGCCTCAACCCAACGACCGGTTCGAGAAGTTCTCCGGCCAGTTGAAGGCCCATATCAAGAAGGCCTTCGACATGGGCGTCGACGCCGCCGAGCGCGCCGACAAAGAAAACTTCGGGATCGACGACCGCATCAAAGTAGCGCACAGGTTCGTCGACTTGGAGGTGAAGGGCCACGCGGAACTGCTTGAAACCCTCATCGGCGGGCCGTGGGTCGGCACGGCACCGCTCGAGGACTACGACACCATTGCCGTCACGCCGGCCGGCTACGAACGCGAGGTCGTCATCGACTACGACTTCGTCAGAGTGGGGCTGACAACCAAGGTCATCATCAAGAAGGACAAGCTGGTCCCCGTCCCGAAGATCCTGGCACCAGGATTGAAGGAGTTCAGGCTCTACCTGACCGATCTCAGCTACTTCGGCGCGAACTACCGCGGCTACGTTTGTCTGAGGCCGACTGCCGCGGCAGTGGCGGCGGGAGCGCCCGCGGATCCGCCGAAATTCGTTGTGACTGCGGGGCTGTGAACGATCGTCGGTACCCGACGTCCGTCGACGAACTGCTCGATCGCGCCGTTGCGGCTCTCAACGGTGGCGATCGCGCAACCGCCGACGCGCTCGCGGAGCAGGTGCTGTCCGTCGACACCAACAACGCCGAAGCTGAGGAACTCCTTGCCGCGCCCGAGGACAGCGGCGAGATACGGCGGCTGACAATCCTTTTCGCTGACCTCGTTGACTCCACTGCGCTATCCACCCGCATCGAACCCGAGGTCTACCGCACGGTCGTCGGCAATTACAAGAAACTCGTACACAAGATCGTGGACCGTTACGAGGGTCATATCGGGTCGACGAAAGGTGACGGCCTCCTGGCGGTTTTCGGCCACCCGCTTGCCCATGAGAACGACGGACAGCGAGCCGTTCTGTCCGGGCTCGACATCACCCGTGACGTGTCTGCGCTCAGCGACAAAGTTCGTCAGCAATTTGGCTTCGACATCGACGTCCGGGTGGGCGTGCACCGCGGCTTGGTCTACCTGGACACCGAGCAGGACGACGTGTACGGACTCGGCGCCAACCTCGCCGCGCGCATGTGCAGCCTTGCCGAACCGGGCACCGTGGCGGTGTCAGCCACGATCGCCGACATCGTTCGAAACAACTTCGAACTCGACAGTTTGCCCGCCAAACCTGTCAAGGGTGTCGAAGGCGACATCGTGCACTATCGCGTCGCCGCCGAACGCGACAGTGGAGAGATCGCGCGCGGTCCACTCATCGGGCGCGACCAAGAGATCCGATACCTCGAAGAGGTCTGGGCGCTCGCAGAACGCGGATTGCTGACCGTCCCCGGTGTGGTCATTCGAGGCGAGGCCGGCATCGGCAAGAGTCGGCTCGCGGGTGCGGTTATCGAGATGGCCGAGCGGTCACACGCCGTCATCCTCGGATTGTTCGGGTCGCCCTTCCACACCGATATCGGCCTTAGGCCCGTGCGCAGGATGATCGAGCGGCACTGTGGCATCGACCGCGACACGGAACCCGCCGACCGACTACGCCGCCTCGTGAGCGAGGTCGCGACGCGCGGTATGGACCCCTCCGAGACCGTGCCGCTGCTGGCACCGGTGCTCGGCATCTCGCAAAAGGTGGGATATGAACCCGCGAAAGCCGAGGGCGCCACGCTCTTCGACCAGATCATTGGTGCCGTCGGCGATTATTTGTCGGCGTGCTTCGGCGACCGGCCGGGCCTGCTGCTGGTCGACGACATGCACTGGTTCGACGAGGACACTGTCCAGCTCGTCGGTTCGCTGTTGCGCAAGAATGCGGGCCGGCTGCTCGTCGTCATCACTGCCCGGGAATTGGACCCGGTTCCCGAAGGTGCCCGAGTCTTCGACCTCAAAGCACTCAACGATGACGAATCCGACCGACTGATCGCGGCGCTCGGTCCGGAACTGCACTCCGACGCCCGCCATGCGGTGCGTGCGCGCTGCGACGGAATCCCGCTCTACATCGAAGAAGTCGTAACGAAACTCAAGGCGCAACCGTTCGACGCCTCCGAAGGCACCGGGGTCCCCGACAGCATCTATGAAGCCCTGTTCGCCCGGCTGCGATCAAGCGAGAACGCCGTGCGCATCGTTGAGGCGGCGGCCATCTGCGGTGGACGTTTCGACCGCACCCTGATGGTGTCGGCCTCCGAGATCAACGAACCCAGCGTCGACCAGGTGATCGCGGAACTCGTTAAAAACCGGGTCTTCGTTCCGCTGGACGAGAAGAGTTTCCGCTTTCGCCACGAACTCCTCCGTGAGCTCGCCGCAGAACTGCCTCCACCCAGCCTCCGACGCCGGCTGCACAGCCGAATCGCCGATGCGCTGGCTTCTCCCGACGCCCCCGGTAACCCCGACTGGCCGCTTATCGCGAACCATTACCGAGAGGCCGAGCGGTTCGAGGATGCGGTCTCGGCCTACCAGAAAGCGTCCTCAGACGCGCGCCGCCGTGGGGCGCTCGGGGAGGCACGCGCCCACCTCAACCGCGCTATCGAACACCTCGAGCGCATTCCCGCGGGCCGACCGCGCGACAAACGTGAAATCGCAATACGTCTCGAGCGCGGGTTTCTCGCCTCGGCGGCCCAAGGTCACACCAGCGCCGATGCCCTCGCCGAATTCGAACGGTGTCTGCAGCTCATCGACGGTGAACCCGGCCCCGCTCTCAACGCGACGCTGAATGCGTTGTGGTCCCACTACTCTTCACGGGGCGATCTACGTCGCGGAGACGAACTGGTGGAGTCCCTCAAGCGCGGGCCTCGCGCCTTATCGGCGCAAGCCACCCTCATCAGCGACACCGCCACGGGAGTGCTCGGCGTGTTCCGCGGTGATATCCATCGTGCTCGGTCGGTACTGGAGGCGACGGCGTCCGCCATAGACGACAGTGGAGCGCCGGAGGTACACACCTGGTATGCGCCCAATGACCCGGTCGCCGGCATGTACGCGTTTTTAGCGATGGCGCGATTCCTACAGGGAGACCTTGCCGGTGCTGAAGCTGCCGTGGTCGCCGTGGAAGAACGTTGTGAGACAGTGGGATTCCCACACGGCCCACTCAGCCTGTGCTTCGGGCGGGCGATGGACTCATTGATCCATATCGAAGCTGGACAATTGGATCGTGCCATGGAGTTGCTCAAGGACCTCAAGACTCGCAGCAAGCAGGCCGGCTTCGAAGAATGGGGCATGATTGCCGACTGCAATCGAGCCGTGGTCAACGCGAAGAGAGCATTGACAAGATCTGAGGTCGATCGAGCGAGCCTCGAGCCGCATATTCAGGCTTTGACCGCCGTCACGCAAACATGGCGCGCTCTCGAACTACGAGTGTGGGTTGCCTTTTACGATACCGCTCTGGTGCGGCTACTCGTTGCTGCGGACGAGCTGGATGCTGCACGCGCGCACGTGAAGCTTTCTCTGCGAATGGCTGACGAAACCGACATACACTTCTACGATGCCGAACTGTTGCGGCTACGCGCGCAGACGTCCGATGACCCCGACAAGCGACGAGTCGATCTCCTCACAGCCATCGCGCTTGCTCGCCGCCAGGGAACGGTCCTCTTCGAACTGCGCGCTGCCACTGACTATTTCGAGCTCGTCGGCGATGCCGCACGCGAGGCGTTGACGGAGGTGACCGACCGGTTGCCGGAGGCCGCCGCCTTGCCGGAACTGGCGCACGCACGGACGCTGCTCGGGTGACCCGTTCGAAAGCCCGCGTCGCCATTCTCGGCGGGGGCATGGCGGGATTGGCCGCCGCATGGCGGCTCAGCGAACCCGGCTGGCAAGACCGCCTCGAGTCGATCACCGTCTACCAACGCGGTTGGCGCCTAGGCGGGAAGGGAGCGTCCAGCCGGGGGCAGAATGGTCGCATCGAGGAGCACGGACTACACGTCTGGCTCGGCTCGTACGAAAATGCATTCGCCTTGCTCAGAGAGTGCTACGCCGAACTAGACCGGGCGACAACAGATCCCGCTGCGCCAATCCATGATTGGGACGAGGCGTTGATACCGGCGGATAACCTGGGGCTCGCAGACCAATGGGGAAGCGACTGGTTGGTGTGGCCCGGTCGGATATCTCGCACTGAAGGGCTCCCCGGCGAACCGCACACTACCGGACGAGAAATAACGGTTGTCGACTTCTTGCGGCGAGTCATGCAACTGCTTGCCGACTTCGCCGAATCCGTCAACCTTGGTACCGGACTTGGGCTCACACTGACCACCTCCCCCGATCCTCCGTGGACCTCGATGGGCGGACTTCAGAGCGCAGCTCTCACGGCGCTGACCGCACTCGCGGGTCCAGCGCCGGGCGACGACGTCGTCGAGCTCGTAGACGGAGTCCTCGATTTCATCAATGATGCCCTCGACGGCGAGAACACACCTGAACAACGGCGGTCGTGGCTGCTGTTGTCGATGGTGACCGCCACCGCGCGCGGGTTGATCGCCGACGGAGTGGTGACCGATCCTCGCGGCTTTCGCGTACTCAACGATGAGGACTTTTGTGACTGGATCCTGAGGCACCGCGCGCATCCGGAAGTACCCGAATTCCCTTTGGTTCGCGCCCTTTATGACATGGTGTTCGGCTACACCGACGGTGATCCCACCCGTCGCGCCTTCGGCGCGGGTGTTGCGCTCTTTCTGACCGGTCAAGTCCTGTTCGGCTACAAGGGCGCCTTCTTTTGGAAGATGACCGCCGGGATGGGCGATGTCGTCATCGCTCCCCTGTACCAAGCGCTGCGACAACGCGGAGTCGATTTTGAATTCTTCCATCGAGTGGACGCACTTCATCTCACCCCCGATCGGCGAGCCGTAGAGGCGCTCACAATGGGCAGGCAGGCACGACTGGCCGACGGTGTCGACCATTATGAGCCGTTGACTCGCGTAGGCGGTCTGCCCGTCTTTCCGGCGAGTCCGCTCACCGAGCAGATCGAATCCAGCGTAACCGACTCGCTCGAAACGCATTTCGGTCCTCGCCAGGACGTCGAAAGCCGTGTGCTGCGTCGCGGTGTCGACTTCGATCACGTCGTCCTCGCGGTGTCGCTGGGCATGATCCCGATCATCGGTAAGGAACTCATCGACGACCGTCCCGATTGGCGCGACATGACCGCACACATTCGCACCGTGGCCACCCAGTCGTTCCAGATCTGGTGGCGGCCAGACGATCACGCGCTGGGTTGGCATCACCCCGGAGTCACTACGAGTGCGTACGTTCCCCCATTTGATACCTGGGCATCGATGCCCCAGACACTGTGGTCCGAGGACTGGCCCGACGACGATCGACCCGGCGCGGTCGGGTACTTCTGCGGCAGCCTCGAGACCGCGTGGCCGACCACGGTCGAGCACGCCGACTACGTCAGCGATTGCGAGAGTCGCGTGCGAGCGGACGTTCTGCGGTTCCTCGACGACCACATCGGCTTGTACCTGCCGAACGCGGTGACCGAGGACGGATTCGCGTGGCACTTGGTGAGCGGGGTCAACGGTGAACGCGACGCTTGTGCGCTGGCCACCCAGCACGTCAGTGTCAACATCGACCCCTCGGACCGGTATGTGCAGTCGGTGCCGGGATCCGACCGGTACCGGCTGCGGTGCGACGAAAGTGGTTACGACAACCTGATTCTCGCCGGCGACTGGACCGACTGCGGCATGAACGCCGGATGCATCGAAGCGGCGGTGATGTCGGGACTGCAAGCGGCGAATGCAGTGCTTGGCCGCAGCCGTTTCCACCGCATCCGGGGCTATTACCTGCCCTGATCAACTCTCCTGCGCGCGGCGTTCGCGATAGGCCGCGACGTGTTGTCTGTTGCCGCAGTTCCCGGTGTCGCAGAACTTGCCGGATCGGTTGCGGGACAGGTCAATGAGAACCGCGGCGCAGTCGGGCGCGGCGCAGGTCTTGAGGCGCCGCAGCTCTCCCGCACGGATCAGGTCGGCTAGCGCCATCGCCATCTCGGCGCCCATGCGTTGCCACAGCGGGTCGTGGACCGACGCCAGATGAAGATGCCACTCGGGCATCTCGGGGTGCCTGGTCAGCCATGGCTGGGCCTTGGTGTCGCTCAGCAGCGCATTGACCTGTGCGACGCTGGACTCCTCGTCGGCGGCGGCCGCCCAGATGTTGCCCAGCCTCTCGCGCAGCCTGTGGACGGATGTCAGCTCGGTGCTGTCGCGATCACGTCGGCCGGTCCAGCCGAAGCTGTCCAGGTAGCTGTCGAGCGCCACGAGGTCGCCGAGTTGGTCACCGTCGACCCGATCCGAGTTGATCAACACGCACGCCGCCCGCAGGGTGAGCTCGGTGTCATAAGTGAAAATCATTTGACTCATGACCTCCCTCCGGTTAGCGTCATGACCAAATCCCATTTTACTCATTACACGTCGGAGCTGCCCCATGACCGCCGCCCAGCTGACGAAGCGCGTCGACCACTTCCGGGTCGGCCTGCTGTTCGCCGTCGGCTCCGCGCTCAGTTTCGGCATGTCCGGTCCGCTGGCCAAGGCGCTGATGAACGCCGGCTGGAGCCCAACCGGCGCCGTCACCGCACGCATGGCCGTCGGTGCGTTCTCAATGGCCGTTTTCGCCACCATCGTCAGGCCCGGCTGGATCCGCGAGGCCATCGCGCACCGCAGGATGGTGATCGCCTACGGCATCGTCCCCATCGCAGGCGCCCAGGTGTGCTACTACAACGCCGTCGCGCGTCTGTCCGTCGGCGTCGCACTTCTCCTCGAATACACCGCACCCGTTCTTGTGGTCGGTTGGCTGTGGGCCACGACCCGGCGCAGGCCTACCAACCTCACGCTGGCGGGAGTCGCGCTCGCGGTCGCCGGAATCATGTTGGTGCTCGACGTCTTCGCCGGCGCGCAGATCAACACCGCCGGTGTCGTGTGGGGGCTCGCCGCAGCCGTCTGCGCCGCAAGCTATTTCATGCTGTCCGACGAAGTCAGCACCGACAGCGACGAAGAGGGCAGCCTGAACTCGACCACGCTGGCGGCGGGCGGCCTGGTCGTCGGCGCGGTGGCGACCGCCGCGCTCGGCATTGTCGGCGTCATGCCGTTGACGTTCACGACCAATGACACCGTCGTCGCGGGGTGGACGATGTCCTGGGTCGTGCCCGTCATCGCGCTGGGCGTGATCACCACTGCCGTCGCCTACACGCTGGGCATCATGGGGATCGCCCGGCTGCGACCCAGGTTCGCGTCTCTCGTCGGGTTGTCCGAGGTGATGTTCGCCATCCTGGCCGCCTGGCTGCTGCTCGGTCAGGCGATCACGATGACGCAGGCCGTAGGCGGCGCCGTAGTGCTGGTCGGTTTGGTGCTGGCGCGACAGGGTGACCGGGGCGACAAGGTAGAGGCCGCCACCTGGCCAGATGCGGGCGCCGTCGAACAACTGACGCCCCGCCGCAAGGCGAATGCTTAGTCCGACTTATCCGGGTATGGAAATATGTGCGCGTGACTTTGCCACGTAAACCGGCCCAGGTGGCCGCCATCCTCGCCACTGTTGGATCCGCGGCCGTAGGCATCCTGGCCTCCGCCCCGAGCGCACTCGCCGTGCCCTGCCCGGACGTCGAGGTCGTCTTCGCGCGCGGAACGAGTGAGCCAGCAGGCATCGGCCGGGTCGGCCAGGCTGTCACCGACGCGCTGGCCGAGCAGATCGCGCCACGCACCGTCGGGTCGTATGCGGTGAACTACCCCGCCGACTACGACTTCCTCACCGCCGCCGACGGCGCCACCGACGCCACGAGTCACATCGCCTCGATGGCGCTGTCGTGTCCGTCGACCAAGATCGTGCTCGGCGGCTACTCGCAGGGTGCAGCGGTGGTGGACATGCTGGCGGGCGTCCCGCCGCTGGGCAACAAGATCGGTAGCATCGGATCGGCGCCGCCGTTGTCGCCGACCGCCGCGGTCACCGTGGCCGCTGTCACGGTGTTCGGCAATCCGGCGACGAAGTTCGGTCAACCGCTGTCGTCGGTCGGCATGTTCGTGGGCCGGTCGATCGACTTGTGCAAGGACGGCGACCCTATCTGTTCTGGTGGCCGAAACCCCCTCGCCCACAGGGGTTACGAGGACGCGATGGCTCAGCAGGCAGCCAGTTTCGCAGCCGGAAGGATCTAGAGAATGCGCGTAGTTGAGACAACAGCTGCCTTACTCGTCGGAGCCGCCGCAGCCATCACACCGTCGATCGCTTTCGCACCGGTGGCGTCTGCGGACTGCCCTGACATCGAGGTGGTCTTCGCCCGCGGCACCGACGACACGGCCAGCCTGGGAGCCGTGGGTGGCTCGTTCGTCAACGCGCTCAAGAGCAGGGTTGGTGGCAGATCGGTCGGCACCTACGCGGTGAACTACCCGGCCGACTACGACTTCCTGGCTGCCGCGGATGGAGCCAACGACGCCAGCGCCCACGTCCAGTACATGATGGGTGCCTGTCCAAACACCCGACTGGTGCTCGGCGGCTACTCGCAGGGCGCCGCCGTCATGGATGTGATCGCCGCAGTGCCCATTCCGGCGATCGGGTTCACCAACCCGCTGCCGCCCAATGCGCCCGACTTTGTCGCGGCGATCGCGGTGTTCGGAAACCCGTCGGCCAAGCTCGGCTTGCCGTTGACGATGAGCCCCGTATGGGGCGGTCGGTCTATCGATCTGTGCAACGGTGGAGACCCGATCTGCCAGACCGACGGCGCGAGCGTCGCCGCGCACAGGTCCCCCAGTTATACAGGCGGGTTCGTCAACACCGCCGCCGACTTCGTCGCGGGACGCCTGTAGCGCACATCCCCGCATTGGAACGGGTGCGTCAATTCGTCGGCTAACATCGGCGAGGTGGTCAGATGTGTTGAATGCAGCGGTCATCGGATTCGACGCGGCTTGGTCGCCGCGATCACAACGGCTCTCATAGCGACGAGTCTGCTGCTTGGGCCGTCAATCATGCCCGGTAGCAGCGTGGTTCCCGCGGCATCAGCCGCCTGCCCGCAGGTGGAGGTGATCTTCGCCCGCGGCCGCCTGGAGTCACCTGGTATCGGGGTAATCGGCAACGCCTTCGTGAACGCACTGCGCTCGAAGGTGAACAAGAACATCGGGGTCTATGCGGTGCGCTACCCCGCCGATAGCGAGATCGACATCGGCGCCAACGATATGAGCGCCCACATCCAGAACATGGCCAAGAACTGTCCCGACACGCGGCTGGCCCTCGGCGGATATTCGCTGGGCGCCGCGGTCACTGATGTCGTGCTCGCCGTGCCGTTCCCGTTCTTCGGCTGGGACAACCCGTTGCCCGAGGGCGTGGACCAAAAGATCGCCGCGGTCGCCCTGTTCGGCAACGGCGCCGCGTGGGTCGGTCCGATCACGAACTTCAACCCGCTCTACTCCGAGCGGACCATCGAGTTGTGCCACGGCGCTGATCCCATCTGCAATCCCGCCGACCCCAACACGTGGGAAAAGAACTGGGGCGACCATGCGGCCAAGCAATACATCGACGCCGGCATGGTGAACCAGGCCGCTGATTTCGTCGCAGCACGGCTCAATGCCTAATCGAGGCGGCGCAGGTCGCGGGTCACCGTGATGCGCGCTTCGAGTTCGTCGTCAGGCGGATAGTCGACGCCGACAAGCGTCAACCCCTGCGGCGGTGCGGCGGCGAACTCACTGGACCGCCGCGATGCGGTCAACAAGCTTGCGCACCAAGCCGGTTCGCGACGCTCCTCCCCCACCGCGAGCAACGCACCAATGAGTGAACGCACCATCGACCAGCAGAAGGCGTCGGCGGTAACGTGCGCCGTGACGAGGTCGCCCGATTTCGACCAGTCCAGCCGTTGCAGATCCCTGATCGTGGTCGCCCCTTCGCGATATCGGCAGAAGGCGGCGAAGTCGTGCAGGCCGACGAGTTCGCGGGACGCGGCCGCCATCGCGTCGACGTCCAGCGCGCGCGGCCACGGTGTCACGTACCGCGCCACCTGCGGCTCGGCGCCGTAGGGTGCGGTGGTCAACCGATACACGTAGTGCCGGCGCAGCGCCGAGAACCGCGCATCGAAACCCGCAGGGGCGCGGACGATGTCGCGAACCCTGACGTCGGTCGGCACGAGCCGCGACAGCCGTCGCACCAGCGGTGCGAACTCACTGTCAGCAGGTCGGGCGGTGCGCGGGTAGGCGTGTGGGATCGCCTCAGCGGGCACATCGACGTGAGCAACCTGACCCGAGGCGTGCACACCCGTGTCGGTGCGCCCAGCCGCGCGAAGCTGCACCGGCGTTCGGAATACCGTCGTCAACGCTTCGTCGAGGACTCCGGCCACCGTGCGCTGTCCCGACTGCACGGCCCAGCCCGCGAAGTCGGTTCCGTCGTAGGCGATATCGAGGCGAAGTCGGACCGGACGAGAGGAGGACGAAAAAGGACGAAGCCCGCCACCGGAAACGATGGCGGGCTCGTCGCTCATGTCACTAGGACTTGTCGTCGGCATCCTTGTCGGAGTCGGCTTTCTCCTCGGCCTCGGCCTCGGCGACCTCTTCGGCAGCCTCGGCTTCCTGCGCCTCCTCGATAGCCGAATCCTCAGCCTTGACGTCCTCGACCGTCTCCTCAGCTCCGGTCGTCTCCTCCTCGGCCAAGGCCTCGTCGGTGGGACCTTCGGTGACTTCGGGCTCGACGGCGGCCTGCGGTGCCGCAGCGGCCGCGACGGGCGCAGCCTTCTTCGCCGCACCCGCAGACTTGCGCGCGCGGTTGGCCTCCGACGTCACCGTCTTCTCCCGCACCAACTCGATCACGGCCATCGGGGCGTTGTCGCCCTGACGCGCCTCGACTTTGATGATGCGGGTGTAGCCGCCGTTGCGATCGGCGTAGAACGGCCCGATCTCGGCGAACAGGGTGTGCACCACATCCTTGTCGCGGATCTTCTTGAGCACCTCACGCCGATTGTGCAGCGTGCCCTTCTTGGCGTGGGTGATCAGCTTCTCCGCGTACGGCCGCAGCGCCCGCGCCTTGGGCTCGGTGGTCTTGATCCGGCCATGCTCGAACAGCGACGTGGCCAGGTTGGCCAGCAGCGCCTTCTGATGCGAGGACGACCCGCCGAGGCGACGGCCCTTGGTGGGCTTGGGCATTGGTGACTCCTTGTATTACGGCCCGAGTTGGGTTGACTCGGTTAGAGCTGTTCGGTTTCGGCGTAGTCCTGGTTGTCGTCGAGGTCATAGCTGGCGTCGCTGTTCCACGTGCCGGTGGCGACGTCGTAGCCTGCAACCTCGGACGGATCAAACGTGGCCGGGCTGTCCTTCAGCGACAGACCGAGCTGGTGCAGCTTGATCTTCACCTCGTCGATGGACTTCTGGCCGAAGTTGCGGATGTCCAGCAGATCGGACTCCGTGCGGGCGACGAGCTCGCCCACCGTGTGCACACCCTCGCGCTTGAGGCAGTTGTACGAGCGGACGGTCAGATCGAGGTCATCTATGGGCAGTGCGAACGACGCGATGTGGTCCGCCTCGGCCGGTGACGGCCCGATCTCGATGCCTTCGGCTTCGACGTTGAGTTCCCGTGCCAGACCGAACAATTCGACCAGCGTCTTGCCCGCCGACGCCAGTGCGTCACGCGCGGTGATCGAGCTCTTGGTCTCGACGTCGAGGATCAGCTTGTCGAAGTCGGTGCGCTGTTCGACGCGGGTGGCCTCCACCTTGTAGGTGACCTTCAGCACCGGCGAGTAGATGGAATCGACCGGGATACGGCCGATTTCGGCACCTGAGGCCTTGTTCTGCACGGCGGGAACATAGCCGCGGCCGCGCTCGACGACGAGCTCGACCTCCAGCTTGCCTTTGTCGTTGAGGGTGGCGATGTGCATCTCGGGGTTGTGCACCGTCACACCGGCCGGCGGCACGATGTCACCGGCGGTGACCGCACCCGGGCCCTGCTTGCGCAGGTACATGGTGACCGGCTCGTCCTCCTCGGAGGACACGACCAGACCCTTGAGGTTCAGGATGATGTCGGTGACATCTTCCTTAACACCGGGAACGGTGGTGAATTCGTGCAGCACACCGTCGATGCGGATGCTGGTGACCGCTGCGCCGGGTATCGACGACAGCAGCGTGCGCCGAAGCGAATTGCCAAGGGTGTAACCGAATCCGGGCTCCAACGGCTCGATGACGAACTGGGAGCGGTTCTCGGCAATGACCTCTTCGGACAGTGTGGGTCGCTGAGAAATCAGCATGTTTTCTTCCTCCTTCGCGGCAACCGCTATTTGATGCCGCGTATCCCAACCGCCATCCGGACGGCCGGGAAGCCTTACTTCGAGTAGAGCTCGACGATGAGCTGCTCGGTGAGCGGGACGTCGATCTGCGCCCGCTCGGGCAGCTGGTGCACCAGGATGCGCTGGCGTTCGCCGACCACCTGCAGCCAGGCTGGGATCGGCCGGTCGCCTGCCGTCTCGCGCGCGATCTGGAACGGCAGCGTGTTCAGCGACTTGTCCTTCACGTCGATGATGTCGTACTGCGACACCCGGTAACTCGGGATGTCGACCTTGACACCGTTGACGGTGAAGTGCCCGTGGCTGACCAGCTGGCGGGCCATCCGGCGGGTGCGCGCCAGGCCGGCGCGGTACACGACGTTGTCCAGCCGGCTCTCCAGGATGCGGAGCAGGTTGTCGCCCGTCTTGCCGGGGAGTCGGTTGGCCTCTTCGTAGTAGCGGCGGAACTGCTTCTCCATCACGCCGTAGGTGAAGCGGGCCTTCTGCTTCTCCTGCAGCTGCTGGCGGTATTCGCTTTCCTTGATCCGCGCGCGGCCGTGCTGACCGGGCGGATAGGGCCGCTTCTCAAAGGCCTGGTCGCCGCCGACGAGGTCGACGCCGAGGCGGCGCGACTTGCGGGTTGCGGGTCCGGTGTAACGAGCCATGTGGCTGAAATCCCTCCTAGACCCGGCGCCGCTTGGGCGGACGGCAGCCGTTGTGCGGCTGCGGGGTGACGTCGGAAATGGCGCCGACCTCGAGGCCGGCAGCCTGCAACGACCGGATCGCGGTCTCGCGGCCCGAACCCGGACCCTTGACGAACACGTCGACCTTCTTCACGCCGTGCTCCTGCGCCTTGCGGGCGGCGTTCTCGGCGGCCAGCTGCGCGGCGAACGGCGTCGACTTGCGCGACCCCTTGAAGCCGACGTGGCCCGACGACGCCCAGGCGATGACGTTGCCCTGCGGGTCGGTGATCGACACGATCGTGTTGTTGAACGTGCTCTTGATGTGCGCGGCGCCGTGCGGGACGTTCTTCTTTTCCCTGCGGCGGGTCTTCTGACCCTTCTTGGGCGCAGCCGCACCCTTCTTGGCTGGTGGCATCGGGGGTTACCTGGCCTTCTTCTTGCCGGCGATGGTGCGCTTGGGGCCCTTGCGGGTACGCGCGTTGGTCTTGGTCCGCTGGCCGCGCACCGGCAGGCCACGGCGGTGCCGCAGGCCCTGGTAGCAGCCGATCTCGATCTTGCGGCGGATATCGGCCTGCACCTCGCGGCGCAGATCGCCCTCCACCTTGAGGTTGCCCTCGATGTAGTCGCGCAACTGGGTGACCTGATCGTCGGTCAGGTCTTTGGTGCGCAAGTCCCGGCTGATGCCGGTGGCGTCCAGGATCTCCTGGGAGCGGGTACGGCCGATGCCGTAGATGTAGGTCAGCGCGATCTCCATGCGCTTGTCGCGCGGGAGGTCGACGCCCACTAGACGTGCCACAGTGGTGTGTTCCTTCTTCGTTGCGGAGGTCTGGTCCCAGTCCGTTCCCTGTGTGGGGTCCGGCCTCCGTGCCGGACGTGTGCGAGCGGCGCTGTTACGTCTTTTTTGGCGCTTGACGCGCCGGGCAGCTCAGTGGTGCTGGGATTTCGTCATTAAGTTGTATTTGATGCGGGCTTATGTCAGCCCTGCCGCTGCTTGTGTCGCGGATCTGAGCAGATCACCATGACCCGCCCATGCCGGCGGATCACCCTGCACTTATCGCAAATGGGCTTGACGCTCGGGTTCACCTTCACGGCTTTTTCGATCCTGTTCTCGTCTGGTTGTTACTTGTACCGATAAACGATGCGGCCCCGGGACAGGTCGTAGGGAGACAACTCCACCACCACCCGGTCCTCGGGCAGGATGCGGATGTAGTGCTGCCGCATCTTGCCGCTGATGTGGGCGAGCACCTTGTGTCCGTTCTCCAGCTCAATGCGAAACATCGCATTGGGCAGAGGTTCGACCACCCGGCCCTCGACCTCGATGGCACCGTCTTTCTTGGCCATTATGTTTCGGAGATCCTCCGTGTCCTTGTCTGGCGCCTTCCCGCCGCGAGCGGCGGATACTGCGTGAGGCGCAGAATTCGCTCCGACTGCAAAACGTGAGCCGGTAGCTAGAAATTCCAGAACTGGGGCACGCAAGAGCCGGCGCGGATGCCGCACCGTTGGTCAATAGTACCTGCTCGGCGGCGTGCCCCAAAATCGCCGAACGACCACGTCACAGGCGTCGACTCCGCCACCATAACCGCTGGACAACCGGCGCATACTGATCTCGATGACCGGCACAACCCCCCAGCCACGCAAACCCGTGATCCTCACCGTCGATGACGACCCCGCCGTCTCCCGTGCCGTTGCCCGCGATCTGCGCCGTCACTACGGCGAGAACTACCGCATCGTACGCGCGGAAAGCGGACCCGATGCCCTCGAAACGCTGAACCAGTTGAAGTTGCGGGGTGAGACGGTGGCGGTGTTCGTCGCCGACTACCGGATGCCGCAGATGAGCGGCATCGATTTCCTCGAAGAGGCGATGGACATCTTCCCGATGGCGCGCCGGGTGCTGCTCACCGCCTACGCCGACACGCATGCCGCGATCGACGCGATCAATGTCGTCGACCTCGACCACTATCTGCTCAAGCCGTGGGACCCGCCGCAGGAGAAGCTCTACCCGGTGATCGACGCGCTGCTCGAGGCGTGGCGCGAGACCGGCGACCGCGCCATCCCGCACACCAAGGTGATCGGGCACCCGTGGAATGCCCGGTCGTCTGAGGTCCGCGAGTTCCTTGCCCGAAACAGGCTCTACTACACCTGGTTTCGTGCCGACGAAGGTAAAGGCAAGCAGCTGCTCGACGCCGCCGGACTTGACGATCTGACGTTGCCGGTGGTGATCACTGAGCAGGGCGAGACGCTCGTCGCGCCTTCAGACGCCGAACTCGGCGCCACACTGGGACTGACCACCACCCCGGCCGAGGACTTCTACGACCTCATCGTTATCGGCGGTGGACCGGCCGGCCTGGCCGCCGCGGTCTACGGCGCATCCGAGGGCCTCAAGACTGTGCTCATCGAACGCACCGCCACCGGCGGACAGGCGGGGCAGAGTTCGCGGATCGAGAACTATCTCGGTTTTCCCGACGGGCTCTCGGGCGCCCAGCTGGCCGAGCGCGCGCGCCGACAGGCCGAGAAGTTCGAAGCCGAGCTCATCACGGCCGCCGAGGTCACTGCCCTGGAAGTCGACGGCAGCGCCCGAACGATCCATTTGTCCGATGGCCGCGCCATCGGCACCCGGGCCGTGATCCTCGCAATGGGCGTCGAGTACCGCCAGTTGCCCGCCGAGGGCTGCGAAAAACTGACCGGGGCGGGCGTCTATTACGGGGCCACGACATCGGTGGCCTCCGAATGCGACGGCGACGAGGTGTTCGTCATCGGCGGCGCCAATTCCGCAGGCCAGGCGGCGATGTACCTGTCGCGTACTGCGAACAAGGTCAACATAGTCTGTCGCCGCACGCTCGAGGACTCGATGTCCTACTACCTGATCCAACAGCTCAGGGCCAGGGACAACATCCGCGAACTGCCGCACACCGTCGTGCACGCCGTGATGGGCAACGACCATCTGGAACGCATCTGCCTGGAGAACCTGCGCACCGGAGATCGTGAGGAACATACCTGCGGACGCATGTTCATCTTCATCGGCGCCGAGCCCCGCACCGACTGGGTCGAACAGGCCGGCATCGCCCGTGACGACCACGGGTTCGTCCTATCCGGACCAGATCTGATGAAGGTCGCCGGCTGGACACTGGACCGTCCGCCGTATCACCTGGAAACAAGCGTGCCCGGTGTGTTTGTTGCAGGAGACGTGCGTTCCGAATCCGCCAAACGAGTGGCGGCCGCCGTCGGCGAAGGGTCGATGGCGGTGATGTTGGTGCACCGATACCTCGCGGAGGCATAAACCATGGGCGAAACGTGTCTGCCCGACGAGCTGCGGACGTTGTTCCTGTTCGAGAAATTGTCCGATGAACAGCTGCAGGTGCTGTGCGAGAACGGGCACATCGCGACGTTCGAGCCCGGGCCGATCGTCGTCGAGGGCGAGCCGGCAACATGCTTCTACGTCCTGCTCGACGGTGAGTTGGTGATGTCCAAGCGCTCCGGCGGGGTCGACATCGAAACCAATCGCACCTCGCAGCGCGGCGTGTATTGCGGGGCCTGGTCGGCGTACATCCCCGACGAGGAACAGGTGTACCAAGCGTCGGTGCGCGTCACGAAGCCGTCGCGGTTCTTCGTTCTCGACGCCGACGCATTCGCCCGGTTCATGCGCACCGAGTTCCCGATGGCTGTGCATCTGCTCGAGGGCCACATGGTCGGCGGGCGGCGGCAGAGCCAGATCATCGGTCAGCGTCAGAAGTTGCTGGCGCTCGGCACCATCACCGCGGGCCTGACCCACCAGCTGAACAACCCTGCAGCGGCCGCTGCCCGGGCCGTGGCTGATCTGCGCGAGGGCGTCGGCAAGATGCGCCACAAGCTGGCGATGCTGGCCGACGGCAAGTTCACCCCGGAAGCGCTGCGGATGCTGGTGAGCATCCAGGACGAAGTCGCCGAAAAGGTCGCCAAATCCAAAGCACAGGAACTGTCGGCGCTGGAGAGCTCTGACCGCGAGGAACAGGTCGGCGACTGGTTGGAAGACCACGGCATCGTCGGCGCCTGGGACTACGCGCCGACGTTCGTGGAAGCCGGCCTGGACGTTGACTGGCTCGAACGCGTCGAGGCCTCCATCGACTCGGTCGACTGCTCGGCGACACTGCAGAGCGCCATCGGCTGGCTGAAATACACCATCGACACCGAGCTGCGGATGAACGAGATCGCCGACGCCAGCGAACGCATCTCGGGTCTACTCGCGGGCGCCAAGAAGTATTCGCAGATGGATAGGGCGGAATACCAGGTGGCGAATATCCACGAGCTGCTCTACAGCACGCTGAAGACGCTCTTCGGCGACAAGGTCGGGCCCGACAAGCCCATTCAGCTGGTCAAGGACTGGGACAAATCGATTCCTGAAATCGCTTGCTACCCAGGCGGTTTGAATGAGGTCTGGGACGTCATCATCAACAACGCAATCCAGGCGATGGGCGGCAAGGGCACGCTGACGATCAGGACCGCGCGCGAGGGCCGCGACATGATCCGCGTCGAGATCGGCGATGACGGCCCAGGGATCCCCGAAGACATCATCGATCGGATCTTCACCGCGTTCTTCACCACGAAACCGTTCGGTGAGGGCGACGGCCTGGGCCTTGATCTCGCCCGCCGCATCATCGTCGAGAAGCACCAGGGCGATATCCGCGTCCAATCCGAGCCGGGCAACACCCGATTCATCATCCTGTTGCCGCTGGTGGCACCCGCCCCGTTGGCCGCAACGCCGGGTGAACTCGCCGGAGCAGGCACGGAATAGCCTCCGACCCGCCGTAGGTTGGAGGTGTCATGACCAAACCCAACCTCGGTGAGTTCGGCGCATTCGGCCACCATTCGATGTGGCAGCAGCTATCCGGCCAGCAGCTGCGGGAAATCGAATCTCTCGGTTACGGCGCCATCTGGGCAGGCGGTTCGCCGGCCGCCGAGCTGTCATGGGTTGATCCCATCCTCGAGCAGACCAGCGCGGTGAAGTTGGCCACCGGCATCGTCAACATCTGGACGGCCGAACCGGGCCCCACCGCCGAGTCGTTCCACCGCATCGAGAAGGCCTATCCCGGTCGGTTCCTGCTCGGCATCGGCGTCGGGCATCCCGAGGCTCATCAGCAGTACCGCAAACCCGTCGACGCCCTCACCGACTACCTCGACAAGCTCGACGAGTACGGCGTCCCCAAGGACAGCCGGGTGGTGGCCGCCCTCGGCCCGAAGGTCCTGAAGCTGTCGGCGCAACGCTCCGCGGGAGCCCATCCCTACCTGACGACGCCCGAGCACACCGCCGAGGCACGCAAGCTGATCGGCGCGGAGGCGTTCATCGCGCCCGAGCACAAGGCGGTGTTGACCACCGACGCGGAGAAGGCCCGCGCCGTCGGACGCAAGGCGCTGGCGATCTACTTGAATCTGGCCAACTATCTGAACAATTGGAAGCGGCTGGGCTTCACCGAGGATGACTTTGCGGACGCGAGGAGCGAGACAGGGGGCGCGAAGCCGGGCAGCGACCGCCTCGTCGATGCCGTCGTCGCCTACGGCACACCGGAGCAGGTCGCCGCACGGCTCAAGGAGCACATCGCTGCAGGGGCTGACCATGTGCCTGTTCAGGTGCTGACCGGACCTGACAAGCTAGTGACTGCGCTCGCCGAACTCGCCGGACCGCTCGGCCTGCAGTAGATCGTCGACATTAGGCTAATCGCCGGGCTCCTCAACGCGGCTCATGATTCGCCGCTTGATCGTCGCCCGGCAGAAGGGGACCCGCATGACTGACGCCGTTTCGCTCAAGCCTGACCTCGGCCGCTACGGAGTGTGGACGTTCGGGGCACCCAAACCCGAACAGGCGGCAGAGATCGAGAAGCTGGGCTACCGCGCCGTCTGGATCGGCGGCTCCCCCGCGGGAAACCTCGAATACGTTGAGCCGATCCTCGAGCAGACCGACACGCTGCAGGTGGCCACCGGCATCGTCAACGTGTGGGGGGCGCCTGCCGCCGAAGTCGCCGAGGCCTACCACCGCGTCGAGGACGCATATCCCGGTCGCTTCCTGCTCGGCATCGGCATCGGTCATCCGGAGCACACCGACGAATACCGCAAGCCCTACGACGTGCTCGTCGAATACCTCGACGCGCTGGACGCCGCCACGGTACCGACCAGCAGGCGCGTCGTCGCCGCACTCGGCCCGAAGGTGCTCAAGC
>LZSH01000126.1 GCA_001665255.1 Mycobacteriaceae bacterium 1482268.1 | reverse complement strand
GTGAAGAAGCTCGGCGAGTCGGGCATCGTCCGATGAGCCGTCTGCTGAAACTGCTCGAGCTCGAAACCGCGGCCGCCGAAGACACCTTCATCGGCCCGGCCAGCGGTCCGGACGGCAAGCGCGCCTTCGGCGGCCAGTTCGTGGCGCAAAGCCTGGCGGCCGCGTGCGCAACCGTCGAGAAGGATCGGCTGCCGACCAACATGCACCTGCAGTTCCTGCGCGGCGGGGCGGCAGGCGACGCCGTCGAGTACACGGTCACGCCCGTGTTCGACGGGCGCACCGCGACGGCACGTCGGGTCGACGCCCGCCAGGACGGGCGGCTGCTGACGACGGCGTCGGTGTCCTTCGCGGTCGAGCTGCCTGGGCCCGAACACGGCCATCTGGAACGCATGCCCGGAGATCCGAACGTGCTACCGAAATCCGGGCCCGCAGGGCCCGCGCCGTCGATGCCGTTGGACGAGCTGGATATCCGGATCGCCGACACGATCACCAGCGGTGAGTTCGTGCGTCGATTCTGGTGGCGGGCAACGGTTCCGCTACCCGACGATCTGATGATCCACACCCTCGTCGCGGTGTACGTCACCGACGTGTACATGATCGATCCCGCGCTGCAGGTGCATGGGCATTCGATGGAGGCCCGCACCCATCGCAGCGGGACCACCGATTCGTCGATCTGGTTCCACCAGCCGGTCCGCGCGAACGACTGGAACCTGTTGGAGACCCGGTCACCCGCTGCCGCGCGGGGACGCGGCGTCGTGACGGGCAGCCTGGTCCGCACCGACGGTGTCATCGCTGCCACCCTGGTGCAGGAGGGCCTTATCGCAGAACGAGAACCGAATCCGCAGTAGCCGCACGCTGATTGCGTTCCCGCAACCAGGTTCGCGCCGCGTTCAGCACCCTGGTGAGCAGCACACCGACGACGATCGCGGCGACGACACCGAGGAGCGGATGCGCATCGAACAACGGATACACCTGGTAGTGCGTCAGGTAGGTGTACAGCGAGGCCTCGGCGACCGTCCCGGCGACCACCGTCAACCAGGCCGGGCAGCGGATCGCGGGCAGCCAGATCAGCAGCAGGAATCCCGCCAGCACCAGCACTTCTCGGTGCGCGTTGTCGAAATACCCGTGCAGGCTCACGATCAGCACTAGCGTCACCGCGACGCGCTGCCACACCGCCGACGACTTCGCCGCGGCCCAGCCGACCGCGAAGAACCAGAACGCCAGGACCGTGAACCAGGCGTCGCGGCCGAAGTGCAGCCCGAGCACGTCGTAGCGCAGCGCCAGTCCGATGGCCAGGAAGCCGGCCGCGACCGCGAAGGGGCGGCGCCGTTCCAGCCGGTCGGCGACGGGTAGCCAGCACACTACGGTCAGCGCGAGCAGGACCCAGACGAGCACCTCGACGAACCACAGCCGTCCCGCGGTCATGCTGCCGTCCGGTCCGAAGAACTTCTCGACCAGCAGCAGATTCGTCCAGTGATAATCGTCGGTGATCAGCAGTGCCAGTGCGATCCATATCACCGACGGAACGACGATCCCCGCAATCGTCTTGCACAGGTGGCGAACTCGGTCGGTACGGCCGACCGGGGTCAGACAGAACCGCCCGAAGTTGTAGCCGGCGATTCCGAGCAGCAGGTGCGCACCGCCCCACATCTCGTACAGTGTGGCGTGCGACCCGACGATCAACACGATGGCCGCGGCGCGCAGCGCGACGCTGGTCTCCAGGGTGGCGCCCATTCCCGGCCACGATCGCCGCTGCGACGGGGTGATGCGCTCCAGTTCGGCCAGCGGCCGACGCTGCCAGTCGCCAGGCAGGCGGCCCAGCGTCCGCTCGAGCCGGACCGACATGGCTACATAGGACAACGAGTTGCCACCGAGGTCGACGAAGCTCTGATCGGAGCGAATGGTCCGCGCGTCGATCTGCAGCACGTCGGCGAACAAGGCGCGCAGATCCCGTGGTGACCGTGGAGCCGCGTCACTGCGACGCGCGGCGTCGCGGATGGCCTGATAGTCGGGCTTGCCGGAGGGCAGCAGCGGCAGGTCGGCCATGGTGACGGCGCGTACGGCGGCGGCGGGGAGACCGGACGCTGCCACCGCGAGGCGCTGCACGATGTGCTCGTCGGATCCGGCCGCGGCCACCACCAGTCGCTCGTCGTCGTCGATGCAGAAGGCCGTAACCCCGTCGGCGCTGAGGGCCGCCTCTACCCGCTGCAGGTCGATGCGCAACCCGTAGAGCTTGACGAAACGGCTGCTGCGGCCGATCACCTCATAGAGCCCGTCGGGGGCGCGGCGCGCCACGTCTCCGGTGTGCAGCGTGTCGACCGCCTTGCCCAGCGACAGGTCCAATGCGGTGCGCGCGTAGCCCATCATCACGTTCGCCCCGTGATAGACCAGCTCACCGATGTCGGGACCGGGCCATCCCTCGAGCGGCTCGATGGTGAAGGAGCCACCGGGGATCGGCCTGCCGATCGCGGCTGGGTGTGACTGCGCGAGTTCGGGGGGCAGGTAGGCCATTCGAGCGGTGGCTTCGGTCGCGCCATACATGACGAACAGCTGCCAGCCGCTACGTGCACCCAGCGCCGCGAAACTGCGCACGCGGTCGGGTGACAGCCGTCCGCCCGCCTGGGTGACGTAGCGAAGATCGGGCAGGTCGATGCCGTCGAAGCCGATGCGCTCGAGCATCTCGAACGTGTATGGCACTCCGGCGAAGGAGGTGCCGCGATGCCAGCGGAACAGCGACCAGAAGTCGTCGTCGACCACCGAGCGGTCCGTGAGGATCAGCCCGGCGCCGCGCAACAGATGACTGTGGATCACCGACAGGCCGTAGCAATAGGACATCGGCAGAGTCGTTGCAGCCCTGTCGGTTTGCTGAATATCCAGATATTCGGCGATCGCGGTCGCATTCGCGGCGAGGTTGCGGCCGGATAGTCGTACCAGCTTCGGCGAACCCGTGCTGCCGGACGTCGACATCAGCAGCGCGAGATCGGGATGCAGTCGGTGGATGCTTCCGGGGCGCCTCTGGTGAATACCGTCGCCGTCGATGACGACGTCGGGGTCGTAGGACCGCAGAATCGTCGAGTGATTGCGCCCCGCCGACACCGGCAACACGACATGGTCACCGGCCAGCGCACCGAGATAGTGGATGAGCGTTGCCAGGTCGTTGCGCGTCTCGAGCAGCACGAGCCTGCGCATCTCGCCGAGTTCTGCGGCGACGGCGGACACCCGGTCGGCGAGTTCGGTGTAGGTCACCGAGGCGGTATCCGTCAGCGCCGCAACGCGATCGCCGTGGTTGTGCAAATGGTTGAGGAGCAGCCTCACCTCAGCGCGACCCCGTTACCGATCACCTCGATGCGGACCTTCGCATCGATCGGTGGCGGATTGAGGCTGTGCTGTCGCACGATGATGGGCGCGATGTCGGCGGCGGGGTCGATCGTCAGCAGCACGTCGTGGCCGAGGAATTCCGTCGCCATCACGGTGCCGAGGCTGTCGCGCTCCTCGCTGTCCGAAGCCAGCGTCGCCACAAGCTGTTCGGGCCGCAGTGCCAGCGTTGCCGGGCCATCGGCGATCGAGGTCTGCACCGGCACCCGGCCAAGGGCGCACTCGGCGATACCGGAGGCAACGGTGCACGGTACCGCGATGCAGTCGCCGAGGAACTCAGCGGTGAAGCGGTCGTTCGGCGTGCGGTAGACGTCCTGCGGTGCGCCGACCTGAGTGAACCGCCCGTCGCGCATGACCGCGATCTGGTCGGCGATGGAAAGCGCTTCCTCCTGGTCGTGCGTCACCAGCAGCGTGGTCACGCCCGCGCCGGCGAGAAGTCCGGCGACCGCCTTTCGGGTGGACGCCCGCAGCCCTGTGTCCAATGCGCTGAATGGCTCGTCGAGCAGCATCAGCACCGGCTTGCGCGCCAGCGCCCGCGCGAGCGCGACGCGCTGCTGCTGGCCGCCCGAAAGCTCATGCGGTCGGCGAGAGGCGAATGAGGGTTCGAGAGAGACGGTTTCGAGCAACTCGTCGACGCGGGCGCGGACTTCGCGGCTGCGAGGCGTTCCCGGTAGACCGTAGGCAATATTCTGTCCGACGGTGAGATGCGGGAACAGGGCGCCGTCCTGTGCGACGTAGCCGACACTGCGCCGATGCGGCGCGACCGAACGCTCGGCGCCGGCGACCTGTTTGTCGGCGATCGTGATGGTCCCCGCGTCGGGTCTCTCGAACCCGGCGACGAGCCGCAACAGCGTGGTCTTGCCGCAACCGGAGGACCCGACGACGACGGTGGTGCTGCCTTCCGCCACGGTGAGATCGATGTGGTCGAGGACTGTCTGGCCGTTGAACGACTTCGCCAGGCCGCGGACGTCGAGCATGGTGGTCACAGTGCGGCCGCCTTCGTCGACTGGCGGAACAGGATCAGCGTCACGGGTATGGCGAGCACCACCAGTGCGAATGCATACGGTGCGGCGGCCGCGTAGTCCAGCTCGCTGCTGAACGACCAGAACAGCATCGACAAGGTTCTGGTGCCGGTGGGCGCGAGCAGCAGAGTAGCCGTCAATTCGGTTGCCACAGCCACGAATACGAATGCTGCGGCCGATGCCGCAGCGGGTGCGGTCAGCCGCAGGGTGACCCGCAGGAACGTGGCGCTCGGCGACTTGCCCAGCGAGCGGGAAGCCTCCTCAAGGCCAGGCGGAACCTGCGCAAGCCCTGCGCGGACGTTGACCAGCGCTCGTGGCATGAACAACAGCACATAGGCGAACACGATCAGCGGCACCGATTGGTACAGCGGCCGGGCGAAGTGGATGGCCACGGTCACCAGTGCCAGCGCGGTGACGATTCCGGGAAGCGAACTGGTGATGTAGTTGGCGCCCTCCACCGCGCGGGCGAGCACTCCCGTGGAGCGGACGGCCACCCACGCGACGGGGAAGGCCAGCACCGTCGTCAGCACCGCGGCGGCAGCGGCCAGCGCGATGGTCTGGCCGAGTGCGTTGGTGATCGCGGCGACGTCCCAGACGCCCGACCCGCCGATCCACAGCCATCGCAGAATCGTCCACACGGGCACTCCGACCGCCAGCGCGAACAGCACGACAAGCCCGGCCGTCGCCGGAATCCTCTTGCGCCCCAGGGGTATCGGCACTGCGGCGCGGGGAGCGCCGGCACCGATTCGGGCATATCTCGCGCTACCGCGGGCGGCGGCCTCAGCGACCAACAGCACCAGGCACAGCACGACGAGCACCCCGGCGAGCATGCTGCCCGCCGCTCCGTCGAACGTGACCTGAAACTGCTGGAAGATCGCGACGGTGAAGGTGTCGAACCGGACCATGGCGAAGGCGCCGAACTCGGCCAGCAGATGAACGCCGATCAGCAGGCTGCCGCCGAGGACCGCCAGCCTGAGCTGGGGTAGCACCACGCGGAAGAACACGCCGACGGTATCGGAGCCGAGCGCTCGAGCCGATTCCTCGACGGCGGGATCGAGGCGGCGCAGCGTGGCTGCCGCGGGGAGGTACATGAATGGGAAGTACGACAACGTGGTGATCAGTACGGCTGCCCACAGACCGTTCAAAGACGGGATGACGCCCACCCACGCGTAGCTGTTCACGAAGGCTGGAACCGCAAGCGGCGCAACGAACAACGGCCGCCATAACGTTCGACCGGGCAGGTCGGTCCGCTCCACCAGCCAGGCCACCCCCACGCCGAGCACCACACACAGCGGCACGGTGACGACGACCAGGGCCACGGTGTTGAACAGCAATTCGCCGACGCGTTGCCGGACCACCAGCTCGTAGGCGCGAGTCGGGCCCACCGAGACCGCACCCCACACCACATAGCCGAGCGGAATGGCGGTGGCGGCCACCAGAATCGCCACCGTGGCCGACACCAGCGGGCCGGGTCGGGCAGCCTGCACCGTCCGCGGAGCCGGTGCCGCGGGGAGCGAGACTGGGGGAGCGACCACCTACAACAAGCCCGCCTTCGTCATCAAATCGGTCACCTTCTGGGCGTCCAGCGTCGACGGGTCGACCTTGGGTGCCTGCAACGAATCAAGCGGCGGCAGAGCCGGATTCGCGGGTACACCGCTGGCCACTGGGTACTCGAACGAGGTGCCCTTCTCGAGCACCTCCTGTCCAGCCTTGCCGGTGACGAACTTGATGAACTGCTGCGCCTGGTCGGCCTTCTTGCTCGACTTCAGCACGCCGGCGCCGGACAAGCTGATGAACGCGCCGGGATCGGAGTTCTTGAAATAGTGCAGCGCCGTATTGCCGCTGCCCTCTTTGGTCTTGGACTGATCGCGGAACCAGTAGTAGTGGTAGATGATCCCGCCGTCGACCTCGCCGGCGTTGACGGCCTTCATCGTCGCAATGTTGTCGTTGTAGAGCTTGGCGTTCGCCTTCATGCCCGCCAACCACTGCGAGGTGGCCGCCTCGCCCTTCAGTTGCAGCAGTGCTGACACGATGGCCTGAAAGTCGGCCTTGGCGGGGGCGCCACCCCACCGGCCCTTCCACGCGGGCTGCTGAAGGTCGAGGATTGATTTCGGCAGTTGATCTGGCTGCAGTTTCGTCTTGTTGTAGACGAAGACCGTGCTGCGAG
>LZSH01000125.1 GCA_001665255.1 Mycobacteriaceae bacterium 1482268.1 | reverse complement strand
GATCGAATGCGTCTCTGGCCTCTGCGGTGAGGGCGCCGAACGAGGAGGCATGCAGATACGGCCCGTGGTAGCTCTCGGCGAATCCGTCGAGGAAGATCTTCCAGTTGCACTGCAGTTCGGCCTTGAACTTGTAGACCTGGTGTGGCCCCGCGAACGGGTAGCCCTCGATGTCGTGCGCCAACTCGCCGAGGAAGGACCGCAGCGGCTGGGTGTTGTGCGGGTTGAGGTTGATGAAGATGAAGCCTTCCCACACCTCGCACTGGATCGCGGGCACGCGGCAGCTGTCGGCGTCGAAGTCGAGCAGCAGATCAGTGCGGGTCGGGGCATGCAGCGAACCGTCGAGCTTGTAGCGCCAGCCGTGAAAGCGGCAGTACAGCAACGGCGCACGGCCCTCGACCTCTTTGAAGGGGTCGTCTTCCCACAGCATCTTGTTGCCGCGGTGCGGGCAGATGTTGTGGAAGGCCCGGATCACGTCATCCTTGCCTCGCACGATGATGATCGAGGTGTTGAGGAACCTCAGCTCACGGGTGAAGTAACTGCCCGACTTCGGCACGCGCTCCACCCGTCCCATGTAGAGCCACGTCTTCTTGAATACGTGCTCACGCTCCTTCTCGTAGAACTCGGGCGAAACGCAGTCTTCGAGCGATACCGGGCCGCGGCCCAGTTCGGGATAGGCGTCGGTCCAGTGTCCGCTCGCGGGCTTGGTCACCAGGCTGTTGTGACTCATGAGGCTTACCTCCTGGCCGAAAACTACAGCTAGGGAAATGCCCGAAACAGATGCAAAAGCTCAACACCCTGTTGCATATTTGGAACGGCCGTCGCGCCGAAATCGCGATTTCCCTGCAGACTCGAAGGAAGACAACGATGGAGCAGAACCTGTCCTTCGATCTCGACGCGCTGCTGGTCTTCGGCAAGGTGGTGGAGAACCGCAGCCTGTCGAAGGCGGCCGCGCTGCTTGGCATGCCCAAGTCGACGGTCAGCCGCAAACTCACCAAGCTCGAAGCCGACCTGGGCATCAAGCTGCTTCGCAAGAACACGCACCAGCTGACCGTGACCGACCTCGGTGAAAAGATCTATGCCCATGCCGTGAACATCCTGACCGAAGCCAACGGCGTGCGGGCACTGGTCGAAGGCAGCAGGCAGGAGCCGCAAGGCGAGCTGAAGGTCGCGATTCCGGTCTTCGTCGGGATCGATTACGCGTCGAGGGTCGGCGCAACCTTCCTGCAACGCCACCCGCACTCGCGCCTGGACATCCGTCTCGTGGACAACTTGGTCGACCCGATCAGGGACGGGTTCGACGTGGTGTTCGGCACCGGTCCGTTGCAGGACTCGATGCTGATCGCCAGGAAGGTGTTCGATCTCGAGTTGTTCCTGTGCGCCTCACCGTCGTTCCTGCACAGCCTTACCGGACCGGTCAGCTCGCCGGCACAGCTGGACGAGCTGCCCTTCATCGACTTCGGCTTCGCCGGGCCCCGCAAGCTGACGGTATTCAAGAACAAGCGGCGATACGATCTTTCGCCCTCGGTTCGGGCCCGTGCCAACAACTTTCAGGTATGCAAGCAGTACATCCTGCAGGGGCTGGGCATCGGCGCGATGCCCACTCAGATCATCTGCACCAATGAGCTGCGCGACGGCAGCCTTGTGCCGGTGCTGCCGGAGTGGACGCTGGAGCCGCTCGAGGTGCACATGATCTACCCGTTCGAGCTGTCGTTCTCGACATTGATCAGCGCCTTCTACGAGGCGGCCCGCGAGATCATCGTCGAGAACATCGCGCGCAGTTAGCCAGTTACCGGGGATTTCGCTGACACCCGTCATTGACAATCGTCAACGAGTCTGAATATCGTCGCAGAATGCCGACTGGAGTTCGCGAAGCGCAGCGAATCGAGACCAGGGCGCGGTTGTTCGACGCCGCTGTGGAAGAGATCGGCCGACGCGGCTTGGCGGGAGCGGACGTCAGCGCCATCGTCGCGGCGGCCGGCGTTGCCCGGGGCACGTTCTACTTTCACTTCCCCACCAAGGAGCACGTGGTCGTCGAGTTGGAACGCAATGAAGAGGATCGTATCGTCGCCGAGCTCGGCGAGAAAGGCGCATCGTCCAACGACCTTGCGGCCTTGCTCACCCGACTGGTCCAACGCGCGCTCGATGCAGAGAAGCGGTTGGGGCCGACTCTCTTTCGTGACATGCTCGGGCTGCACTTCTCGCCTTCCCGACCGGTAGATGACACGCCCAGTGAGCATCCAGTGGCCGAGTATGTGATCGCGTCGATCATCAAAGCTCAACGTGCCGGCCAGGTGCAAAAGGACGCTGATGCGGGTGAACTCGGAGTGATTTTCATGACCGGACTGTTCGCTTTGCTTTCGACGGCAGACGGCCATTCACGCACGTCGCTATTGGACCGCTATGTGAAAACGATCGTCCGAGGGATGGAGACACGGTGAACACCAAGGGGATTGACGGATATCGCGACTACCTCGTACGCCGTGACGGCGCCGCGGACCTGCTCAACCGTCGGCTTGCCAGCCGGGAGGAATTCTTCGCCGCCATCGAGTCAGATCCCATTCGCTCCAATCATTCGGTCGACCGAGACGCATTCGCGCGGAACCTGCGGCGCAGAAAGCCTGAGGCCGGTGTCGATCGCCGAATGCTTTTTCTTCTTGCCACAGCCAAGCTGAACCAGGCCGAACGTTTCGGAGTAGGCCTTGGGGAAACGTACGGACAGAACAGCGGGGACGACGTCCCGCCGGAACGGGTCTACATGGAGCTCGAAGAGCACTACCACACTCGCCTGCTGGCGTATGTGCTCGACATCTTCGGCCTCCCGTTCCAAGTCGTTGCACCGCCCTTCGTCATGCGGCAGTTCGTCAAGACCGCGGTGTTCCTGCCTGAACGGGCGAGCTTCATGTTTGTCGGTGCGGCAGAAATGGCCGGCTGCATCATGTTTCACGAGCTCCGCCGGATCGGTGTCGAGCTGTTCGCAGACGAACCTGATGTCGCCGCCCGCATCGAGAGCCTCTACAGCGAGATCCTCACCGACGAAGTGGGGCACGTCGGCTACTGCGCGGCGCGCTGCACCGCGGCGGAGCGGGCCATCATGCGCCGGCTGTATCCCCGAATCGGACGTCTGTTCGCTCGACAGACCGTCGAGGTCAGTCTCCTCACCGACAGCGAGCAGCTAAACGCATTGCTCGACCGGCCGTTCGACGTCGACGAGCTCTCCGCCGGTTTAACGACTAAGACGTTCCTCGCCGCCCACCCCTGATCACGCGGTACGAGTTCGGCGTGGCTGGTTGCGCGCAGCGCAACTCAGCACGCCGAAATCGCTGCTACGGGAGCCAGGCGCCGCGGCGCATGACGGCCGATACGGCCAGGCCCGCGTCCAGCACCACGAGATCAGCGCTGGCACCCGCTTCGAGCACGGCCGCCGGAAAACCCAACGCCCGAGCCGGATTGACCGATGACTGACGCACCGCGGCCACAAGCGCGTCGTCGCGAGGTAATCCGCTGTGCGCCACCGCGAACCGGAACAGGTGGTCCATCGTGGCGGTGCCGCCCGCGATGGTGTCCGTACCGACGACGCGCGCCACCCCGCCGGCCACGTCCACCGCCATCGGCCCCAGCTCGTATTGGCCGTCGGGCATGCCTGCGGCGGCCATCGCGTCGGTCACCAACGACACGCGATCGTCGCCCGCGCTGCGGCAGACATGCCGGTACAACGCCGGATCGACGTGGACACCGTCGGTAATCAATTCGACTGTCACCCTTGGGTCTTCGAGCAGTGCTATGACGGGCCCCGGTTCGCGGGTGTTGATCGGGCGCATCGCGTTGAACAGATGCGTGCCGATCGTCGCCCCGGCGTCGATCGCCGCCCTGGTCTGGTCGTAGGTCGCGTCGGTGTGACCGACGGCGGCCACCACACCCGCATCGACAATCTGTCGAATCGCGGCGAGGGCGTCGTCGCGTTCCGGCGCGATGGTGACCATACGGACCGCGCCACCGCCCGGGTCGAGCAGACGGTCGATCTCGGCGGGGTCGGGGTCGCGCATGAGCGCCGGCTGATGAGCGCCGCACCGCAACGGGGACAGCCACGGCCCTTCCAAATGGATGCCGTCGAGCAAACCGGAGCGCACATCGTCGGCCAACGCCGCAACCTGACTCAGCAGGTCCTGCGGATCTGCGGTCACCAGCGAGGCGATCAGAGTGGTGGCGCCGCGTCGACGGTGAAACGCCACGGCGGTCGCGGTCTCGGCGGAATCGGCAGCGGAGAAGTTCGCTCCTCCCCCGCCGTGCACATGGGTGTCGACGAAGCCGGGCACCACCGTCACCGCGCCGAGCTCGCGGTCCGCGGGCCGCGGCGGGGCGCCGGTGCCCACCGCAACCACACCGCCACCGGACACCTCAATCCAGCCCGGCCGCAACAACTCTCGGCCAGTCAGCAGCGTTTCGGCGGTGATCAGCATCGCGTCGACTCAGATGCCCTGCCACGTGGGCTTGCCGCGATAGGCCTCGCGGAAGTAGTCCACGAGCTGGAGCCGACAGGCGGCCGCTTCGTCGAGCAGCACGGTGACATGCGGGTGATGCTGCAGGATCGTCGCGGGCCACAGTGCGCTCACCGCGCCCTCGACGAGGTGATGCACGGCTTCAGCCTTGTGGCGACCCGTGGCCACCAGGATCACGTGGCGCGCCTCCATGATCGTCGCCAACCCCTGCGTCAGGCAGTGGGTCGGCACCGCGTCCAGGTCGCCGCCGAAGAAGCGGGCGTTGTCCACCCGGGTCTGCCTGGTCAGCGACTTGATCCTGGTCCGCGACGCCAGCGAGGAACCGGGTTCGTTGAAGGCTATGTGTCCGTCGGTGCCGATACCGACGATCTGCAGATCCACCCCGCCCGCCGCCTGAATCGCGTTCTCATATGCCGCGCAGGCCGCAGGGATGTCGGCGGCCAGCCCGTCAGGACCCACGACGGCGCCGGGCGCGAAGTCCACTCGGGACACGAACACGTCCTCGATGACGGTTCGGTACCGCTGCGGATGGTCCGCGGGCAGGCCCACGTACTCGTCGAGGGTGAACCCGCGAGCAGAAGCGAACGAGAGAGTGCCTGCCGAACAGCGCGCCGCCAGCTCGTCATAGATCGCCAGCGGCGACGACCCGGTGGCCAGTCCGAGCACCGCGTTGGGTTTGCGGTCGAGCAGCGCGGCGACCGCGTCGGCGCCGAGGCCCCCGATCTCGGAAGCATCGGTCAGGACGACGACTTCCATCTACTTGTTCACCGTGAAAAGGTCTGCGCCCGAAGCTATATCGCCACCCAGAGCAACAGCGTTCGACAGCACGACGTTCTCGGACTCCCGCTCGTCCATGACCACGACGGGGACGATCGGGTTGAGGCCCTTGGCTGCGACGGCGGGCACGTCGTAGGTGATGATGAGCTGACCTCTCGCGACGTCATCGCCCTGGCTGGCGTGGGTGGTG
>LZSH01000124.1 GCA_001665255.1 Mycobacteriaceae bacterium 1482268.1 | reverse complement strand
GCGGGCGAGCCAGTCTCGCTGTCGCCGACGGAGTTCACGCTGCTGCGCTACTTCATCATCAATGCGGGCACGGTGCTTTCCAAGCCGAAGATCCTCGATCACGTATGGCGCTACGACTTCGGCGGTGACGTCAACGTCGTCGAGTCCTATGTGTCCTACCTACGCCGCAAGATCGACACCGGCGAGAAGCGGCTTCTGCACACGCTGCGGGGTGTCGGATACGTGCTGCGGGAGCCGCGGTGATGAGCGTTGGTTTCCAGCGACAATAGAGGTATGACAGGGCTGCGCGCACGAGGCGTGCCGCTGCGGGTCGGGCTGGTGGCCGCGACCCTGGTTTTGGTGGCGTGCGGCTTGCTGGCGTCCGGCATCGCGGTCACCTCGATCCTTCGGCACAGCCTGACCAACCGGGTCGACGAGACGCTGCTCGACGCCTCCCGCAGCTGGGCGCAGGCGCCGCGCCGGATGCCGGTGCCCCTGATGGAACCCAATCCGGCCCGACCGCCGACGGATTTCTATGTGCGTGGGGTCGACGCCGATGGCCGCATCTGGATGGCCGTCAACGACCGGGCCGCCGAACCGGCGTTGCCGGCAGACAACGACGTCGGTCCGACACCGGTCACCGTCGGCTCGATCGACAACTCGCACGTCCAGTGGCGGGCGATGTCGGTGCACGGACCGAAAGACGAAATCACGACCGTGGCCATCGACCTGTCCGACGTTCAATCGACCGTCCGCGCGCTGATCTGGTCGCAGGCGGGCATCGGCGCGGCGGTCC
>LZSH01000123.1 GCA_001665255.1 Mycobacteriaceae bacterium 1482268.1 | reverse complement strand
ACCGGGCAAAAGGCCACGGGCGAAACGGAGTTCGCGCTCGACGCGGTGCGTGCCGAGGAAGTTCCGCGGCTGCGCTCCGTCCTGCTGGCCGACTCGCTGACCGCCGTCGACGAGGCCGGTGAACAACCGCAGGGTCGGCTGCTGGCCCGCTGGCATCCGTCCTGGCTGCGCTACAGCCCGTTGAGCTTCACCGGGTTGGCCATGATCCTCGCCGCCGTCGGTGTGGTCTATCAGGCGGGACTTGGTGCGGCGCTTGAGCATTCGCCGATCGCGGAGTCGGGCCGCGACGCGGCGCAGCGATTCGGCTTCGTCGCGAGCGCAGCCGTCGTCGTGTCTGTCGTCGTGTTGGTGTCGGTAGTCCTGTCGGTGCTGCGGTCGTTGCTGACGTACGGCAACCTCACCTTGCGCCGCGACGCCGACGTGCTGCATCTCCAGCACGGCCTGCTGCGCAAGCGTGAGCACACCTTCGACATGCGACGTCTGCGCGGCGGCACCCTGCGTCAACCGCTGCTGGTGCGGCTGCTCGGTGGCGCGCGACTGGACGCGGTGATGACGGGCATCGCCGGGGAGGGGGAGGCGTCGCTGCTACTGCCGCCGTGCCCGGTCCAGAAGGCGGAGTCCGTGCTCGCCGGGCTGATCGACGACGTCAACGCGGTGTCCGGACCGGTCCGCGGCCATGGCCGCGCTGCAGTACGCCGACGCTGGACCCGCGGACTCGTGGTGCCGGCCGTCGCCGCCGCCGCATTGGCCGTCACAGCGGTCTTCGTCCCGGTGCCGGTGTGGGCGTGGCTTCTGGTGGCGGTGCTCGCGGTGTGCTGTGCGCTCCTGGCCGCCGATCGCGCCCGTGCCCTCGGCCATCGCGTCGACGGGCACTGGCTGGTTGCGCGGGCGGGCAGCCTGGAACGACGTCGGGACTGCATCGCGGTCGAGGGCATCATCGGCTGGACCGTGCGGCAGACGCTGTTCCAGCGACGGGCGGGGGTGGCGACGCTGATCGCGGCGACCGCGGCCGGGGCCAAGCATTATCAGGTGATTGACGTTCCCGCCGAGCTGAGTTGGTCGATTGCGGGCGAGGCTTCGCCGTGGGTGGCAGACAGTAGGTGGGCGCGACGCTAGCGAGGCGTTTACTGTTCCCACCATGGCGGTCGGTGGCGTGCTGTTCGACATCGATGGCGTCTTGGTGACTTCATGGCAGCCCATCGAGGGCGCCGCCGAGACGCTTCGGGTGCTGGCGGACAACCAGATTGCGCGTTCGTATCTGACGAACACCACGACGAAGACCCGGCGTCAGATCGCGGATCTGCTGACCGACGCGGGGATGGACGTGGCCGCCGACGAGGTGATCACCGCGGCGGCGCTGACGGCCGACTACGTCCGCAGCCAGTATCCCGATGCGCGGTGCTTCCTGGTCAACAGCGGACAGATCGCCGAGGACATGCCCGGCATCGACATCGACTACGCGAGCGACTACGGCCCGGACGGCCCCGCGCCGGATACCCCTGACGTGGTTCTGCTCGGCGGCGCCGGGCCGGAGTACAACCACCTGACGCTCAGCCGGGTCTACGACTGGATGGCCCAGGGTGTTCCGGTGGTCGCCATGCACCGCAGCACATCGTGGAACACCACCGAGGGGCTGCGCATCGACACCGGTATGTATTTGATCGGCATGGAGGAGACGTCCGGGCGCAAAGCGACCGCGGTCGGCAAGCCCGCGCCCGCCGGATTCGTCGCTGCGGCTTCACGTCTCGGCGTCGACCCCGACGAGATGTACATGATCGGCGACGACCTCAACAACGACGTGTTGGCCGCGCAGGTGGTCGGCATGACCGGCGTGCTGGTGCGCACGGGCAAGTTCCGCCAGGACACACTCGACCGGTGGGCCGCCGACGAGTTCGCGATGCAACCCAATCACGTCATCGAGTCAGTCGCCGACCTGCCCGAGGTGCTGGAGCTGTAACGCGGCCGAATGACGATCTGTGCGCAGTTTCGATGAGTTCTCGGTGGGCCAGAGGTCTCTACCGGCATGACTGAAGACAAAGTGAGTGTCCGTACCACCATCAACGCACCAGCCGACGCCGTGTTCGCGATCCTGGCCGATCCGACGACGCACCAGGCGATCGACGGCACCGGCTGGGTACGCGAGTCGCTGGACGAAAAGCCCGTGACCGAAGTCGGCCAGATCTTCCGGATGGGGATGCATCACGACAACCATCCGGAGGGCTACTACGAGATGGCGAACCGGGTCGATGTGTTCGACCCGCCGCGCGCAATCGCATGGCAGCCCGGCCAGGGACCCGATGAGCGTGGCAACTTGAGCGGCAACTCCGAGCTCACCTTCGGAGGATGGATCTGGCGATATGACCTCACGCCTCTCGGGGACGACCGCACCGAGGTCACGCTGACCTACGACTGGTCGGATGTCTCGCCGCAAATGCGCGACATCCAGTTCCCGCCGTTTGAGCTGTCGCACCTCGACAGCTCGTTGAAGCATCTGGCCGAATTGGCCGAGAAGCGTTAGGCGCGCAGTTCGCGGACGGCCTCGATGCGGGCCTTGAGTTGCTCGCTCGTGGCCGCCGCGATCGGCGGCCCGCCGCAGATCCGCCGCAGCTCCTTGTGGATCCAGCCGTGCGGCTTTCCGGTGCGGTGGTGGGCGACCGACACCAGCGCATTGAGCTGGCTGCGGAGCTCGCGCAGCTGACCGTGCGTCGACATCCGCGGCGCGTCGCCGGAAGCCGTCCGCTTCGTGATCTGCTCTTCTTGCCTGCGCCGCAACAGGTCTCGCATCGCTTCGGCGTCGAGCAAGCCGGGGATGCCGAGGTAGTCGGCTTCCTCCTCGCTGCCCGCAGGTGTCGCGGTGCCGAACGACGAGCCGTCGAAGATCACCTGATCCAGTTCGGCGTCGGCGCCCAGCGACTCGAACCCGTTGTCATCGTCCGGCTCGGACTTCTCGCGCGCGGCGTCGGTGAGCGCCTCGTCGTCGAAACCCTGCGACTCGCGATGAGGCTTGCCGAGCACGTGGTCGCGCTGCGCCTCCATCTCGCTGGCCAGGTTGAGCAGCGCCGGCACCGACGGCAGGAAGATGCTCGCGGTCTCACCCGGCCGCCGCGAGCGGACATACCGGCCGATCGCCTGGGCGAAGAACAGCGGCGTCGACGCGCTGGTGGCGTACACACCGACCGCAAGCCGGGGCACGTCGACGCCCTCGGACACCATCCGCACCGCGACCAGCCACCGGCCGGTGCCCGCCGAATAGTCGGCGATGCGCGCCGACGACCCGGGGTCGTCGGACAGCACGACGGTCGGCGCCTCGCCGGTCAGCGTGGTGAGCAGCGCCGCGTAGGCCCGCGCGGCCTTCTGGTCCGTCGCGATGACCATCGCGCCCGCGTCGGGCACGCCGCCGTTGCGCAGCTGCGTGAGCCTCGTGTCGGCGGCCTGCAGCACCGCGGGTATCCACTCGCCCTTCGCGTCGAGCACGGTGCGCCAGGCCCGCGCAGTCTGCTCGGCGTTCAACGGTTCACCGAGGCGCGCCGCGTGCTCCTCACCCGCGCTGGTGCGCCACCGCGCCTCACCGGAATAGGCAAGAAACACCACCGGCCGCACCACACCGTCGGCCAATGCCTCGGCGTAGCCGTAGGTGTGGTCGGCCTGCGAGCGCATCAGGCCTTGCGATGAGCCGCTTGCGCGAAGAGCGTCGGGAGAGGTGTCGGGTTCGTATCTCACGAACGGGATCGCGGAGTCGTCGCTGCGAAACGGCGTTCCGGTGAGTGCCAGGCGCCGCGTCGCATCGTCGAACGCCTCGCGGATGGCGTCGCCCCAACTCTTCGCGTCGCCGCCATGGTGGATCTCGTCGAACACCACCAGCGTCCGGCGGTTCTCGGTGCGCACGCGATGGCGGGTCGGGTGGCTGGCAACCTGGGCGTAGGTGACGACGACGCCGTGGTACTCCGACGACGTGTGCGCAGCAGAATTATTGAACTTCGGATCCAGCGCGATGCCGAACCGCGCGGCGGCCAATGCCCACTGCGTCTTGAGGTGTTCGGTGGGCACCACGACCGTGATCTGCTCGACGGCGCCGTCGGTCAGCAGCTCGCCGGCGACGCGCAGGGCAAACGCCGTCTTGCCCGAGCCGGGGGTGGCCACCGCCAGAAAATCACGCGGTTGGGCGGCAAGATACCGCACCAATGCCCGACGCTGCCAGCTCCGCAAAGCCTGGGTGTCGGGCGCTGCATTAGCCCGCACCCAAAGACTCCTCAACTGATCGGACAGCAGCCTAACGCAACGGATTACGGGTCTGCATCTCCGCAGGACTCCGTGTCGCGGTCAGTCCACGAAGAAGTTGTCGTTCTTGATGAACCACTCCCGGCGCTCGTCCTCGGTCAGCTCGCCGAGCTGGGCCAGCCCCTCGAAGTAGTGCTCGCGCGGCGCGCCGGGAGCAAACAGCATCAACAGCGACGTCGCCGCGTCGGATTCGTTGCGGAACCCGTGGATGCCACCGGGCGGCACGTAGAGGAAGTCGCCTGCATTTCCGTCGGCCCAATCGGTGCCGTCGAAGAGTCGCACCGTTCCCGACAGCACGAAGAACGCTTCTGACATGGCGCGGTGGTAGTGCGGGCCGGGCCCGCCGCCGTTGGGCGCGATCTCGACGCGGTAGAGGCCGTAGTCCCCGTCGGTGGCCTGTTGGTTGGCCAAGTAGTGGTACTTCACCAACCCGAGGGACTCGTAATCCGCCGGCTCGTCACCGCGGCGTACCCAGGCGCTGACCTCCGGGTCGGCCTTCGTGTAGCGCCGCGGCGGATACGGCGGCACGTTCCTCGGATCCACGAATGACATCGACGGCCAGAATAGACGTCAAATATGCGAGGGGACCTGGAACGTCACGCCCGTCAGCTCCTCCGACACCGTCCACAGCCTGTTCTGAGCGGCGATGTCGTGCGATACCCGGCTGGATGCGACGACCACGGGATAGCCCCGTTGTTCGGCGAATCCGTCCGGACCGAAGTACTGGCCGCCGAGCACGCCGGGATCGGTCGCGGCCCGCAGCGTGGGCAGCGCGCCCATGTCGGGTCCCTGGTAGAAGCGCTCGAGCACGCGGTTGACCAGCAACACCACCCGCGGCAGGTTGCGCGTCAGTTCGGAGCGGGAGCCGCCAGGGTGCGCCGCGGCAGCGATGGTGTCGGTGCCCTGCAGCCGTCGCTGCAATTCGTAGGTGAACATGAGGTTCGCCAGCTTGGCCTGGCCGTAGGCGCCGACACGGCTGTAGTCCTTCTCCCACTGCAGGTCGTCGAACCGGATGCCGTTACGGGCGAACCGGTGGCCGACGCTGCTGACGGTGACGATCCGGGAACCCGGCGCCGCCACGATGCGGTCAAGCAGCAGTCCGGTCAGCGCGAAATGGCCCAAATGATTGGTGCCAAACTGCAATTCGAAGCCGTCCTTGGTGATCGCCTTCGGCGTCATCATCACCCCGGCGTTGTTGATCAGCAGATCGATGGTGTCGTGAGTGGCGCGCAGCTCTTCGGCGGCCCGGCGGATGGACTCAAGAGAGGTGAGGTCGAGTTCCTGGACGGCGACGCTTGCGCCGGGGCTGGCATCGCCGATGCGGGCCGCGGCCTCGTTGCCCGTGCCGGTGTTGCGGACGGCCAGCACGACATGTGCGCCCTTGGCGGCGAGCGCAGCCGCGGTTTCGTAGCCGAGCCCCGTATTGGCGCCGGTGACGACGGCCGTACGACCGGTCTGGTCCGGGATGTCGGTAGTGGTCCACCTGCTCATGACGGTCTCCTAGATCGGGTTAAACGGGGCGGGCGCCCCGGTTGATCACAACTATACGGAACGCACGCCCCGCTTATTTGTTCCCGATCACGGTCCGGTCAGCGTGATGTGGCCTGGCCCGGTCTGCGGGCCGTCGACATTCCACCCAGGGCCATATCCCTGCGACCACGCCAGTTGGTAGTCGGGGTGGGTTTTCGGTAGCGCGCGGTCATGGTTGAAGAGGTAATTGAGGTCGAGCAGTCGGCGACCGATCGGTCCGGCCTTGGCATAGCGGGTGTCGATCATCTCGTTCGCCGCGGCGCGGTCGGAGAACGGGTCGATGATGTCGCACTCGCAGTAGTACGCGACGCCGCCTATCTCACCGAAGTTTCCGACCGTGCGCCCGGCAGGGATGGTGCGGGCGAGGTCGCGGCCCAATGCGGCGTACTGATCAGCGCTTGCCCAGTTGCCGTAGATCGGCGGGTAGGTCCACGGAATCGGTCCGGCGAGTTGGATGCATGCGGTAACGCCGACGACCATGCCGGTCGCAGGGAGGGTGAGCGACGAACGCGTCGACAGGTCGGCAACGGTGATCGCGGAGGCTAGCGTGAGCAATCCGACCGAGGGGCAGTAGTACCAGTGATACGGCGGGACACCGATCGCGGAGAACGCAGCCCAATGTGCCACACCTGCGACGGCGAAGGCGATCGCAGGCCGGGCCGGCGGGCGGCTGCGGTTTGAGCGCAAGGCCCACCAAACCAGGCCGGCAAGGCCAACCACGACCGGAATCGCGGTGAGCAGCGTGGCCCGGGTCCATGTGTGGACGATGTGGACGACCGGGCCGTTGAAGAAGGTGTCGCCCCCCGCGAACTGGCCGGAGGCGGATTTGATCGAGTAGGTGTCGGGGACGAACCCTCCGAGCATGATCCACGAGAACAAATGCCAGGGAAGCGCGATCGCCGCGGCGATCCCGGCCGCAATAAGCATGGTGCGAAGCGGGCGGGGACGGCCGATGACGAGCAGCCCCAGCGTGATGACTATCGCGGGGACGGCGAGGTCTGGACGTGTGAGTACCGCTGCGCCGCAGACGACGCCGGTCGCGACAGCGCGACCGTCGAGCGCGTAGCGGGCCACGCCGGTGAGAACAGCGATGCTCAGAAACGTCTCCATGCCGACAGTGCTGGCGAACAGTGGCGACGTGACGAGCACGGTTACGGCCACGATCGGCGCTACGAGCGGCGGGAGGTCGACGCGACGCGAGATCGTCGACATCCATCCCCCGATGGTGGCGGTGGAAGCCACCAGCACGAGGCCGACCGCCACAGTGCCGGAGCGGGTGACGAAGATACCGATGGCCAGCAGCCACACGTTCAACGGGCTCGTCGCAGTATTCGAGCCGCGGAACCGGGTGAGGCCCCAGTGCCAGTGTTCGGCGAGGTTCGTGGCATACGACATCGTGATGTGGCCGTCGTCAAGGATGCTGCGTGAGGCGACCAGGAACAACAACGCGCCAGCCGCGGCGCCGAGCGCGACGGCCTGCCCCGCGACGGCTGATTTCACGCAGACAACCTATGCGAAGCGTGAGGGTGCGATCAGCCGTCACCGATAGGATATTAAGCGGAGCAAGCGCCCCGGTTAGTCGGTCGAGGAGGTGTGTCCTGGCTCGTCCCGAAAAGCCGCTGCGCGCGGACGCGGCGCGAAACCGCGCCCGGGTGCTCGAGGTCGCCTACGAGACCTTCGCGGCCGAGGGGCTCACCGTCCCGATCGACGAAATCGCCCGGCGGGCCGGTGTCGGCGCGGGCACGGTCTACCGCCACTTTCCGACGAAGGAGGACCTTTATCGGGCCGTCGTGCAGGATCGCATCGAAACCATTATCAGAAATGGCAGGGCGCTGCTCGGCGGGGACGATCCGGGCGAGGCACTGTTCACCTTCCTGCGGGCAATGGTGCTGGAATGGGGCGCCACCGACCAGGGGCTCGCCCAGGCGTTGGCCGGGACTGGTATCGACGTCGCAACGGTGATGCCCGACGTCGAGGCGGAGTTTCTGGGAATGCTCGACGACCTGGTGAAGGCCGCGCAGAAAGCTGGCGTCGCGCGAACCGATATCGGCGTGCGCGAGGTGAAAGCGATCGTGACCGGCGCCAGCGCCACACAGGCGGCATATCCGGACACTGCGCAACGGGTAACAGAGGTCTTTCTCGACGGTCTTCGCCCGCGGTGAACAGGCCGTAACCGGTGGCCGATCGACCTTGCACTCTCCCTGGGCGAGTGCTAAGAATGCAGTTGGCACTCTCGACATGTGAGTGCTAGGTCGGGCTCGGTGAGGCAGGGAGCACACCCAACGCCGTCCGTCGCGGGCACTGCACCCGACCGATAAGACGTGCCATCCCCAATCCGGAGGAACACTTCGCAATGGCCAAGACAATTGCGTATGACGAAGAGGCCCGTCGCGGCCTCGAGCGGGGCCTCAACAGCCTCGCCGACGCGGTAAAGGTGACGTTGGGCCCCAAGGGCCGCAACGTCGTTCTGGAGAAGAAGTGGGGCGCCCCCACGATCACCAACGATGGTGTATCCATCGCCAAGGAGATCGAGCTGGAGGACCCCTACGAGAAGATCGGCGCTGAGCTGGTCAAGGAAGTCGCCAAGAAGACCGACGACGTCGCGGGCGACGGCACCACCACCGCCACCGTGCTGGCCCAGGCGCTCGTGCGCGAGGGTCTGCGCAACGTTGCGGCCGGCGCCAACCCGCTCGGCCTGAAGCGCGGCATCGAGAAGGCCGTCGAGAAGGTCACCGAGACGCTGCTGAAGTCGGCCAAGGAGGTCGAGACCAAGGAGCAGATCGCTGCCACCGCGGGCATCTCGGCCGGCGACGCGTCCATCGGCGAGCTGATCGCCGAGGCCATGGACAAGGTCGGCAACGAGGGTGTCATCACCGTCGAGGAGTCCAACACCTTCGGCCTCCAGCTCGAGCTCACCGAGGGTATGCGCTTCGACAAGGGCTACATCTCGGGTTACTTCGTGACCGACGCCGAGCGTCAGGAAGCGGTCCTCGAGGACCCCTACATCCTGCTGGTGTCGTCGAAGGTCTCGACCGTCAAGGATCTGCTGCCGCTGCTGGAGAAGGTCATCCAGTCCGGCAAGCCGCTGCTGATCATCGCCGAGGACGTCGAGGGCGAGGCCCTGTCCACCCTGGTCGTCAACAAGATCCGCGGCACCTTCAAGTCCGTCGCCGTCAAGGCGCCTGGCTTCGGTGACCGTCGCAAGGCGATGCTGCAGGACATGGCGATCCTCACCGGCGGCCAGGTCATCAGCGAAGAGGTCGGCCTGTCCCTGGAGACCGCAGGCGTCGAGCTGCTCGGCCGCGCCCGCAAGGTCGTCGTGACCAAGGACGAGACCACGATCGTCGAGGGTGCCGGTGACAGCGAGGCCATCGCTGGCCGCGTTTCGCAGATCCGCGCCGAGATCGAGAACAGCGACTCCGACTACGACCGCGAGAAGCTGCAGGAGCGCCTGGCCAAGCTGGCCGGCGGTGTTGCGGTGATCAAGGCCGGCGCCGCCACCGAGGTGGAGCTCAAGGAGCGCAAGCACCGCATCGAGGACGCCGTCCGCAACGCGAAGGCGGCTGTCGAGGAGGGCATTGTCGCCGGCGGTGGCGTCGCCCTGCTGCAGTCGGCCCCGGCACTCGAGGAGCTGAAGCTCTCCGGTGACGAGGCGACGGGTGCCAACATCGTGCGCGTCGCGCTGGAGGCCCCGCTGAAGCAGATCGCCTTCAACTCGGGCCTGGAGCCCGGCGTCGTCGCCGAGAAGGTTCGCAACTCCGATGCGGGCACCGGCCTCAACGCCGCCACCGGCGAGTACGAGGACCTGCTCAAGGCGGGCGTCGCCGACCCGGTCAAGGTGACCCGTTCGGCGCTGCAGAACGCTGCATCCATCGCGGCGCTGTTCCTGACGACCGAGGCGGTCGTCGCAGACAAGCCGGAGAAGGCCGCCGCACCCGTCGGCGACCCGACCGGTGGTATGGGCGGCATGGACTTCTAACCAGTCCTTCGTTCAACGAAAAGGCCCGGCCCCCACAAGGGGTCGGGCTTTTTCCTGTGCGGACGCTCTCGGCGTCTATTCCTTGAGCGGCACGCAGTCGTGCAGCCCGTCGGGGCTCGTGGCGGCGGAGTCGGGCTTCGCCTTGCGGTGCAGCACGGCCCGCGTGGGCTCGACCGTCAATGTGTCACCGGATGGGTGCGCGCGGCCGTCGACGATCAGCGAGTAGCCGTCGGAATCGCGTGGCGGCCAGAGTATCGACACGTCGCCGTGGCTGGCCGCGTTCTCGCGGGTGTGCCTGCCGACCGTGCCGATGTCGAAACGTCCGTCGGTCAGCACTGGTTCGACCGCGACGGTGTGTGCGCGATAGTCGTCGCCGACTGTGATGAGGTATCCCACGGTGAAGTCACCCAACACGTCGGCCAGCCGATCGAGATCCACCTTCACGCTCATGCTGGGAAGAATAATCCGCCGCGGCGATGCGTTAGCTTCGGTTATGCCTCTGCCACCGCCATCGCCGACCGGCACAGCTGTCGTCACCGGGGCGTCATCCGGTATCGGCGCCGACATCGCGCGTGAACTGGTCGCCCGCGGCCACGGCGTGACGCTCGTCGCCCGCCGCGAGGACAAGCTGCGCGAGATCGCCGCTGAACTAGGCAAGTCAGTGCGTGTCGAGGTGATCGCCTGCGACGTCGCCGACGCCGACGCGCGCGGGCACCTGTTGGACGCAGTCGCCGACCGCGGCCTCACCGTCGAGATCCTTGTCAACAACGCGGGTATCGGCACCATCGGCTCGATCACCAAGACCCCTGTCGCCGACGAGATCGCGCAGGTGCGCGTCAACGTCGAGGCCGTCATCGACCTGACCACCCGGGCCATCCAGCAGATGGTGCCGCGCGGCCGCGGCGCCATCCTCAACGTCGGGTCCACCGCGGGCTATCACCCGTTCCCCGGGCAGACCGGCTATTCGGCCACGAAGGCGTTCGTGAAGAACTACACCGAAGGTGTGCGCGGAGAGCTGGCGGACACCGGTGTCACGGTCGCGATGCTGGCGCCGGGTCCGGTGCGCACTGAGTTCCTGCAAGCCGCGGGCATGGACGAGGACAAGTTCGCCGCCGCGTTCCCGAAGTTCCTGTGGATGCCGTCGCGCGACGTGGCCCGCATCGGGGTCGAAGCGCTCGAACACGACCGCGGCATCGTGATCGCGGGCAAGCGCAATGTGGCCAGTACCCGCTTCATGCAAGCACTTCCGCGACCCGTGCTGTTGTCGACGCTGCGCAAGCAGCATCCCGGGCTGCGCCGGGACCGTCGCTCAGTCAGCTGACGCTGCCTGATCGCTCCTCACGTGCGCAGCGGCCAGCGCCGCATCCAGCCCTCGACGGGCAGGGCCAGCCCGTTGCACAGCGTGCAGATCGTCCGGTACCAGCCGACCGCGATCAGCAGTTCCATCCGCTGCTCGTCGTCGAGATGCTCGCCGAGCGCGCGCCATGTCGGTTCCGACCACGAACCGGTGGCTTCCAGTTCGTCGATGGCGTCGATCAGTATGCGGTCACCGGCCGCCCACCGTGCGTCGGACGCATCGCCGGTCACCAGCGCGTCGCACTCGTCGTCGCTGACCCCGGCGATCGGCCCCCAGAATGCGGCCTGTCCGCCCCACTCGTACTCGCAGCGCACCAGCGCACATATGCGCAAAATCGCGATGGTCCGTGTCCGTGCGGGTAGTCGCGCCTCGATGTAGAGCGCCTCGCCGAGCCTGCGCAGCCGGGCGGCGAGCGCCGGATGGCGTTGCAGGCACCGCACCAGCAGCAACGGTTCGTAGGTGCGGTCGGGGTGCCCCCAGCTGTTGATGTCCTCGGCGTCGCGCTCACTCCACGGCGGCGCCAGCGGCGCGACGCGCGTCATGCCGACGCCGGTGCGGGCTGACGGCCGCGCACCAGCTTGCCGGGACGCGCGTCGGTGGGAACACCGTTCTCCGCGATGATCTCGCCGGAGACGATCGTGGCGACGTAGCCGTCGGCGGTCTGGTCGAGCCTGCGCCCACCCGCCGGCAGGTCGTAGGCGACGGTCGGTTTGTGCAGTCGCAGTGCTGTGGAATCGATGACGTTCAGATCGGCCTTGTAGCCCACCGCAATTCGGCCGCGGTCGGCCAGGCCTGCGACCCGCGCGGGCGCCGACGTCAACTCGCGGACCGCTTCGGCGACGGTCAACCGGCCCGACGCGCGATCGCGCACCCAATGCGTGAGCATGTAGGTGGGAAAGCTTGCGTCGCAGATCATTCCGTAATGCGCGCCGCCGTCGCCAAGGCCGAGGACGACATCCTCGCGGCGGACCAGTTCGGCGACGGTGTCCAGCGAGGCGTCGCGGAAGTTGGCCAGCGTGACCAGCAACATGGCGTGGCCGTCGTCATCGAGCAGTCGGTCGTAGGCCTCCTCCAAGGGGCTGACGCCACGGGCTTCTGCCCGGGCGGCGATGCTCTCCGACGGGGACGGCTCGTAGTTCGGCGGATCACCCAGCGGGAAGATCCAGTTGAAGGCCTGAACCGCGAACATCAGCGGGTGCCCGTCGGAGGCTGGCTTGTCGCTCAAAATGCGTTCGCGCACTTCGGGTTTACGCATCTCGGCCACTCGCTCGGCCAACGGCAACCCGGCGATCTCGCGATAGCTGGGGTACATCACGAACGGGTTGCCCGACAGCTCCAGCCCGATCACCAACCCGATCGGCCGCGGGAAGATCTGCGCGGTGATATCCCCGCCGTTGGAGTTGGCCTTCTCGACCATCCTCAACGCGTCCTCGAAGAACGCCGGCCCCGCGTTGCCGATCGCCAGCGTGAACGTGACCGGCAGCCCGACGTCGGCGGCGACGTCGAACACCGTCTGCAGCGCGGGTTCGTAATCGCCGGCGACGAGATCGGGCACGAACTGGATCAGGCCGCCGCCCGCATCCTGCACCCCGCGGGCGATCGCCTCGATCTCGTCGTGACCGGCGTCGTAGCTCGGGATGGGATGCCCGCTCTCGGTCTTGTGGATCGTCAGCCGCGACGACGCAAAACCAAGCGCCCCAACGTCGATGGCCTCGGCGGCCAGTTTGCGCATCAGCGACAGGTCTTCGGCCGTGGCGGGCTCCCGCTCAACTCCCCGCCGGCCCATGACGTAGACCCGCAACGGCGAATGGGGCAGGAATGCGGCCACATCGATGTCCCGCTGTCGCGACTCCAAGGCGTCGAGGAACTCGGGGAACGTCTCCCACGTCCACGGCAACCCGTCGACCATCACCACACCGGGAATGTCCTCCACGCCGGCCATCACGTCGACCAGCACCTCGTGATCGTCGGCCCGGCACGGCGCGAACCCGACACCACAGTTGCCCATCACGGCGGTCGTGACCCCGTGCGCCGACGACGGCGTCATGCGCTCCGACCAGATGGCCTGGCCGTCGTAGTGGGTGTGCAGGTCGACGAAGCCCGGCGTGACCAGCAGGCCGGTCGCATCGATTTCCCGTGCCGCCTGACCGTCGACCGATC
>LZSH01000122.1 GCA_001665255.1 Mycobacteriaceae bacterium 1482268.1 | reverse complement strand
ACACGGTGTCGCCGACCGTCATCACCTTGCCCAGCAGCGCCTGACGCAGCGTCGCCGACGTGATCGACTGGGTGGCCAGGTTTGACCCGCGCACGGTGACCGACCGCGCGCCGTACACCGTCACCGGCGCCACGAGCACGGTGGTGTCCTCCCGCAACCCGGCGTTGGACAGCGTGACGTCGTCGAGCAGCGCGGTGCCCGCCGGTGTGCCGGCCGGTGCAACGCCTGCGACTGCGGCGGTGGTACGCGAACCGGTGAGCGAAACCGCGTCCCACTCGCGAATGCCCAGGGCCGCAATGGCTTCCGGATGAAGGCGCACGACGCCGCGGCGCGAGTCCAATGCCGAGGTATTCAGCCGTGCGGTGAGTGTCAGCTGGTGCCGCGGCGCGGGAAGGTCCGCGACGTCGAACTTCGTCATGTCAGGGGCCTGGCGGTCTGCGAAGGCCGAGTCGGGCCATCGAACGCCGCGCCGTGCGCGGCTGGGCCCGGCGGATCGCCCGGCGCGCCTGACGTTGCTCCTTGGGCTTGTCTCCCCACACCTCGGGATGCTTCTTCAGCCACGCCTCTGTTCGCACCGCGAACGGAATGTGGATCACGTAGCTCACGATGATCAACATGATGACGATGTAGCCGTACAGGATCGAAGCGGCGACCCCGATCGCCAGCAGTGCCAACAGCGGCACGACCATGTTCTGCGAGACGGCGAACGTGTGGATCTTGCGCATCGGAATGGTGCTGACGACCAACAGCGAAACGCCGATCATCCAGATCACCACGGCGGGCTCGGATGTCCACCAGCCGTCGCCGAACTGCATCTTTGCCGCCAGCGGCCCGATCGCGCCGATCGCGCCGGCCGGCGCGGGCATGCCGACGAAAAACTCCTTGGTGTAGGCGGGCTGGTCGCCGGCCAGCATCGCGTTGTAGCGGGCGAGCCGCAACACGATGCAGACGGCGTACAGCAGCACGACGATCCAGCCGACCCGAGACTGCGACAGCAGCGTACCGTAGACGATGAAAGCCGGTGCGACACCGAAGTTTACGGCGTCGGCCAGCGAGTCGATCTCCTCGCCCATCTTCGACGTGGCCTTGAGCATGCGGGCGATGCGGCCGTCGAGCGCGTCGAGGATCGCAGCCACCGCCAGGAAGGCCATGGCCTCCGTCGGGCGGTTGTCGAGTGCGAACTTGACCGCCGACAGCCCGAGGCAGATCGCCGCGACCGTCATCGCGCTCGGCAGCATCCGCACGCTGAGGACGGGCCTCTTGACGCGTGGTTTCATCGCGGCAGCTCCGCCAGGATCGTCTCGCCGCCGACCGCCCGCTGGCCCGGCAGCACGAGTATCTGCGAGCCCTCGGGCAGGTAGGTGTCCAACCGCGACCCGTACCGGATGAGGCCGTAGGTGTCGCCGATCGTCACCTTCTCGCCAACCTTGATGTCGCACACGATGCGTCGCGCGACGAGACCCGCAATCTGCACGGCGGCCACCTCGTGCGCGTCGGGTGTGCGGATCAGCACGCTGTTGCGTTCGTTGTCCTCGCTGGCGGCGGCCAGCTCGGCGGACCGGTACAGCCCGGGCCGGTGCACGACGGAGGTCACCTCACCGCTGACCGGGACGCGCTGCACGTGAGCGTCGAAGATCGACAGGAAGATGCTGATGCGGGGTAGCGGACGCTGCGGCAGGTTCAGTTCGGCAGGCGGCATCGCTTCCTCGACGAGGCAGATCAGCCCGTCGGCGGGGGCCACCACGACGCCGGGCCGGGTGGGCGGCACCCGGGGCGGATGGCGAAAGAACGCGGCATTGGCACCCGCCGCCAGCAGACCGGCGCGGCGCAGCCACCGGTTGCGGTGTCCCGCCACCGCGACCGCGAGACCTGCGCCGACGAACGGTAAACCGGCTGGGTGCATCGGGGGAATCGTGGTTTTCGCCAAGGCCACCAGTCGCGCGGGGCCTGATCTGAGGTCGGGGCGTCTGGCCATCGTGTCGCGATTCTACGGGTGGCTACCCGCTCGACATGTCCCAAACCTGCACAGGCGACCCGGCGACGAGCTCGGCGACGTCCTCACCGATCTCCAGCAGGCAGTTGGCCGACGCCAACCAGCGCAGGTGGTGCGACGCCGGCGGCCCGTAGCTCGTCACCTCGCCCGTGGCGGCGTCCAGGACACCGCGGCGGAACTGTCGCTTGCCGCGAGGTGACTTCAGGTCGTCGGTGAGCTTGGCCATCAGTTGCGGGCGCGCCGGTTGCGGCAGACCCATCGCCGCGCGCAGCGGTGGCCGGATGAAGACCTCGAACGACACGAGGGCGCTGACGGGATTTCCCGGCAGCGTGATGATGGGCGCGCCTGTGGCGAGCCGACCCGCGCCCTGCGGCATGCCGGGCTGCATCGCCACCTTCACGAAGTCGATCTCGCCGCCCAATGCGTCCTTGACGACTTCGTACGCGCCCGCGCTGACGCCGCCGGTGGTGATGATGAGGTCGGCCTCGCCGGCATGGCTTTGCAGCGCGGCACGGAACTGGTCGACGTGGTCGCCGACCATCGGCGATGCGACCACATCGGCGCCGGCGTCTCGGACGGCTGCGGCGAGCATGACCGCATTCGACTCGTAAATCTGTCCCGGCTTCAGCGGCTGACCCGGCGCGACCAGCTCTTCGCCGGTCGACATCACCAGAACCCGTTGCCGCGGAACGACAGTCAGCTCACCAAGGCCGAGTGCTGCAGCCAGGCCGAGCACGGCGGGCGTAACGACTTGGCCGGCTTGAAGCACGGTCGTGCCCGCGGTGACGTCCTCACCCGCGCGCCGGATGTGCTGACCGGGTTTGGCCGCCGCACGGATCGCCACGGTGTCCGTCGCGCCGTCGGTGACTTCAACCGGCACTACCGCGGTCGCGCCGGCGGGAACCGGCGCGCCCGTCATAATGCGGTGTGCTGTACCGGGTTTCAGCGTCAGCGGGTCGGTGCGGCCCGCGGGGATGTCCTCGGCGACGGGCAGACGCACCGGGTTGTCGTCGCTTGCCGCCGCGATGTCGTCGGCGATAACCGCGTAGCCGTCCATGGCCGAATTGTCGAAGTTCGGCAGCGAAAGCGGTGCCACCACGTCCTCGGCGAGCACCAGCCCGAGCGCGTCGGCGAGGCCCACCGCGGCCGGTGGACGGGCGGTGATCAATGCGGCGACGACGTTCCGGTGCTCCTCGACGGAACGCATCAGACTCCGAAGGAGACGCCGGTGAGTTCTTCGGACACGTCCCATAGCCGCCGCTGCAGCGCTTCGTCGTGCGATTGTGCGCTGGACTTGACGACTTTCGGGTGTCCACGCTGCTCGCCAAGGCCGCCTGGCCCGTAGTACTCGCCGTTCTTTGCGGCTGGGTCAGTGGCGGCGCGCAGCGTCGGTTCGGCCCCCATGTCGGCGTTCTGGGCAATGAAGTTCGACCAGACGAACTGGCTGACCTGCCTGATGCCGCCCGGCATGTTGCGTAAAAGGTCGGTGTCCGCCGCCCCGGGATGGGCGGCCGTCGCGATCGTAGGAGCCGCCTTGAGTTTCAACCGTCGTGCCAGCTCGTAGGTGAACATCAGGTTGGCCAGCTTCGACTGCCCGTAGGCGACGACGCGGTCGTAGTTGCGCTCTAACTGTAAGTCCTCGAAATGGATTCGGGCCCTGATGCGGTGGCCAACGCTGCTGACCGTCACCACGCGGGAACCCTCGACGTCGAGCATGTTGTCGAGCAGCAGGCCGGTGAGCGCGAAGTGACCCAGGTGGTTGGTGCCGAACTGCAACTCGAAGCCGTCCTTGGTGGTGGCCTTGTCGGTGTACATCACGCCGGCGTTGTTGATCAGCAGGTCGATGCGCTGATGGGCTGAGCGCAGATCGTCGGCCGCCTTGCGGATGCTGTCCAGCGACGTCAGGTCCAGCTCCTGGACCGTGACGACAGCGTTGGGGGTTGCCGCGGTGATGCGCGCCTTGGCGTCATTGCCTTTCTCGAGGTTGCGGACGGCGAGTACGACGTGCGCGCCCTTCTCGGCCAGGACGTGAGCGGCTCCGTAGCCGATTCCTGTGTTGGCGCCGGTCACGATGGCGATGCGGCCGGACTGGTCGGGTACATCGGCGGAGGTCCATTTTCGGCTCATGATCAGCACATTACCCACGGGCGGTTACCGTCGTTCCCATGTCGGAACTACCACCTGTGGCGTTGGTCGATCCGGCCAATCCGCCGAGCCGCAAGGCTCCGCTGGTGTGGGCGATTGGCGCCGCGATCCCGTGGCTGGTGCTCGTGGTGGCGCAGACGGCGTGGTTCGTCTTCGACAGTAGGCAGGCCTGGCTGCATTCCCTCGTCGCCGCTGTCACCGCGGTGGTCGTCGTGGTGTTCGTCGGCATCGTCCCGCGCTGGCGCTACCGCGTGCACCGCTGGGACATCAGCGCGCAGGCCGTGTATACCCGCACCGGCTGGCTCGTCCAGGAGCGCCGCATTGCGCCGATTTCCCGGGTGCAGACCGTCGACACCTACCGCGGTCCGCTGGACCGGCTGTTCGGGTTGGCGAACGTCACGGTGACGACGGCGTCGTCGGCCGGTGCGGTGCGCATTGTCGCCTTGGATTCAGAGGTCGCGGACGCCGTCGTCGCGCAGCTCACCGACATCGCCGCGCTCGGTGCGGAGGACGCCACGTGACCGTCGAGCGGGCGTGGCATCGGCTCAGCCCGCGAATGCTGTTGGTACATCCCGTCCATGAAGTGCTGCGACAGATTCCGTTGCTCGTGGGTTCGGTGGTGCTGGGTTCGGCCACGGGTAACTCGTTGTGGACGGTGGCCGCGCTCGGCGTGACGATCGGGTTCGGCGTGTTGCGCTGGTTCACTACCACCTACCGCATCGAGGCCGACGAGGTGCAGCTGCGCAGCGGCGTGCTGCAACGCAAGGTGGTGTCGGTGCCGCGCAACAGGATTCGATCGGTGCAGACCGATGCCCGGCTTTTGCACCAGCTGCTCGGCTTGACGGTATTGCGGGTCAGCACCGGGCAAAAGGCCACGGGCGAAACGGAGTTCGCGCTCGACGCGGTGCGTGCCGAGGAAGTTCCGCGGCTGCGCTC
>LZSH01000121.1 GCA_001665255.1 Mycobacteriaceae bacterium 1482268.1 | reverse complement strand
CACCACGTTCGCCGACATGGGTTGCGCTCAGGGGGCGTTGCCGGTGCGCGTCGCGCTCACGCATTCTCATCTGCACGGCACCGGGTTCGACCTGCCGGCTGTCGAGCCGATCTTCACCGACTACGTGAAATCTTTCGGGCTCGACGACCGCCTCGACTTCCTCGCGGGTGACTTCTTCACCGACGACCTGCCTCGTGCGGATGTGCTTTCGTTCGGCCATGTCTTTCACGGCCAGAGCTATGCGAAGCGGTGTGAACTTGTTTCACGCGCGCGCGAGGCGCTTCCCGACGGAGGTGCCTTGATCGTCTACGACGCGATGCCCGCATCCAAGCGCTCCGGGAACCGCTTCCACAGCTTGCTGTCGAGCCTGAACATCATGCTCGAGACACGCGACGGCTACGAAGCCACCACCACGGACTGCGCGGCGATGCTGCGCGGCAGAGGATTCCGCGATGTCACGGTACGGCACCTGATCGGCCCCACATCGATGGTGTACGGCTTCAAGCACTAACCGGGCGATGACCGCAGCCAATTGTAGAAGACTTATTGCCTTAGCAAACAGTTGGGCTTCGAGTGTGAGCTAGCCGATCTGAACCGACGGGCCGATCAGATCGTTGCAGTTAATGTGACGAAGAAGCGGTCAGGCTGTGCTTTGCGCTGGTGCGGGGACTGGTGGCGGTCCCTGCGGGCAGGGCTGGATCCCGACGGCGTCATGCGCCGCTGCGCAGGACGAACCGAGCCGTTCGCGGTGATCTTCCCCGGCATGGGCCGCGTCCATTTCGTCGCGACATCCGAGGGGGCGCGCGAGATCCTCACGCTGCCCCGCGAGGTCCTGTGCGCACCGACACCCAACCCGATCGAACCGATTGTCGGCAAGTCATCGGTCATCCTGACCTCCGGCGAGCAGCACTCCCGACAACGAGGACACCTCTCACCGGCATTTCGCGGTGCGCAGATGCGCAGCCGGGCGCAGGCGATGGCACGCGCGGTGACCGAGGACACGGCCGGGTGGCAGCCCGGTGATCGCATTGCGCTGCACCATATCTCGCAGGTCATCACCAAGCGCATCATCATCCAGACCGTCCTGGGCGTCGGGTCCGGATCCGCCAGTGTCGCCTTCGAACGGGTGGTGTCGGCGTTATTGAAGACCAACACCGCGCCGCTGATGTTGGTGCCCGGTCTGCGCCGAGACTTCGCTGGCCGCGGGCCGTGGGCACGCCTACTCAGGCTTCGCGAACAGTTCAACGGCATGCTGGCCGACCAGATCTCAGCGGGCCGGCGCTGTCCGGTTACCGCCCGCGCCACCGTATTGGGTCAACTTCTCGCCGACACATATTCCGACCCCCACGACGACGTCGAGTTGCAGGAACAACTCCGCACCATGCTCGTCGCCGGCCACGACACCACGGCGTCGGTCCTGGCATGGGCGCTGTACCACGTGCATCGCGACGAGGGTGTGCACCAGCGGCTCACCGCGGAGCTGGCTTCGGCTCCTCCCGCGGAGGAGTTGCCGAATTTGCCGTACCTGTCGGCCGTGATTTCCGAGACGCTGCGAATGCATCCCGCCGTGCCGATCGTGCTCCGCAAGCTCAAAGAACCGCGAACTGTGCTCGGAACGAACTACCGGGCTGGCGACATCATCGGGATCGCCGTTCCTGCACTGCATTTCAACCCGTCGATCTGGCGCGACCCCGGCCGATTCGACCCGGAGAGATTCCTGGAGCGCACCCCGACACCCTTCGAGTACGTGCCCTTCGGCGGCGGATATCGACGCTGCCCGGGTGCGGCGTTCGCACAGAACGAGCTCGCCATCGCGATCGGCACCGTGATGCGCGATGTCACGCTGCGCGTCCCCCGCCGGGAACGCGGACGACGGCCTCCCCGCGCCGTGCCGCGCGGCATCGCGTCCGTCCCGCGCCGCGAGATCACCCTCGAGGTCACCCAGCGCAACTGAACCGCGGCGGCGCTTATTCGGGCAGCCGGAGTTCGGGCTTTTCCACCTCTTCGATGTTCACGTCCTTGAACGTGATCACCCGCACCTGTTTGACGAACCGGGCCGGCCGGTACATGTCCCAGACCCAGGCGTCGGCCAGCCGCAACTCGAAGTAGACCTCGCCGTCGGCGTTGCGGGGAACCATCTCCACGCTGTTTGCCAGATAGAACCGCCGCTCGGTTTCCACCACGTAGCTGAACTGACCCACGATGTCCTTGTATTCGCGGTACAGCGAGAGCTCCATCTCGGTTTCGTACTTCTCGAGATCTTCGGCACTCATCGCTTCAGCAGTCCTTCGTTGCGGTCTAGAACCATTCTCCCCTACCCCACTTCGCCGCGCTGCTCCGGTACGCAGTCACCGGCAAGTTCGGTCACCACCCTGAATCCGGTGGGCTCAAGAGGGCTAGCCACGCGGCGAACGTTGATGAACGAGTATCGGTGCTGGCTGCACGGCCCGAGCCGGGCCAGCGCGGCCCCATGGGCCGGTGTGCTGTAACCCTTGTGGTCGGCGAACCCGTAGCCGGGGTGTTCGGCCTCCATCTTCACCATCAGCCGATCGCGGCTGACCTTGGCCAGCACGCTGGCAGCGGCGATACAGGCGGCGGCGGCGTCACCGCCGACGACCGGCAGCGACGGCGCGGGCAGCCCCGGGACGCGGAAACCGTCGCTGAGCACGTACCCCGGTCGCACCGACAGACCCGCGATCGCCCTTCGCATGCCCTCGATGTTGGCCACGTGCACCCCGCGGCGGTCCACTTCGACCGACGGGATGAACACCACGTGATACGCCAATGCGTATCTCCGGATCAGCGGGAACAAGCGCTCCCGTTCCTTCTCGGTGAGCTTCTTGGAGTCATCGAGCGCCGCCAGGCTCTCCAACCGGTTCGGTCCGAGCACGCACGCGGCGACGACCAGCGGTCCCGCACAGGCGCCGCGACCGACCTCATCGACACCGGCCACCGGGCCGAGTCCGGAACGGTATAGCGCCGACTCCAGGGTGCGAAGCCCGGAGGACTTGCGGATCACCGTTCGCGGCGGCCATGTCGCCGGCAACTAGGCCTTCTTCTCTTCGCGCAGCACGCTCATCGCACGCCCAACCTATTGGGTCTGCGGATCCACCGAGCTAACCCCACCCCATCGCGATGGCGGCCAGGCGATGAACCGCGCCTTTCCGATGACATTGTCCAGCGGGACGGTGCCCGCATTCGGGTCGCCGGTGCATTTGATCCCGCTTTGGAAGTCGCCCGCGTCGTCGGCGCAGTGCACCCGCGAATCGGCCGAGTGGGTGCGGTTGTCGCCCATCACCCAGACCCGCCCGTCGGGGACCTTCACCGGCCCGAATTCGAAGCCGAAGCACCGATACTTGTCCGGATCGGGCACATTCATCGTCTGCAGGTCGAGGTAGGGCTCCTTCAGCGGCTGCCCGTCGACGGTCAGGCCCGTGTCCTGCCGGCATTCGACGGTCTGCCCGCCCGTCGCGATCACACGCTTGACCAAATCGTTCTCATCCGGCGGCACGAAACCGATGAACGACAGGGCGTTTTGCACCCAGCGCACAGCGGGGTTGTCCGAGCGGATGGACTTGTACCCCGCATTCCAGTTCGGCGGGCCCTTGAAGACGATCACGTCTCCGGGTTTGGGCTCCGAGAACCGGTAGGTCAGCTTGTCGACCATGATGCGGTCGCCGACGCAGCCGGCGCAGCCGTGCAGCGTGGGCTCCATCGACTCCGACGGGATGAGATAGGGCCGGGCGATGAACGTGAGCATCAAGTAGTACAGCCCGACCGCGATCACCACGAGAATGACAGCCTCGCGGAAGGCCCCGCGTTTGCGCTCCGGCTTTTCGGCGGCCTCGTCGGTCTGCTCGTCGGTCGCCCCGGGGGCGTCGCCGTCGAGCGTGCGCTCAGACGAGGGATCTGGGGAGTCCGTGGGTCCACTCACGGCAACAGCGTATCCACGACGACTCGAACGGCGATCAAGCGATCGCGACGAGTCTCGTGCGACGTCAGCGCTTTTCCTTGATCTTCGCCTTCTTGCCGCGAAGTTCGCGCAGGTAGTAGAGCTTGGCGCGGCGCACGTCACCGCGGGTCACGACGTCGATGTGGTCGATGTTCGGGGAGTGCACGGGGAATGTGCGCTCCACGCCGACGCCGTAGCTTTCCTTACGCACGGTGAAGGTCTCGCGGATGCCACCGCCCTGACGGCGCAGCACGACACCCTTGAAGACCTGGATGCGCTCCTTGGCGCCCTCGATGACCTTCACGTGCACATTGACGGTGTCGCCTGCGCTGAAGTCCGGAATGTCGTCGCGCAACGACGACTGATCGACGAAGTCCAGCGTGTTCATCGGTGACTCTTCCTTAGCAGTTAACGTGTTCGCGGCCATCGGCGGGCCTGCGGTGATAAGCGTCGCCGCGCCGACGGTTCGGGCGTATCTGGTGCAGCTCGCGACGGACGGGCCAAGCCGTCCCCGCGCCTCGCACAGACAACTGGTCAATTGTGCCAGACAGGGCCGCATGCAGTGAAATCGCGGGCCATCGCATCGAGTCCGCACCATCGACGCGCAGCCGTTAGGCTCGACGGGTAGGCGGGTATCAAACCGCATCGAAGCCCGAATCACTTACAGACATCTCGGAGGACTCCTATGCGTCGGCGGCCATCGAGGCTGGTCGCGGTGGCCGCAGCGGTGCTGACTCTGACTTCCTGTGAGGCCCGTTCCTACGGCACGGCACCACCGGTGAGCCCAGAAGCGCCGCAGCTGACCGTGGTCGCCCCGCAGGGCCCGCTGGCGCCCCTACCCGAAGCCGCGCCCGATGAGCCGGTGTCTGGCTTCAACGGCCTGGAGAACCGCGTCATGCAGGCGACGGCCGATGCCGCGGCCAAGGGCGCCGACCTCACCACCGTCGTCCTGGACCGCTCGACGGGCCGGCGGGTCACCAACGGCAACGGCAGGGGCATCGCGATCGCATCGGTGGTCAAGCTGTTCATCGCCGACGACCTGCTGCTGAGGAGTCCGCAGCTGTCCGCTGACGACCAGAAGATGTTCGAATCGATGTTGCGCAACTCCGACGACAGCGCCGCCGAGGTTTTCTGGAACCGGGGCGGTGGCGGCGCCGTCATCACCCGCGTCGCGGCCCGCTACGGCCTCGGGGGCACCAGGCCGCCGGGCAACGGCCGGTGGTTCAACACCATCAGCACCGCTGATGATCTGGTGCGCTATTACGAGATGATGCTCTCTGGTGCTGGCGGACTGCCGAAGGACAAGGCCGAGATGATCGTCGACAACCTGGCCCACTCCGCGGCGGTCGGACCCGATGATGCCCGTGGACAGGTGCATCCAGTCCGAGCCGATGCAACACATCCAGCCCTGCTTCACAGCGACGGGCTCGGCGTAGAGCCCCTCTGGGATGCCGAATCGCTGTGGGTACACGCCGCCGGGCATCATGCCGTCGATGCCGACCGCCGCTACGTGATGGCGATCGGATCGGACCAGCCGACCAGTGACGGCGGGGCGCGCGCGACCATCACGCAGGCCGTCAAGACGATGTTTCCTGGCGGACGGATTTAGTTCGCCGCGTATTAAGCTGGGTTTGCGGGCGGGCACGGTACGGCGAGGAGGCCCCCCACCGCGGCTCAGGATTTCGTGCGTGGAGGAGGGTTATGCGTCGGCGGCCGGCAAGTCGGGTGACGGCGATGGCAGCCATCGCGATGACGACGCTGGTGGTCGGTTGTGAGGCACGGGTGTACGGCAACCCACCGAATTCGCCGACGACGCCGCAGGCCACCGTCGTCGCACCGCTGAGTAACAGGGCCTCGCCGCCTGCCGCCCCGCCGGGTCAGCCGGCGGCGACCTTCGACGGCCTCGATGCGCGTACCCGTCAGGCCACCGCAGACGCCGCGAAAACCGGAGCCGACATCCAGACCGTCGTGCTGGACCGCAACACTGACCGAATTGTCTCCAACGGGGACAACACGCCCTTTCCGATCGCGTCGGTGGTGAAGTTGTTCATCGCCGACGATCTGCTGCTGCAGGTATCGAAGGGGCAAACGGAACTCTCCCCCGCCGACCGCAAGTCCCTCGACGTCATGCTGCAGTCCTCCGATGACGGCGCGGCGCAGAACTTCTGGAACCGCGGCGGTGGCAACGCCATCATCAGCCGCATCGTCGCCCGGTACGGCTTGAAGGGCACGACGGCGCCGTACAACGGGCACTGGGACGTCACGCAGAGCACCGCAAACGATCTCGTCCGCTATTACGACATGATGTTGGACGGCAGCGGCGGGCTGCCGCCTGAGCAGGTCAACATCATCCTTGGCAACCTCGCGCAATCCACACCGACCGGGGTCGACGGGTACCCGCAGCGTTTCGGCATTCCCGAGGGGCTTTACGCCGTGCCGGTTGCAGTCAAACAGGGCTGGTTCTGCTGTTGGAACGGCGCCAACCAGTTGCACGTGTCCACCGGCGTGATCGGCGCCGAACGCCGCTATGTGATGGCGATCGCCTCGCTGGAACCCGACGATGAGGCTGCTGCCCGCGCGACCATCACGCAGGCCGTCAAGACGATGTTCCCTGGCGGGAAGATCTAGTCCTCCCCAAGTAGGTCGGGGCGCCGTTCCCTGGTGCGCGCCTTCGCCTGTTCCCTGCGCCACGCAGCCACCTTCGCGTGATCCCCGGACAACAGCACCTCGGGTACGTCGAAACCGCGCCAGCTGGGCGGCCTGGTGTAGCTGGGCCCTTCCAGCAGACCGTCGGAGTGCGAATCCTGTTGGTGTGAAGCAGGATTGCCGAGCACGTCGGGAATCAGGCGCACGACGGCCTCGATCATCACCAGCGCCGCGGACTCACCGCCGGGCAGCACGTAATCGCCGATCGACACCTCTTCGACGCGCATCCG
>LZSH01000120.1 GCA_001665255.1 Mycobacteriaceae bacterium 1482268.1 | reverse complement strand
ATTGCACATACCGGGGGCGGCGTATTTGGCGAAGATGACCTCCCACACGGCCCACGCTTCGGGGGTGAGGTCGGCGACCAGTGGGGTCATCGCATCCCGGCCTTGCCGGCCGGCGGCGAGGCGGCGTTTACGTTCGCGTTCTGCCTCGTCGGGTTCCGGGCCGTCCTGGTCGAGCAGGAACAGCCGCAGCGCCGCGGTGTCGCGTAATTCTTTGGGGCCCACCCCAGCGGCGACGCGGACGAGGTCGACTTCGAACTGCTCGGCTGTGGTGGTGTCGACCCACGACGGCAACTGTTTGATCGCGCCCCTGATGGTGGCGACGTGCTCCCCGGTGATCAGTCCGGCAGATTGCGCCGCGGCCACGGCGGGCAGCAGCGGCGGCAACGGCTCCCCCGGGAGACTGATGCGAGGACCCAGGTCTGCGGCCTCTTGCAGGCGACGGGAGGCTTCTGCGGTAGAAAGCCGCCACCGGATACGCAGCACCTCGTTCCACGACTTGGCGCCCATCTCCTTCGGCGTGGTCTGCGCCTGCAGCCGCACCAACAGCCGATGCGACTGCGTCGGCAACTGACACATCAACGTCTCGAACTCATCCATCACCGACACCAAGTCGGCGCGCGTCAACGCACCCAACTCAGTGGCAGCGAACGCGTCATAAGCGGCACGCAGGGCGACCACCGCCTCCTGCACCGCCTCCACCGACACACTTCGAACATACATTCGACCACCGACAAAACTGCCCCGACTTGAGACGCGGTGCGTGTCGGTAGGTTCTAGGCCCATGAAGCTGTCCTGCGCCCTCGTCACCAACGTCGACTCGCCGCAACTCGTGGCAGAGGCCGAACGCCTTGGCTACCAACGGGCTTGGCTGTACGACTCGCCGGCCATCACCTCCGACGTGTGGATCGCCTTGGCGTTGGCTGCACAGCAGACGTCGACCATCGGGCTCGGGCCCGGGGTGCTCGTGCCGAGCCTGCGCCATCCGATGACCAACGCGGCCGCGATCGCGACCCTCGCGGCGATGGCGCCGGGCCGCGTGGCGGTGGCCTTCGGATCGGGTTTCACCGGCCGCTACACCCTGGGCAAGAAGCCTTTGCGGTGGGCTGCGGTCGAGGAATACGTGACCGCGTTGCGGGCGTTGCTGGGCGGCGAAACCGTGCAGTGGGAGGGCGCCCCGATACGCATGCTGCACACCGACGGGTTCGTCTCCGACCGGCCTGTGGAGGTTGAGGTGCTGATCGGGGCCGACGGGCCAAAGGGCACCGCGGTCGCCGAACGGGTGGGCGACGGGGTGTTCGCCGGAGGCGTGCCGAACCCGGCTGCGGCGGGCCGCCCGTATTCGCTGCTGCAGTTCGGCACCGTCCTCGGCGATGGTGAGGACGTGCGAAGCGAACGGGTCCGCACCGCGGCTGGGCACGGGCTGGCGGTGGTGTTCCACGCGATGTATGAGCGCAACGGGCCCGACGCCGTGCGTGGGCTGCCGGGCGGCAGCGAATGGGTGGCCGCGATCGAAGCGATCCCGCCCGTCGAGCGCCACCTCGTCACCCATGAAGGTCACCTCGTGCGGCTTACCGCCGTGGACGAAGAGGCCGTCGCGCTGGCCGCCGACCTGCTTCCGCAGTTCACGTTCAGCGGGACCGCGCAACAACTGCGTGCCCGCGTCGCCGAATACGAGGCCGGCGGCGTCACCGAGCTGGTGTATCAGCCGGCGGGCCCGGACATCGCGGGGGAGTTGGCCCGCATGATGGCCGCCGTCGGCGACTCGCGCTAGATAACCGGGTCCGTCAGGTAGCGCTGCATCGTCGGGCCTGCCATGGCGACCAGTTTCTGCACGCTCGCCGACGCCATCGGTTCGATCTTGAGTTGGTATCGGGCGAACGCCAGTCCCATGAGGTGGCTGGCGACCAGCTCGACGCGCAACTCGGCGTCGGTCACCCCGAACTCGTCGGCGACGCGCTGAGCCATCGGGCCGGCGAGCGCGTTGTGCAACGCGTTTCGGGCTTGGGGTTGGATTGCCGCCGATCGCCACAGCGTCATCAGCGGTTCGAAGGCGCTCCCGCTGTCCCAGCGTTCGAGGATTCGGCGCACCAATCTCGCGCCGATGTCGTCGGTGCCCTCGTCCAGGAGCGCAGCCAAGTGGTGCAGCGGGTGGTCGGGACCCGTCAGCACCGACGCCGAGAAGAGTCCCTCCTTATTGCCGAAGAAGTAATAGACCATCGCGACGTCCACGCCCGCGTCCGTGGCGATGCCTCGGACCGTAGCCCGCTCGTAGCCGTCACGCTGGAAGCGGTTTCGGGCCGCATCGACGATGCGTTGTCTGCTCTGCTGGCCCGTCCGCCAGCGGCCGGCGCGGCGCATTTCAGGCATGCACGAACAATACTTCAACATACGTTGTTGTTTTGGTCCGGCGCGCCTACGCTGATTCTTGAACATCAGTTGAAGTAAGGAGTCTGCAATGGCGGAGACACTCGAACGGCGCCTGTTCTGGCGGCACGTTCTGTCATTCCTGGTCGCACCGGTGACGATGACGGTCCTGATTCCGGCGCTGATCGTGGTGCTGGCCGGGGTTCGGGCACCGGATGTGTCGACGCCGCTGCGAGTGGCGTCGGTGATTGCCGGCGCCGTGCTCGTGGCGGGTGGAGTCGGCATGCTTTTCTGGACGGTCTATCTGTTCGACCGAGTGGGGAAAGGCACTCTAGGCGTTGGCGACGTGATGGGTCAGCCCGTGCACCTGGTCGTCCGGGGGCCCTACCGTCATGTGCGAAACCCGATGATTGCCGGTGTTTTCGCGATCCTGCTCGGAGAGGCGGCGATCACCCAGTCGGGTTGGCTGTTGCTGTGGTCTGCGCTCTTCTTCCTCGTGCTGACCACTGTCATTCAGGTCTGGGAAGAGCCGCACCTGGCACAGCGGTTCGGCGAGGACTACGTCACGTACCGCCAGAACGTTCCGCGCTGGATACCGCGACGGACGGCCTGGACGAAGGCGGAATAGGCCGACGCTGGCCCGCCGAGATGCCCATCGGGAAGGTCTCGGCGTCGGATCTGCCGACGCGGGCGTTGAGCCAACATGCCGCCGCGCCGACGGCCAACCCGATCGCGATACCGACGTCCGGCCGTTGACCGAGCATCAGCCAGGACAGCAATCCCGCGACGGCCGGGATGACCGCGAACAGCATCGCTACCGCGGCCGCGCCGTAGTTGTTGATCGCGCGCACGTACAACGTCATTGCGGTGGTCGCGTTGAGCAGTACCACCGCTGCCACCGCACTGACCGCCTTCCAGGGATCGGTTACCGACCACGGAAACACCAACAGGAGGGCCGCCGCCGGAACGAGCGACACCAGATTCTGTAGCGCAGCGGTCACCCGGAAGTCGACGCCGGAGCAGAAACGCTGTTGGTACACGCCGCCGCCTGCGACCGCCACAAGCGCGACCACCAGCAGCAACACCACGGCATCCACGCCACCGACGGTGATCAGCCTGCCTCCGCACGCCGCCAGAACCGCGGCCACTCCCAGGACCAGCGCGGCCGCGCGACCCCACGTCAGCCGCTCGCCGAGGAAGGTGGCTGCGAGCAGCGTGGTGACCACGGGATTCATCGAGATGATCACCGCGGCGAGGACAGCGGGTGCGCCGTGCAAGAGCGCGACATACAGACCCACGAACTGCAGCGCCTGGGCGAGCAATCCGCTCACCAGCACGTGTGCCAACGTGCGTCCTGTGGGCCAACTCACTTTCGACAGGAGCGCCCAGCCGAGAAGGATCGCGCCGGCCAATCCGAACCGGAACACCAAGACCGCCATCGGTGACATCGCCGAAACCGCAAGCGCGCCAATCGGATAGCCCATCGCGTAGAAGAAGGTCAGGGTCGCCGCGGCGCGCAACGGCATGGTCGGCATGGTCACGGCTCTCATGGTTGCGACCAACGCCGTGCAGCGCCAATGAATTTCCGCCGCGATGGATGGGATACTGGACGAAAGCCCATGTCGACATCACTGCCCCTGGTTTTCGATCCGCCGCGGCGCGCAATGCCGCCGCGTCATCTCGCCGACCTCGACGAAGCCGGCCGCGCGGTCGCGGTGGCCGAGCTGGGATTGCCGGCATTCCGCGGTAAGCAGCTGGCCAACCAGTATTACGGCCGCCTGATCGCCGACCCGCGCGAGATGACCGATCTGCCCGCGGCGGTGCGCGGACAGGTGGCAGACGCCTTGTTCCCGCCGCTGCTCGAGGCGGTGCGGGAGATCGAGTGCGACGCGGGCGAGACCCGGAAGATGCTCTGGCGTGCGGTCGACAGCACGACGTTCGAGTCGGTGCTGATGCGTTATCCCCAGCGAAACACCGTGTGTATCTCCTCACAGGCCGGCTGCGGAATGGCGTGTCCGTTCTGCGCGACGGGCCAGGGCGGCCTCACGCGCAATTTGTCGACGGCCGAAATCCTCGAGCAGGTCCGCGCGGCCTCGGTCGAATTGCGCGACAGAGATCACGGCAGGCTCTCCAACATTGTTTTCATGGGCATGGGTGAGCCGCTGGCCAACTACAACCGTGTGCTCGCAGCGGTGGGGCGCATCATTGCGCCGCCACCGAACGGGTTCGGCATCTCGGCTCGTTCGGTCACCGTGTCGACGGTCGGGCTCGCGCCGGCGATCCGCAAGTTGGCCGACGAGCGACTCGGCGTGACGCTGGCACTGTCATTGCATGCTCCCGATGACGAATTGCGCGACACATTGGTACCGGTGAACAACCGGTGGAAGGTGTCCGAGGCCCTCGACGCCGCGCGCTATTACGCCGACGTGACCGGCAGGCGAGTGTCGATCGAGTACGCGCTGATCCGCGACGTCAACGACCAGCCGTGGCGCGCAGACCTGCTCGGTAAGCGACTGCACGGCGCGCTGGGTCCGCTGGTACACGTCAACGTCATCCCGCTGAATCCGACGCCGGGCAGCGAGTGGGACGCCAGTCCCAAGCCGGCCGAACGGGAGTTCGTGAAGCGGGTTCGTGAGCGTGGTGTGTCGTGCACGGTACGTGATACGCGCGGCCGTGAAATCGCCGCTGCCTGTGGGCAATTGGCCGCTCAGGCCTGACCTGCCTGTGGCGAGTTCGTCGTCCAGATCATCTCTTCGCGTAGATGGCGGCTGCGCCAGCCGTCCGGAGTGCGCACCAGGTCGTGGTAGTAGTAGCCGCCGAACATGCTCAGCTCGGCCACGCCCTTGATCTGTGTGGGGTTGTAGAACATCGCGCGCACCTGCGCGGTGTCGCCAAAAATGTCGGACTCGATGTTGGTGATGTAGTGCATGCTCATCGCCACCAATGCCGAGAAGTCGCCGGAGAAGAATCCGACGGCCTCATCGAGCGAGCCTTGGAAAACGGCCGCCGAATAGTCGATGTGCGCGTCGTCGGTGAACACCGAGCGGTACAGTTCCCAGTCCTTGGTGTCGACTGCCCGCGCATAGCTATGCAGCAGTGCGACGATTTCGAGTTCGTCGCTGAGGCGTTGAGATTGCATCAGGTATTCGGCTTGATCCCGACGGCGTGACGCAACTGGGCCAGGAACTGATCGTCGTCGTCACTGCGAACGATGTAATGCGACACCGCAACTCGAATGGCCGTTGCGGCCTTGATATCGCTGTTGGACCCCGACAACAGCCTAAGCAGGCGGGCCCGCATGATCGGGATGATGCGCGACAGCTGCGCGATGACGACCTCCGGCTCGATGTCGACCAGCCGCACACCGGAATAGGAGTGCTGGTAGGAGACAATGAATCTCAATGCAGCATCGAGCTTTTCGGTGCCCCGCAGTTCCGCGGTCGCCCTGCCGATACCGGTGTCGAACATTTCGCGCTCGTAGACGCCGAACGCGTCGAGCAGCTCGCTCTTGTCGGCGAACCACCGGTAGAGCGTGGGGCGGGAGACTCCGGCCTGCAACGCGACTTCCGACAGGCTCAGCTTGGTCTGGCCGCTGCGGCCAAGCACCTCGGCGGTCGCCACCAGGATCCGGTGTCGCGTCGACGTGTCGTCGACGAGCTCCGATCCGTCTCGCCCCGCCTGCACTGGTTCGTTCACGTCAGCCTCAATCGTTGGGTCGTAGTGATCGTAGAGCGTGCCTCACAGCGTCTTCTCCAAGAGTGCGACCGTGTCGAGGTCCTCGAGGGCGGCGACCCCGCGCCGCAGCCCCTCCATCGCGATGCCCTCGTCCTGCATGCCGCCCATCCCTGCGGTGATCAGCGGCGCAACGTAGGCGTACAGCGCGCCGGTGCGATAACGGTGCCACAGCTCGTCGCGGTCGAGGTCCGGGCCGCCCTCGGTCGCCAGCACCTGCCGGTAGTGGTCGAGCAGCTCGCGTTCATGGGCTTGGCGCTCGCCAGTCGTCATGCCGGTGACGAGGGTGTAGGCCAGTTCCCGACCGGGGTGACCCCGCCGGACGGCCTGCCAGTCCAGCAGGCCTGCCTCGCCGTTGCGGAAATAGACGTTGCCCGGATGGGCGTCACCATGGGTGACGGTGTGGGGCGGCTCGTCGATGAGCCGGGCGGCTGCCCGGTAGTTGTCGTCGATGAAACGCCCGCGCTCGACGGGAATGTTTGTCTTTTCGGCGATCCGGCGTGAGGACGTCTTCAACAGCGGACCCGTCAGCAGCGCCGCGCTGTCGGCCGAGGCGCTGTACGCCCAGGCGGGCACGCGCTGCCAGAATGTCGCGTGCAGCCGGGCCAGTAACTCGACCACCTGCGCCGCCTGATCTCTGCCGAGGGGATGAAGCGTGTCGAGGAACTCGCACTGGTCGACAGCGAGGTCCTCCAGCACCAGCACGAAGCGGCCCGTGAGCGAATCGAATGCCGACCCGTGACACTGCGGCAAGCCGGTGAGATGAGGGGACAGCTCGCGATAGAAGCGCGTCTCGGTTTCGGCCAGCCGTCCCAATTCGCCGATCAGCCGGGTGGCCGCCGTTTCGGCGGGCATCTTGACGAACACCGAGGCCGGCACGGCGTCGCCGGTCAGCGCCAGCCGGGCACGCGACGAGGTGCCCGCGTCGCCGGCGATGACCGACACCGAGGTCACCCTGGCCCCCAGCAGCCGTGACAGGAACGGCGCATCGAGGTCATCGACCCCGCGGGGCAGCGAGGCAATCCGTCCGACGGCTAGGTCGGTCGCGACGCGCTGTATTCCGCGACCGAGATGGGCGGCGAACGCGACGAACCGACTCGCTGTCTCGGCCACGCGTCGACCTCCTAGTCTTGGGCTATAGCGAGGCAAGCTTTACAAAACTACGCGCAGTTGTAAAGTTTCTTGAGGAGGCAGGGCGATGGCCGGACCGCTGGAGCACATCAAGGTCGTCGAACTCGGCGTGTGGGTGGCGGGCCCGGCGGCGGGTGGCATTCTGGCCGACTGGGGCGCCGACGTCGTCAAGATCGAACCGCCGACCGGCGATCCCGCCCGCAGGTTCGGCCGCATGCTCGGACTCGAGGGCGATGTGAGCCCACCGTTCGAGATGGACAACCGCGGCAAGCGCAGCATCGTGCTCGACCTGACGGCGTCCGACGATCAAGGTACAGCGCTCGAATTGCTCAGCGCGGCAGACGTATTCATCACCAATGTGCGGCCAGGCGCGCTGCGCCGCATCGGCCTTGATTTCGACACCGTGGCCTCGGTCAACCCGCGGCTGGTCTATGGCCTGATCACCGGCTACGGAGAGACGGGTCCGGACGCCGACCGTGCCGCTTACGACGTCGCCGCGTTCTGGGCGCGAGCGGGTCTGGCACATCTGCTGACCCGTCCCGGTGACACCCCTCCGTTTCAGCGCGGCGGAATGGGGGACCACTCTGCGGGGATGACCTTGGCTGCCGCGGTGTGCGCGGGTCTTGTTGCGCGATCTCGGACAGGCGTCGGCCAGTTGGTGTCGACGTCGTTGTACCGCCAGGGCGCGTACACGATCAGCTTCGACCTCAACACGTTCCTGTTGACGGGTCACTCCATCGCGATCGGCCAGCGCGAGACCATGGCCAACCCGTGCATGAACAACTACGTCGCGGGCGACGGCAGACGGTTCTGGATTGTCGGACTGCAGGTCGACCGGCACTGGGCGCCGCTGTGCCGGGTGGTGGGGCGAGCCGAATGGCTGACCGCCTATCCCGCGCCGCGGGACCGGGCGGCGAACGCCGTGGGCCTCATCGCCGAGCTCGATGAGATCTTTGCGACCAAGCCGCTTGAGGAGTGGGCAAAACTCTTTGCCGCGGAACCGGATTTCTTCTGGTCGCCGATCAACTCGATCGAAGACGTGATGGCCGATGACCAGTTCCACGCCGCGGGCGGTGTGGTCTCGGTGCCCGACGGCGACGCGGGTGTGCCGATGGTCGCAACACCCGCCGACTTCCACGGCACGCCGTGGGAGGCCCGCTCGGTGGCGCCGGGGATCGGGCAGCACACCAACGAGATCCTCGCCGAGCTGAAATCGCGCCACCCTCATTGATTTCGGCGTGCTGAGTTGCGCTGCGCGCAACCAGCTACGCCGAAACCGCGAGGTTTACCGCGCCGTGACACCCGCGGCGTGGCGAAGCTGGGCCAAGAACATGTCGTTGTCATCGCTGCGAACGAGGTAGTGCGAGACCGCGACTCGCACGGCCGTGGCAACCGCCAATGAGGCGTCGTGTCCCTGCGCGAGGCGTTCGAGGCGCGATCGCATGAGCGGTATCACCCGCGCGAGCCGCCGGATGACATGTTCCGGCTCGATGTCGATCATCCGCAGGCCGGGATAGGAGTGTTGATATTCGACGATGACCCGAAGCGCCGCGTCGAGCTTCTCACTGGCGGGCAATCCCGATGTCGCCTGGATGACGGCGCGCTCGTAGTACTGCCGTTCCCAGACCACGAAGTCGTCGAGAAGGTCGCGCTTTGATGCGAACCACCGATACAGCGTCGGTCGCGAAACCCCGGCCTGCAGCGCGACCTCCGAGAGGCTCAGCTTCGTCATACCGTTGCGGCCGAGCACCTCGGCGGTGGCGGCCAGGATGCGCTGTCGCGTGGAGTTGTCGTCCGCGACGACCTGGTCGGCCATCGCTATAGCTTTACAAAAATCCGTCGAAATGTCACGCTAAACCGGTGACAGCAGCACCGGTGCAGGCACGTGAGTACAGCCCCGTCGACATCACGTCACACGATTTCTGGAGCCAGCCCTTCGCAACACGCGATGAGACGTTCGCCCGGCTGCGCAGGGGAGAGGGGCTCACCTGGCATCGGCCGCTCGATTCGATGTTCCCCATGGAGGAGCCGGGGTTCTGGGCGCTGACCCGGCGGGCCGATATCGCATTCGTCAGCCAGCATCCCGAACTGTTCACCTCCGCCCAAGGTGTGGCGCTCAACCCGATGCCCGCCGAAATCCAACGCTTCGCTTCGTTTTTTCTCAGCATGGACCCGCCGCAACACACGGTGTATCGCCGACTGATCAGCTCGGCGTTCACGCCGCGCAACGTCCGCCAGATCGAAGAGCAGATCCACGCCAACGCGGTCGCGATCGTCGACCAGCTCGTCGGTGTCGGCGACGTCGAGTTCGTCTCCGCGTGTTCGGCGAAGCTGCCCATGCGCACGATCATGGACATGCTCGGCGTGCCTCCTGCCGATCAGCCCGACGTCGCATATGCCGCCGAGAAGCTTTTCGGCATGAGCGACGAGGAGTACGCAGGAGAAGAGGAAAGCGTGCAGGACCCGGTGGCTCAGATCACGCTGTTGTCCAACACGGGCGTCGAGCTGGCCAAGTTCCGGCGCCGGCATCCCGGCGACGATCTGATGACCAGCATGGTCAACGCGGAAGTCGACGGCCACCGGCTCACCGACGAGGAGATCGGCGCCTTCCTGATCCTGCTCGCGTCAGCGGGCAACGACACCACCAAACAGGCCACCACACACGCGATGATGGCGCTGGTTGACAACCCCACGCAGCGGGACTGGCTGATGGAGGACTTCGACGGCCGAATCGGCTCCGCCATCGAAGAATTCGTCCGGTGGTCGTCGCCGGTCATCCAATTCGCGAGGTTCGCCACCGAAGACACCGAAATCAACGGCCAACCCGTGGCGGCAGGCGACAAGGTGGGCCTTTTCTACTGCTCGGCCAACCGCGACGAAACCGTCCTCGACGCCCCCGGCGTATTCGATCTGCAACGCTCGTCCAATCCGCACCTCGGTTTCGGCGGCGGCGGACCGCACTTCTGCCTCGGTAGCCAGCTGGCAAAGGCAGAGCTACGAAACCTGTTCCGGGAGTTACTGACTCGCCTGCGAACTATCGAGTTCGGCGAGCCAGACCTGCTGTTCAGCAGCTTCGTCCACGGCGTCAAACGCCTTCCGGCCCATATCCAGTAGGAGCGATCATGCGGGTCGAAGTCGACCTCGACAAGTGCACGGGACACGGCGTCTGCGAGTCGATCGCCGAGGACGTCTTCGAAGTGCAAGACGACGGCACCGTGCGAATCGACGGCGCCGATCGGCCGGAATCCGACCGCGACCGGATGCAGCAGGCCGTCACGCAATGCCCGGCGGCGGCGCTGCGCTTAGTGGAGTAGGCGCAGAACCCGCGAAATAGCATTCCTGGTCGTCATCTCGCGAATCTCACCGCCCGGAATGCTATTTCGCGGCTGGTTCTAGTGGCCGGGCATCGGGCGGACGAGTACCGACTGCTGGATGCCGCCGACCGCGCCGCTCTGATCGAACAGCGTGCCGATCGTGGTGCCGATACCGTCGGGCCCGTAGTTGGTCTCCGCACGGATGCCGATCCACTCGCCGTCGGGGACCCGGTGCACGTGCACGACCAGGTCGGTGTTCATGAACATCCACTTGCGGATGTCGAGCTTGGCGCCGATGCCGTTGGCGTCGTCGGCGACGGAGAACAACCGCTGCAGCGCAGTCATGTTCTCGCCCTTGACCAGATCGACCTCCGGCCTGATCCACGACTCGCCAGGGCCATCGCACATTGGCTCGGTGAGCCACCGCCAGTCGAGGCTGTGCACGTAGTTGCGGTCCCAATCCTTTTTCATGTCGCGGCTGCGGGCCTCGGCCACCGGTCGCAGCGGCGGCGCCGGCGCGTGCACCAGCCCCCCGGTGTCAAGCGTCTGCAATCGCCACCCGCTCGCTCGGGCGACCGGACGCGGTTGACCGTCGGGGCCGAGCCCCAGCATCTCGGCGCTGATCAACTCGATCTGCTTGCCCGAGCGTTCGCGTCGGGCACGCACCCAGATGTCGCCTTCGGCGGGCACGGGTCCCAACAGGTCGATCAGCACGCGACTGAGCCGGGTGTCGTCGCGCGCGTCGCAACGCTCCAGCGCTCGCACCAGAAGCGCAGACACCGGCGCGCCATGCTGGATGGCGGCCGACCATGTGCTGCGCACCAAGTCTGTCGCGACGAATCTCTCGCCCTGCGGATCTGCGTCGTCGAGCAGCTCGTAATAGGAATCGCTCATGGATAGCCCGCTCCAGGTATGTCGACGGTCGTCGCATCGAGCCGCGACAGTTTCGTCCCGGCAAGACGTTCGGGATAGGCGTCGGTACTCGACAGCAGGAACAGCGTGCGGCGCTCTGGGCCGCCCAGCGTGCAGGCGATCGCCGTACGGTCACCGATGTCGATACGGTCAGTGACCTTGCCGCCGGAGATGATTCGCTCGAATTGATGTGCCAGCGTCATCGCCGCCCACACGCCACCCTCCGCGTCGAGCGCGATGCCGTCGGGCGGCCCGTCCAGCCCGCCGGCGAAGATGCGGCGATCGGACAGCGAGCCGTCGGCGCCGATGGTGAAGGCGGTCAGTCGCCGACCGACCGACTCGGCGACGATCAGCGTCGAGCCATCCGGCGTGATGACCATCCCGTTGGGAAAGTCGAGGTCCTCGGCGACGACGGTCACGGCGTCATCGGTATCGACGAGTGCGATCATGCCGCCGCTGAACGCCTGCGAACCGACATAGGCCCGCCCACTCTGGTCGACGACCATGTCACCGATGTTCGCCGGGACGACGTCGGACAGGTCGGCGCGAACGTCGACGGTCTCGCCGTCATAGCTCAGCAGCGCGCGACGTTCGGTGGAGGCGATCAGTAGCGAACCATCGGGCCGAAACCCGAGTCCCGACGGGGCATGTCCGGCCACCGCCAGCGTCGTCATGTCACCGTCCAGGTTTACGGTGTGCACCGCTTCGCCCAGCATGTCGGAGAACCACAGCAGGCCCTCGAACCATCGGGGACCCTCCCCGAAGCAGAAACCTTTGGCCAGCGGCGTCAGGGTCATTCGGCACCTTTACAAAACACGCCATAAGTGTCACGCTCGCTAGGTGCAGATGTCAAACAGGTGCTGGTCGTGACCATGAAGAAGTACCACAGCCACGCGCTTCTCTACCTGCACGAGACGATCGATCTGGGCTCGGGACGCAGCGATGGGTTCACAGAGGCTTTCAGTGCCATCTACCAGCCGATGATGGAAGAACTCGGTGCGCGGTTGTTCGCGATCTGGGAGACGACGCCATACAACGGGCACTGGCCGCAGGCCACGATCATCTGGGAGATCGACGCATTCGCCGACTATGCGCGGGTCGGCCGGGCGCAAGCCGCCGGTGGCAGCCATCAATCGACGGCGGCGAAATGGTCGGAATACCTGTCGGGGATCGGTGCCCGCGGTGAGGGTCGCATCATGTACGCGGGCCGCAGCAACAGGACGCTGACCCAACTCAAGGACGCGAATTTCACTGCAGGCCTGGTCATCCAGGAGATCATGGAGACCAAGCCGGGCCGCCAGGACGACTACATCCGCGAGCTCGAGCGGCTGTACGTGCCCTGGTCGGAGAGCACCGGAAAGCATTGGCTCGGTTCGTTCATCACGACGTTCCGGTTCAACGAGGTGATTCATTACTGGGCATTGGAGGGTGACTGGGCCTGCTTCGAAAACCACTACCCGTCATGGAAGGACAGCCCGCCTGCCGAGATCGTCACCTGGATGAGCGTCGCGCCTGCACTGCGCGACGGCTGGGAGGACTCGATCGTGCAGGCGCTACCTCCATCACCGCTGCAATGAACACGACTGTGCTGCAAGATTTCTCATACGATCCCTTCGATCCGGCCGTGATGGCCGACCCGTTGCCGTACTACCGTGTGCTTCGCGACCGGTATCCGGTGTACTACGTCGAGAAGTGGGATACCTTCGCACTGTCGCGTTTCGACGACATCTGGGGTGTGCTGGAGCTCAACGACGGCACCTTCGTCGCCTCGGAGGGAACCCTGCCGGCCGCCGACGTTCTGGCCGCACACAACGATGGTCCGGTGCCCGACCCGCCGCTGCATCCGATGCCGTTCCACGCCAACTTCGACAATCCGATCTACGACGGTGTTCGGCGGTGCACGTCGGGATCGTTCCGGCCGAAGTCGGTTGCCAAGCTCGCCAACCGCATCCGCGTGCTGGCGAACGAGCGACTCGACGAGCTGCTGCCGCGGGGCACATTCGACCTGACTCAGGAATACGGTGGCATCGTCGCCGCCTCGGTGGTGTGCCAATTGCTCGGTCTGCCAGTTGATCTGGCACCCGACGTGCTGGCCACCGTCAACGCCGGCAGCCTGGCCCAACCCGGCAGCGGTGTGGAGGTGGCTAACGCCCGCCCGGGATACCTGGAGTACCTGACGCCCCTTGTGGCGCGACGCCGTCGCGGTGACGGCGACGAACTCCCGATCGCTGACAATCTCCTCGGGTACAGGTTGCCGGACGGGTCCAGTCTCACTGACACCGAGACGGCCACCCAGATGCTCGGGATCTTCATCGGCGGCACTGAAACCGTGCCGAAGATCGTCGCGCACGGACTGTGGGAGCTGGGCAGCCGGCCGGATCAACTGGCCGCCGTGCGCGCCGACATCGACACCAACGCGTCCCAGGCGCGCGAAGAGATGATCCGCTACTGCGCGCCGGCGCAATGG
>LZSH01000119.1 GCA_001665255.1 Mycobacteriaceae bacterium 1482268.1 | reverse complement strand
GCGGCCGCCGCCCCCACGGTCGTCGCGCCTCTCGCCATCGCACCTGCGGCACCTGTGGCCGCGGCGCCGGCGGCAGCGGCCCTGCCGGGCATGCCCGCGTCGGTGCTCAGCGCCTTGCCGTGACCTCGTAAGACAACCCAGCCGAACGCCACCGAGTCTTGGGAGAGCCATGTCATCGCACCGCACGTTGTTCACCACCGCCGCCGCTGTCGCCTCCTCGGCAGCACTGATCATGGGCGCGACCGGGCCCGCCAACGCGGAGCCCGCCGCACCGCTGCCGATCGACGCCACCCAGGCGCCGGGCCTGTCGGCGATGGAGGGCCTCAGCCCGGCGATCCAGAAGGCGGCCGCCGACCCGTACAACGCGGTGTCGACGCTGATGGCGGCCGCGGCGGCGTTCAGTGGGAACTCCGCGACTCCGACGGACTCGAAGAACGTGGCGTCGGCTGTCAACAGTTTCGTCGCCGAACCCGCTGCCGCGCATGTGCCGGCACCGGGTGCGGCGGCGGGCGAGGCGGCGCACCTGCCGGCCGGTGTCGACCCGGCGCACGCGGTCGGGCCAGCGCCGGAAGCAATTCCGGCACCGGCACCGGCGCCCGAAGTCGCACAGGCGGTGCCGTCACCCGCGCCGGCTCCCGGGGGCACCTCCACTGCCCCTGAGGCCGCCGCCAATCCTGCGTTCGGTCCCGACGCCCCGACGACGCAGGACTTCCTGTATCCGTCGATCAGCAACGGGTGCCTGAAGGACGGCGGGAATGTCTTGGCGACCGCAATCTCGGTGGCGGGGCCCGCCAAGATCCCGGCGCCGGGTGTCGGCCCCGGGCAGACGGCCTACGTGTTCACCGCCATCGGCACACCCGGTCCGGCCGCAGAGCAGAAGCTGCCGTTGAATGTCACGTGGGTCAACTTGACCACCGGCAAGTCAGGTAGCGCGACACTCAAGCCGCGCCCCGACATCAATCCCGAGGGGCCGACGACGCTGTCGGTCGTCGCCGACACGGGCTCGGGCAGCATCATGTCCACGATCTTCGGTCAGGTCACCACGACCGAGAAGCAGTGCCAGTTCATGCCCACCATCGGCTCGACGGTGGTGCCGTAGCACCGCGAACGACCTGGGAGTGCCTCCCCGACTACAAGGGGAGTTTGCCCGCCGACACGCCGCGCCATGGCGTACAACGCGGTCACTCGCGGAAGGTAAATGGGCTCAGTAGGCCATGAAGAGGATGGCGTCCCGGTCGTATTCGCGGCCGGGATGCTGCTCTGAGAGATGCTTCTGCGCCTTCTCGACGAGATCGTCCTCGTCGTTCCCGGTGATCGCTTCGCCGCAGGGACAGTTCAGGTGAGTCTTCATTCCCCTACGATCCCACAGTCAAGATGGACAGCATGGAGTTATACGACGTCATGCGCACCACGGGTGCGGTCCGTGAATACACCGGCGACCCACTGCCCGACGAGGTCCTCGAGCGCATCCTCGACAATGCCCGCTTCGCGCCCAGCGGTGGCAACCGGCAGGGCACCCACGTCGTCGTCGTCCGCGACGCCCAGACGCGCGAGGACCTGATCGACGCCACGATCCCGGCAGCCAAGCGCTATATCGCTCAGCTACGCAACGGCGAGGGGCCGTGGAACCCGCTGCGGCCGTGCGGTGTTGATGCCGAAACGATCGAGGCCGTGCAAGTGCCGCGCCAATCGCCGCTTCGCAACGCCGAGGTGGTGCTGGTGATTTGTGTCGACCTCAATGTCGTCGCGGCGTTCGACCAGCATCTGGACCGCGTCGGGCTGATCGCCGGCGCCTCGGTGTACCCGTTCGTCTGGAACATCCTGCTGGCCGCCCGCAACGAGGGGTTCGGCGGCGTGCTCACCACCGCCGCAGTGGCCGAGGAACCCCGGGTGAAGGAACTGCTCGGAATTCCCGACGAGTACGCCGTCGCCGCGCTGCTGCCGCTCGGCAAACCGGTCAAGCAGGTGCGCAAGCTGACGCGCAAACCCGTCGGCGAATTGGCCACCAGGGAGCGCTTCGACGGAGCGCCGCTCTAGCGCCTACTTCTTGGCAGCCTTCGCTGCTGCTTTCATCTGCTTCTTGTACGACCGCACCTTTTCCAGCGAACCGGCGTCGACGATGTCGGCCACCGAAAGATGCGAACCGGCCTTGCCGTAGTCACCAGCCGCCTCGCGCCAACCCTTGGGTGTCACGCCGTACTGTTTGCCCAATAGCGCCACAAAGATTCGTGCCTTCTGGTCACCGAAGCCCGGCAGCTCCTTCAGCCGCCGCAGCACCTCCTGGCCGTCAGGGTCACCGGCGGCCCATACCGCGGCTGCGTCACCGTCATAGCGGTCGACGATGATCTGAGCCAACGATTGAATGCGTTTGGCCATCGACCCCGGAAACCGATGCACGGCAGGGCGTTCGGAACACAGCGCAGCGAACTTCTCGGGGTCGTAGTCGGCGATCTCGCGGGCGTCGACTGCCCCCATGCGGTCAGCGATCTTCTTCGGCCCCGCGAAGGCCACTTCGAGCGGGATCTGCTGATCGAGCAACATGCCAACCAGCAGCGCGAACGGATTGGACTCCAGCAGCGCATCGGCCGCCGGATCCTGAGCTAGCTGCAGTTTCGCCACGGCGCCAGTGTAGATCGGTCGCTCCACCGGGCATCCGGCCGGGAACCCTTCCCTGTGAGCTGCGTCTCAGTATGCTGTGAGTCGCACAACTTCACATCGAGGTCAGGAGTCCGCGTTGTCCGATACCGACCTTCCGCCCGCGGCGTCCGCGCCGGCAGCGAGCGGCCAGCGTTACATCGAGGTTCAGGCCAGTCCAGAGTTTCAAGAACTACGAAACAGATTGCGCCGTTTCGTTTTTCCGATGACAGCCGTGTTTCTGCTCTGGTACTTCCTGTACGTGTTGCTCGGCGCGTTCGCTCACGACTTCATGGCCACCAAAGTCTGGGGCGACATCAACGTCGGCCTGCTGATCGGCCTGGGCCAGTTCGTGACGACGTTCCTGATCGCGTTCATCTACGTACGGTTCGCCAACCGTGAACTCGACCCGCGCGCCGAAGCCATCCGCACCGAGTGGGAGGGTGACGTGGAAGGCGGCGCCGCATGAGCATTCTCGCCGTTCAGAGCAGCACCGTCGGCAACCCTGCCGCCAACATCGGCATCTTCACGTTGTTCGTCGCGGTGACGCTCTACATAGTGATCCGCGCGAGCAAGAAGAACGCGACCGCGGCCGAGTTCTTCACCGCCGGACGATCTTTCACCGGTCCGCAGAACGGCATCGCGATCTCCGGCGATTACCTGTCCGCAGCAAGCTTCCTCGGCATCGCCGGCGCCATCGCGGTATACGGCTACGACGGCTTCCTGTACTCCATCGGCTTCCTGGTCGCCTGGCTAGTTGCCCTGCTGCTGGTGGCCGAATTGCTGCGCAATGCAGGCAAATTCACCATGGCCGACGTCCTGAGCTTTCGGCTCAAGCAGCGCCCCGTCCGGCTCGCCGCAGCCATCACGACGCTCGCGGTGTGCCTGTTCTACCTGCTGGCCCAAATGGCCGGCGCGGGCGGATTGGTCGCGCTGTTGCTGAACGTCACCAGCGATATCGGCCAAGCGCTTGTCATCGCCGTCGTCGGAGTGCTGATGATCGTCTACGTCCTCATCGGCGGCATGAAGGGCACTACGTGGGTACAGATCATCAAGGCCGTCCTACTGATCGGCGGCGCCGCCCTGATGACGGTGTGGGCGCTGGCCAAGTTCGGCGTCAACTTCTCGGAGATGCTCGGCGCCGCCCAGTCCGCCGTTTCGGATTCGTCGAGTGAAGCCGTCGCCAAGCGCGACGTACTGGCGCCGGGCGCGCAGTACGGCGCGAATCTGACGTCGCAGCTCAACTTCGTCTCGTTGGCGCTGGCGCTGGTGCTCGGCACCGCGGGTCTCCCGCACGTGCTGATGCGGTTCTACACCGTGCCCAGCGCCAAGGAGGCCCGCCGATCAGTGGTGTGGGCGATCGTGTTGATCGGCGCCTTCTACCTGTTCACGTTGGCGCTTGGCTACGGCGCGGCCGCGCTGGTCGGCCCCGACGCGATCCTGGCGGCCCCGGGCGCGCAGAATTCGGCAGCACCGCTGCTGGCGTTCGAACTCGGCGGCGTCGTCCTGCTCGGCATCATCTCGGCGGTTGCGTTCGCGACGATCCTCGCCGTGGTTGCCGGCCTGACGATTACCGCGGCGACCTCGTTCGCACACGACATCTACGCCAGCGTTATCCGTGGCGCCCACGGGAAAGAGCCCGCGACCGAGAGCGAGCAGGTTCGGGTGTCGCGCATCACCGTTGTGGTGATCGGCATCCTCGCGATCCTGTTGGGCATCCTGGCCGCCGAGCAGAACATCGCCTTCCTGGTGGCGCTTGCCTTCGCGGTGGCGGCCGCCGCCAACCTACCGACCATCCTGTATTCGCTGTACTGGCAACGGTTTAACACGCGCGGCGCACTGTGGAGCATGTACGGCGGGCTGGTCTCGACAATCGTGTTGATCGTCTTCTCCCCGGCCGTATCGGGCGCGAAGACCGCCATGATGCCGGGCGTGGACTTTGCCTGGTTCCCGTTGGCCAACCCCGGGATCGTGTCGATACCGCTGGCGTTCCTCCTCGGTATCGCCGGCACGCTGACATCGCCGGACCGGGGCGACGCGGCGGTGAACGCGGAATTCGAAGTGCGGGCCTTGACTGGCGTGGGCGCCGAGAAAGCCGTCACATCGCACTGAGCCAAGGAATACCCAGCGGGGGTCAGTACGCTGGAAAGTCACGTGCTCGAACCGACCTCTCGTCCTCGTTACGCGTTCGCGTTATTGGCGTATGCCTTCGCGGCCATCATGGTGGGCACGACGCTGCCCACACCGATGTATGCGCTCTACGCCGACCGTATGCACTTCGGCGTGGTGACGACGACGGTCATCTATGCCACATACGCCGGCGGCGTGCTGTTCGCGCTTCTGGCCTTCGGCCGGTGGTCGGACACCGTTGGCCGCCG
>LZSH01000118.1 GCA_001665255.1 Mycobacteriaceae bacterium 1482268.1 | reverse complement strand
GTTGACCCGGCCCACCACCACGTCGAAGTCGATCCCCGCGCTGTTCACTGCCCAAGTCCAGCGCACGCCCGACGCCGCGGCGGTCACCTACCAGGGCCGCTCGATGACCTACCAACAACTCGACGAGACCGCCAACCGGCTAGCCCACCTGCTGACCGCTCACGGCGTCGGCCCCGGCCAAAACGTAGCCCTACTGTTGGAGCGATCCGCCGAAGCCATCGTCGCGATCCTCGCAGTGCTCAAAACCGGAGCAGCCTACCTCCCCATCGACCCAGCCCACCCCGACGCTCGCATCGGCTTCATGATCACCGATGCCGCCCCGGTCGCCGCGATCACCACCAGCGAACTCACCCACCGGCTAGCCGAGCACCACCCGCTGGTCATCAACATCAACGACCCCGCCATCAAAGCCCAACCCCACACACCGCTACCAGAACCCACCCCGGAGAACATCGCCTACGTGATCTACACGTCTGGCACCACCGGTGTCCCCAAAGGCGTCGCCATCACCCACCACAATCTGAGTCAGCTATTCGAGTCAGTGAATGGCGGTATGCCGTCGGGACCGGGGAAGGTGTGGTCGCAGTGGCACTCGTTGGCCTTCGACGTCTCGGCGTGGGAGATGTGGGGGGCATTGTTGCACGGCGGCCGGGTGGTGGTAGTGCCCGAGTCGGTGGCGAGCTCGCCCGAAGAATTCCACACCTTGCTGGTCAGCGAAGGCGTCAGCATGCTCATCCAGACCCCGTCGGCGGTAGCGGTGTTGTCGCCCCAGGGATTGGAGTCGGCGACGTTGGTGGCCGCAAGTGAGACCTGCCCGGCCGAGCTGGTGGACCGCTGGGCGCCCGGGCGGCTAATGGTCCACACCTACGGCCCCACGGAGGCCACGATCTACACGTCGTCGAGTGCGCCGTTAGCTGCGGGGTCGGGGGTGCCGCCGATCGGCTCGCCGGTGGCGGGGGCGGCATTTTTCGTACTCGACAAGTGGTTGCGTCGGGTGCCCGCCGGCGTGGTGGGGGAGTTGTATGTGGCCGGAACCGGGGTGGGCTGTGGGTATTGGCGGCGGTCGGGGTTGACCTCGTCGCGGTTTGTGGCGTGCCCGTTCGGGGCGCCGGGGGAGCGGATGTATCGCACCGGGGATCTGGTGTGGTGGCGCGCTGATGGGCAGCTGCAGTTTGTGGGGCGTGCGGACGAGCAGGTCAAGATCCGCGGGTATCGCATAGAACTCGGAGAGGTCCAAGCGGCGCTGAGCGCTTTGGATGGGGTTGAGCAGGCGGTGGTGATCGCCCGCGAGGACCGCCCCGGCGACAAGCGGTTGATCGGCTATATCACCGGCACCGCAGATCCGGCCGAACTGCGCATGAAGCTGACGGAACGGCTGCCCGGCTACATGGTGCCCGCGGCAGTGGTGCCTTTGGAGGCGCTGCCTCTGTCGGTCAATGGCAAACTCGACACCCGCGCCCTACCCGCCCCGGAATACCAGGACGCCGATCGGTACGTGGCCCCCGCCAACCCGGTGGAGGAAGTCCTGGCCGGCATCTACGCTCAAGTGCTCGGGCTCGACCGGGTCGGGGTGGAGGACTCCTTCTTCGACCTGGGCGGCAATTCGCTGGCCGCGATGCGGCTGATCTCGGTGATCAACCGGACGCTGGACGCCCATCTTGCGGTGCGCACCCTGTTTCATGCGCAGTC
>LZSH01000117.1 GCA_001665255.1 Mycobacteriaceae bacterium 1482268.1 | reverse complement strand
AGTGCTACATCGATTCGCAGGTGCTCGCCGAGGCCGGCGAAACCGACCTGTCGCGCTATGGGGGTGGCGATGACCCCATCCTTGATATCTTCGTCGACAAATCATGAGCATTTCGTTGCTGCTCGAGATGGCTGCCTCGAGCGACCCCGACCGGACGGCAGTGGTGTCCGGTGACATGCGGTTGACCGCACACGAACTCAGCGCGCTCGCCGACGGCGGCGCCGGGGTCATCGCCACCCCCATAGCGCGACAGGTCGGTTTCGCCGGCCTCGGCGAGCACCTGCGAATCGATGTAGCACTTCCCGTTTACGTCGGCGGCGGGCCGGGAGAAGATCTCGGCGGCGGCGTCGCCCATGATCTGGGGATCCCGCGAGCGCGCGGCCAGCTTGTCACCGTCGGCGAGGTTGGCCACCGCCGAAGTCGCGATGTAGGTCTCGGGCCACAGACAGGCGAACCCGATGCCGCTGTCGGCGTATTCGGCCGCCCAGCCCAGCGACAGCAGCGTCATGCCGTATTTCGACAGCGTGTAGGACGGGTGCGCGCCGAGCCAGTGCGGGTTCATGTTCAGGGGCGGCGCGAGCGTCAGCACATGTGCTCCACCTGTCTGTGCTCTCAGATGCGGCAGCGCGGCCTTGGTCAGCAGGAATGTGCCGCGGACATTGATGTCCATCATCAGGTCGAACTTCTTGGCCGCGAGTTTTTCCGTCGGCTCGGTGGCGATGGCGCTGGCGTTGTTGACGCAGATGTCCACGCTGCCGAAATGCTCGACAGCCGTGTCGATGGTGCGCTGCACGTCGTCCTCGTTGCGCACATCGCCGACCACCGCGACGCCCTTACCGCCGGCGGCCTCGATCTCGGCCACCGCGGTATGCACAGTGCCGGGAAGCTTGGGGTGCGGCTCGGCGGTCTTGGCAAGCAGAACGATGTTCGCGCCGCGCCTGGCCGCGCCGAGGGCGATCGCCAGCCCGATGCCCCGGCTGGCGCCGGAGATGACTAGGGTGCGATCGGTAAACGTCTGGGACATTGCGCTCCTGTCGACACCTATCGGACGAAGCCTCACCTTAACAAAACGGTATTGGCATTCTCATTTTACGCAAGTGCCATAATCACTGTGTACCGGGTCTTCGACCCGCATCCCGCCGTTCCTGCACACCTCTCTCTGTGCGCGTTTCCAACCCGCGGTATTGGCATTCTCATTTTTTGCAAGTACGTTATCCACTGATGACCGACCCAGTTCAGACCCCCTCCGGCATCCCGCTGCAGCCCGTCTACGGGCCGGGCGATCGGGCCGGTGAACCGCCTGCGCCAGGTACCTATCCGTTCACCCGCGGAAATTTCGCGAGCGGCTACCGCGGCAAGCTGTGGACTTTTCGGCAGTACTCCGGCTTCGGCACGGCCGAAGAGTCCAACCGGCGCTATCGGTACCTGCTCGACCAGGGTGGGACGGGGCTGTCGGTCGCATTGGACCTGCCGACGCAGTGCGGCTTCGACTCCGACGATCCCGAGGTCAGCGAGGAAGTCGGGCGCGTCGGCGTCGCCGTCGACACGCTGGCCGATGCCGAGATACTGTTCGACGGCATCCCGCTGGACAAGATCAGCACCAGCTTCACGATCAACGGCACCGCCGCGATCCTGCTGGCGTTCTACGTCGCGGCCGCCGAGAAGAAGGGGGTGCCGCGCGAGAAGCTCACCGGCACCATCCAAAACGACATTCTTAAGGAGTACGCGTCCCGCGGCACCTGGATCTGGCCGCCGGAGCCGTCCTTGCGGCTTATCGCCGACACCATCGAGTTCTGCGCCGCCGAGGTGCCGAGGTTCAACGCGATCTCGGTGGCCGGCGCGCACTTCCGCGACGCCGGGGCCAACGCCGTCCAGGAGATGGCGTTCACCTTGGCCGACGGCGTCACCTACTGCGACACCGTCGTCGAGCGCGGCCGGATGACCATCGACAAGTTCGCGCCGCAGATCTCGTTCTTCTTCTACACGCACGGCGACTTCTTCGAGGAGATCGCGAAGTACCGGGCAGGCAGGCGACGCTGGGCCACGATCGTGCGCGAGCGCTACGGCGCCACCAACGACAAGGCGTCGATGTTCCGCTTCGGTTGCGTGTCCGGCGGCGCCTCGCTGTACGGGCCGCAGGCGCAGAACAACATCGTGCGCGTCGCTTACGAGGCGATGGCATCAGTGCTCGGTGGCGTGCAGTCGATGTTCACCGCCGCCTGGGACGAGCCGTTCGCGCTGCCCACCGAGGAGTCCGCGACACTGGCGCTGCGCACTCAGCAGATCCTCGCCTACGAAACCGGTGTCGCAGCCGTCGCCGACCCGCTCGGCGGATCCTACTTCGTCGAGGCGCTCACCGATGCGACCGAGGAGAAGATCATCGAGATCATGGGTGATCTCGAGAACCACGGCGGCATGGTGCGCGCCATCGAAGACGGCTATCTCCAGGGCCTGATCGCCGACGAGGCCTTCAAGATCCACCAGGAAGTCGAGTCGGGGGTTCGGCCCGTCGTCGGTGTGAACAAATTCGTCACCGACGAGTCCACGCCCGACGTCTCGATGTACGAGCTCGACGCCGAAGGCCGTGACACCCAGCTCAAGCGGCTCTCGAAGGTGAAGTCCGACAGGGACTCTGGGGCCGTCGCGGCCAGCCTTGCCGCCCTTTCGCGGGCAGCGGAGGGGGATGACAACCTGATGCACCACCTGATCGACTGCGCCAACAACTACTGCACCGTGGGAGAGATGGTGAACGCGCTGAAAGCGGTTTGGGGCGAGTTCCAGCAGCCGGTGGTCTTCTAATGGCCGCACGGGTTTTGGTAGCCAAACCGGGTCTGGACGGACATGACCGCGGCGCGAAGATCGTTGCCCGCACCCTGCGTGATGCCGGGTTCGAGGTCATCTACACCGGTATCCGCCAGCGCATCGAGGACATCGTGTCGATCGCCCTGCAAGAAGATGTCTCCGTCGTCGGTCTGAGCATCCTGTCGGGGGCGCACGTCGCGCTCACCACGCGGACCGTCGAGGCGTTGCGCGCTGCCGACGCCGGCGACATCGCCGTAGTCGTCGGCGGCACCATCCCCGAAGCCGACGTGTCCAAGCTGTTGTCCGCCGGTGCGGCGGCGGTCTTTCCGACCGGCACACCGCTGGACGTGCTCGTCCGCGATGTGCGCGCGCTGGCGGAGAAGGCGGGGGAGCCCGCATGAGGCTAGGCGTGATGATCGGGGCCGAGCGCGGCGATATGACGCGCAAGGTCACCAAGCTGGTGTCCGACATCAAATGGGCCGAGGAGGCCGGGCTCAATACCGCGTGGATGCCACAGGTGCCCGACGACTTCGACGCGCTGACCATGGTGGCGCTGATGGCCGCGCACACCTCCCGCATCGAGCTCGGCACCGCGGTGGTGCCGTTGCAGGCCCAGCATCCGATAGCCCTTGCCCGCCAGGCACTTTCGGTTCATGCGATGGCGTCCGGACGGCTCGCACTCGGGGTGGGGCCGTCGCACCACTGGATCGTGCGCGACATGCTCGGCATCCCGTACGAGAAACCGGCGGCCTACACCCGCGACTATCTCGAGGTGCTCAACGCGGCGATCGCCGGACCGGGGCCGGTCGATGTCGAGAATCAGTCGTTCGCCGTGCACAATCCGACCGTGCTCGGCGCCGAGACGCCGATGCCGGTCCTGGTTGCCGCACTTGGGCCGGTGATGCTGCAGATCGCAGGCGAACGTGCCGACGGCACGGTGCTGTGGATGGCCGACGAGAAGGCCATCGGCGACCACATCGCGCCGAAGATCACCAAAGCCGCCGCCGACGCCGGGCGCCCCGCGCCGCGCATCGTCGCGGGCATCCCGGTATGCCTGTGCGCCAACTCCGAGATCGATTCGGCAAAGGATCGTGCCAATCGCATTCTCGCCGAGGCGGAGACGTCGCCGAACTACCAGCGGTTGCTCGACCGCGGCGATGCGCGCGACGTCGGTGATCTGTGTGCGGCGGGCGACGAGGATGCCATCCTGGCGCGATTCCGCCAGTTCGCCGATGCGGGAGTCACCGATCTGTCGGTGCGACTACTGCCCATCGGGAACAACCGCGACGAGCTCGTCGCCTCCAAATACCGTACGCGCGAGGTGATCTCGCAGCTCGCGACTGAAATACGATGACGAACGGTCCGCTGGCGGGCATCCGCATTCTCGAGGTCGGCGTGATGCTCGCCGGTCCGTACGCCACCATGGTGCTTGCCGACCTCGGCGCCGAGGTGATCAAGATCGAACCCCCGGAGGGCGAGATCTCCCGGCAGGTCAGCGACAGCTACTTCGCCAGCCTCAACCGCAACAAGCAGAGCGTGTGCGTCGACCTGAGGTCGGAAGCCGGACAGGCGCAACTGGGTGAACTTGTTGCGAAATCCCATGCGCTGCTGGTCAACATGAAGCCGTCGGCTATTCGCCGACTCGGGCTCACCTACGAGGCGTTGCGGAAGTACAACGAGAAGATCGTCTGTGTCGCCCTGACCGGTTTCGGAATGGACGGCGGTGACGATCCGGCGTTCGACTACGTGATCCAGGCGGGTACCGGGGTGGCGGCGATGACCGGCGATCCCGATGGGCCGCCGACGCTGCCGGGCTACTCGGCGGCCGACAACTCGACGGGGCTGACGGCTGCGCTGGGGTTGGTGTCCCAGATCGTGTCGGGCCGTGGCGGTCAGGTCGAGGTGTCGCTGCGCGATGTCGTCATGTCGCAGTTGAACTACCGGGCGTCGGCCTACCTGAACGACGGGGTGGAGCCGCAGCGATATCCCAACGGCGCGCACTCGTATTACGTTCCCGCACAACTGTTTCCTACTGCCGACGGTTATCTCGCGCTGTTCATCACTCACGACGCGTTCTGGCGGTCGTTCTCAGCCGAGGCGGGAGTAACGGGGTTTCCGACCATGGCCGAGCGTTCCGCGCAGCGCGATGAGGTGCTTGCCGTGGTCACCGAGGCGCTGGCCACCGACACCGCGAAGAGCTGGGAAGCCCGGTTGCGTCCGCTCGGCATTCCGGCTGCGGCGGTGCGCTCGCTACCCAACGCGCTTGAGGCGACTCCGGAAATCGTCGTGACGGCGGGCGAGTTCCGGTTGGTGGGCAGCCCGATCCACGTCTCCGGATACGAGCCGCAATACCGGCCGCCGCCGCAACTGAACGAGCACGCTCACTCGTACTCGACGGTCACCGACTCCGTGTCCGGAACAGCCTGACAAGTGAGGATGTACCCCTCGGCGACCTCGTCGTCATCCAGCGCGTCGTTGACGCGCATGGTCGCTTTGCCCTCGACCAGTTTGGCCATGCAGGTTCCGCAGTTGCCCGCTTCGCAGCTGAACGGTGGCGACAGCCCCGCGCGCCGGGCGCTCTCCAGCAACGTCTCGCCCTCGACGCGCGGAACCGAAGCCTTCTGCCGGTCGAGCAGGATCGTCACGGTCCCCTCGACTGCCATCTGACCTCTCCTAGTGCCATTGAGATTCTGCTCCTGCGAGAATACTATTCTCGTTCGAGGATAGTGTGTTCTCGCGGCTTCCTGCAAGGTTGCCGCAACGCGGGAGAAGGGCGGGTGAGCTGACGTGGGGGAGCCGGCTGCCCTCGCCTTCGAAGAGCGTGAATACACGTTGTCGGAGCTCAATGCATTGGCCAACGGCATGGCGACGACCCTCGAGCACCGCGGCGTGCGGGCGGGGGACCGGGTGGCGCTGATGTCGTCGAACCGCCCCGAGTTCGTGGTGGCGTTGCGGGCCATCTGGCGCCTGGGCGCCGCGGCCGTGCTGCTCAGCCCCGCGTGGCGGGAGACAGAAGTCGAGCATGCGCTTTCGCTGACCGGGCCGTCACACGCCGTCGGCGATCATCCGGTGCTCGCCGGCATGATGCCGATGCTGTCGCTGGACGATCCGATCACTCCCGGGAGACGTACTTTCGAGCCGCCGGCCGCCGATGCCGAGGCACTATGCGTGTTCAGCTCCGGCACCACAGGCATGCCCAAAGCCGTGCGGCACACCCACGGCGGGTTCGCGGTGGCCATCCGGCATTGGCGCGCGGCGCTTGGGCTGACGTCGACGGATCGAATGCAGGTCGTGACGCCGCCGTCGCACATCCTCGGGCTGCTCAACATCGCCATGGCGCTCGACATCGGAGCATGGGTTCGCCTGCATCGCCGGTTCGACGTCGACCAGATGCTTCACCACATCGAGGCCGACCGGATCACGATCGAAATGGCCGTGGCGCCGATTGCGCTGGCGTTGGCCAACCATCCGAAGTTGGACTCCTATGACCTGTCGTCGCTGCGGTACATCATGTGGTGCGCGACGCCAGTTACCCGAAGCGTCGCCGAGGCCGTCACGGCCAGGGCGGGGGTGAACTGGGTGACGGCCTACGGCACCAGCGAGTTGCCGGTGCTCACCTGCAATTCGCTCGAGGACGCCCGATTGGACACGGTCGGACGGGCGGTGCCCGGCGTGGAGATCCGCATTGTGTCGCTTGATGGATCGCCGGTCGGAGCCGGCGAAGTCGGTGAGATTCAGGCGCGTTCGGATTCAGTGATGGCCGGCTACCTGCCCGATGAAGCGACCGCACAAGCGTTTTCCGACGGCTGGTACCGCACCGGCGACGTCGGCTACCTCGATGTCGACGGCTGGCTGCACATCACCGACCGGGCCAAGGAGATGATCAAGGTTCGTGGGTTCCAGGTGGCGCCCGCCGAAATAGAGGCCGTGCTGCACGGGCATCCTGATGTCGACGACTGCGCGGTCTTCGGAGTCGATGACGGAGCAAACGGCGAAGCGGTGGTGGCTGCGGTCGCAACGCACGGTTCGGTCGATCCCGACGAACTTGTCGCCCTCGTAGCCGAGCGGCTGGCGTCGTACAAACAGCTGAGCCGGGTGGTGGTTGTTCCCGAGATCCCGCGACTGCCTTCTGGAAAGGTGTTGCGCCGAGTGTTGAAAGGGAAGTATGGATGTCCGTCTGACCGCTGAACAGCGGCAGCTGCGCGAGGCCGCCGCCGAGGTGGCCGACGACCTCGGGCCAGGATCGGTCGCCGAACTCGACGACGCCAACCGCATCGCACGGTTGGAGAAAGCCATCGACGGCACAGGGTTTCGCACCCTGCGCTCGGACGGGGCGTCCGGAGTCGAGGTGGCCATTGTCGCCGAGGAATTCGCCAGGGGTCTGGTCGATGTTCCGTTCATCGGCCCGATCCTCAGCGACGACCTGAAGCGTCGTCTTGGTCGAGAGCCGTCGGTGCCCGATGCCGATGCGGATTCAGTCGACCTCACGAAAAGCTTTGCCCGAGTCGTGGAGTCGCCTGCCGAGCTCGATGAGCTGAGTGAGGACGATGCCGGACGGTGGCGTGCGTTGGCGCTGACGGTGACGTGCGCCGACCTCGTGGGCGCGGCACGGGGAGCGCATGCGCTCGCCACCGAATACGCCAAAGTGCGCGAACAGTACGGCGCCACGATCGGCTCGTATCAGGCGGTCGCGCATCTGCTTGCCGAGAGCCTCGCGCTGATCGAGGGGGCGATCAGCGTCGTCCGCCACGCGGCGTGGGCCGTCGACGAGCTACCGCCGGTCGAAGCCATCGCGGCGGCCCGGGTAGCCAAGATCTACTGTGCGCGTGCGGCTATGACGGTCTGCGAAACGTCGATTCAAGTCCACGGCGGCATCGGCAACACGTGGGAGTGCCTCGCGCACATCTATTTACGACGGGTTCTGGCCGCCAGCGAGACGTGGCCGGTGAAACTCGAGGAGGTGTCCATTGGATTTTCGTGATTCGCAGGAAGAGGCCGCGTTCCGCGAGCGGCTGCGCGACTGGCTGAGCGAGCAGAAGGGGAAGTTTCCCACCTCGGGCGACGAGTATTGGGCCCGCCAGGGCGATTGGCATCAGGCGCTGTATCAAGCGGGGTTCTTCGGCACGTCGTGGCCCAAGGAGTACGGCGGCCAGGACCTGCCGCCGGTGTACGACGTCATCGTCGACGAGGAGATCGCCAAGGCGGGCGCGCCCGCACGGCCCAGCCTCGGCTATCTGGTGGTCGGTTTGTCCCATCACGGCAACGAGGAACTGCGGCAACGGTTCCTGCCGGGGATGATCAACGGTACCGAGCGGTGGTGCCAGGGCTTTTCCGAGCCGGGGGCGGGCTCCGACCTCGCATCGTTGACCACGACCGCGACCCGCGACGGCGACGAGTACGTGGTTCACGGGCACAAGATCTGGACGAGCTACTCCGATGTCGCCGATTGGTGTCTGCTGCTGGCCCGCACCGACAAGGAGGTGCCGAAGCACAAGGGCATCTCGGCGTTCATCGTCAACATGCACCAACCGGGTATCGAGCAGCGCCCGCTGAAGATGATCAGCGGCGTGACAAAGGAATTCGGCCAGGTGCTCTTCGACGGCGCCCGGGTGCCGGCCGAGAACATGGTGGGGCAGCCGGGCGAGGGCTGGAAGCTGGCGATGACCGTCGTCAGCCACGAACGCGAGCCGTCGACGCTTGGCTTCTCCGCACGCTACGGAAAGCTGGTGCGCCAGTTGGCTTCCCGCCTCGACGGTCCAGTTCCAGAGGAGCTGTCATGGGCGTGGGTGCAGACCGAGATGCTGCGACTACACGTGCGACGGCGGTTGTCCGAGCAGCTCGACGGCCTCACCCACGGGCCCCAGGGCTCGCTGGACAAGCTGTTGATGACGTGGGTCGAACAATCGGTCGGCCACGCAGCACTGGCCACCGTCGGTACCAAGGACCCGGAGTTGTTCGGCGCGTACATGTACAGCCGCGCGCAGAGCGTCATGGGCGGTACGTCGCAGATTCAGAAGAACATCATCGCATCGCGCATTCTCGGATTGGGAGGGTGATGAGCGCTCGCGCGAAGAACGAAGGGAACAGCATGTATGGAATGCCAGACGAAATCGACGTCAAGGCGGATGGTGCTCTGCGCATCATCACACTCAACCGCCCGGATGCGCTCAACGCGGTAAACGACAACCTGCATGTGGGGCTCGCCAGGATCTGGGAGGAGCTCAACGAGGACGCCTCGGCGCGGGCGGCCGTCATCACCGGGGCGGGCCGGGCGTTCTCGGCCGGTGGTGATTTCAATTACCTCGACGAACTGCGTAACGACGAAGCGTTGCGGCAGAAGACGATCAAGCACGGTCGCGATCTGGTCATTGGCATGGTGCGCTGCCGGATCCCGGTCGTCGCCGCCGTGAACGGTCCCGCTGTCGGACTGGGCTGCAGCCTGGCTGCGTTGTCCGACATCGTGTTCATTTCGGAGACTGCGCACTTTGCGGATCCGCATGTCCAGATCGGCTTGGTCGCCGCGGATGGCGGCCCGCTGGTGTGGGGCTCGCAGATCAGCCTGCTGCAGGCCAAGGAGTTCGCGCTGACGGGTGTGCGGATCAAGGCACAGCGCGCGGTCGAACTCGGGCTGGCCAACCATGTGGTGGAAGATCCGCTGGCCGAGGCGATCGCGTGCGCCAAGAAGTTGTTGGCGCTGCCGCAACAGGCGGTCGAGGCCACCAAGCGGTTGATGAACATCCAGCTCGAGCAGGCGGTGATGGCGTCGCTCGACTACGCGAACCTCGCAGAATACGTGTCGTTCGGCACGGCTGACTTCAACAAGATCGTCGACGGCTTGATCGCCAAGGACAAGTAACGCGCGCGCCGCCCCCTTTTGCCGCGAGCGTGCGTGTTTGCACACGACACGCCGTCGTGCGACGGCATTTTGCGGTCGCTCGTGATCTGGCGACAGTGCGCTATTGCTTGCCGCGCAAGATCCGTTGCACCTCTTGTGAATCGGCGTCAGTCAGCTGCGTCAGATCACTCGGGTTCGGATGGACATAGAGCTCGAGTTGCATATTGTCGGGATCGCGGAAGACCACCGTGGGGCCGTAGCCGGTGTCGATGATCCCGGTGTGCGTGACGCCGTGTTCGTTCAGATGTGCCACCCACGTTTCCAGTTCGCGGCGGTCGGTCACCTGGAAGGCCAGATGGTCGAGCCCGACCCGCTGCTCGTCGAATTCTCCGAATTCGGCCGTGGCGCTGTGGGTCATCAATGACACCACAACGCCGGAGGGGTGGACCAACGATCTGCATTCGTAATTGGATTGATGAACGTGATTAACGAGCGTGAAGCCGAGCACGTCTTGCCACCACTTCGCAGCGCGGTCGCAGTCGAAGACCGTCAGATCGATGTGGGAGATCCCCAAAAGCTGTGGCATGGCGCAAGCCTGCGCCGTGATGGCCGTCCGAGCGGTGAAATCGCCGATTTGGTGTCGCTCGCGGAAGAAGGGGAGTTCGCAATTCAGAAGGTCAGGGATTCTGAACGCTGGATGGTCCCCGTGACGCCGCTGGCATCCTGCTGGGCCAGGCGGACGACGGCGTTGGCCATCGCCTCCGGCGGTTCCACCATCTCCGGTGGAATCTCCATCCCGGCGCCGCCGGCCTGCCAGCCCTCGGTCAGCACCACTCGCGACGGCGAAAGACAGTTCACCGCGATGTTGTCGGCCTTCAAGTCGGCAGCAAGCCCTGTGTAGAGCCGTTCGACACCGGCCTTCGACACCCAGTAGGCGTTGGAGCCGTGGTCGGTCATTGCCACGCCGGATGTGGTGATGGCGATCAGCGAACCGCCGCCGCGCGCCCGGACATGTGGAATGACTGCCTTGGTGACCAGGAAGACGCCGGTCAAGTTGACGTCCAGGCACAGCTGCCACCGTTTCAGCGGCGTGGACTCGATGGGTCCCAGCCACAGCACCCCCGCGTTGGCGACCACGATGTCGACGCCGCCGAACTCACCGACCACTGCGTCCACCGCCGCCTGCACCGACCCCTCTTTGGTGACATCGCACGGAACGGCCAGCGCGCGACCGCCGGAGGACGAAATCTCTTGGGCGACAGAGTGAATAGTGCCAGGCAGCCTGCCTTCATGCTCGGAGCGCGCGGCAACCCCGACGGCCGCACCGGCACGCGCCAGAGCCGTGGCCACCGTCGCGCCGATGCCACGGCTGGCACCGGCCACGAAGGCGATTTTTCCGTCGAGTGTCCGACCGGCAAGCGTCACTTGGGTGGGAAGCGCAGCGCCCCGTCCAGGCGGATGATCTCGCCGTTGAGATAGTCGTTCTCGATGATGCTTTGCGCCAGCTGCGCGTACTCAGTCGAGCGCCCCATCCGCTTGGGGAACGGGACCTGCGGGCCCCAGTACTGCTCTAGCTGATCGGCCGCCTTGCCGTAGGCCGGGGTGTTGATGGTGCCCGGCGCAATCGTGTTGACCCGGATGCCAAGCGGAGACAGGTCACGCGCGGCGACCAGCGTCATGCCGAGCACGCCGCCCTTGGCCGCGGAGTACGGGAGTTGGCCGATCTGGCCCTCATAGCCGGCGATCGACGCTGTGTTGACGATCGCGCCACGGGCACCTTCCTCCAGCGGTTCGGACTTCGCGATCTCTGCGGCTGCCAGCCGCATCACGTTGAACACCGCGGTCAGGTAGAACTCGATGGTCTTCTTGAAGCCGTCGAGGTCGAGCGGTGAACCGTCCTTGCCGATGAGCCGACCGCCGCTGGCCGGACCGCCGTGGGTGTCGACCGAGATCCGCAGGGGAGCCAACGACGCCGCCTCGGCGATCGCCGCGTTCACCGACTCCTCAGAGGTGGCGTCCGTGCGCACGTAACGCACGCCGAGCTCGTTCTCCAGCTCCTTGCCCTTGTCGTCGGCGAGATCGGCGACGACGACTTTCGCCCCCGCACCGTGCAGCCTGCGGACGGTCGCCTCTCCGAGGCCGCCCGCGCCACCGACCACAATCGCGGAGCTACCGGCGATTTGCATATGGTTCCCCTTCTTGCAACTGGCACTCTCGATCAGAGAGAATAACATTCTCACGCCGACCGAAACGGAGTCCCCACATGCCAGAAGCCGTGATCGTCTCCGCCGTGGGTGCCGACGGCGGGATGGGGTTGGCCGTCGTCATCGAGGTTCCCGCGCCGTAGGCTCGGGCAGGCGATGGTCATCGACGAGCTCATCACCGCGGCACGCGGCGGGTCCACCCGAGCGGCCGGACGGCTGTTGAGCCTGGTCGAAAGTTCTCGTCGGGACGAGGTGCTGGCATCGCTCGGCGCGACCGCCCCTCCTCGCATCGTCGGCTTGACCGGCCCGCCGGGGGCGGGGAAATCCACGACCGTAGCGGCCCTCGTGGCCGCCTATCGCGCGCGCGGTTCGCGGGTTGCCGTGTTGGCCGTCGACCCGTCGTCGCCGTACAGCGGCGGTGCACTGCTCGGTGACCGAATCCGGATGGCTGCCCACATCAACGATCCCGACGTGCTCATTCGCTCGGTGGCCACCCGCGGTCATCTCGGCGGTCTCGCCGCGGCGATACCCGCGGCCACCCGCTTACTCGCCGCGCTGTCCTACGACTTGATCGTGCTGGAGACGGTCGGCGTCGGCCAGTCCGAGATCGAGATCGCCGCGGTGGCCGACCCGGCCATCGTCGTCCTCAATCCCGGTGCAGGAGACGCGGTTCAGGCCGCCAAGGCCGGCCTGCTGGAGGTCGCCGACATCGTCGTGGTGAACAAGGCCGATCGCGAAGGCGCCGATCAGACCGTCCGTGATCTGCGCGCCGAAACCAAGGCGCCGATCCTGAAACTCGTTGCTGCACGGGGCGAGGGTATCCCCGAGTTGGTCGACGCCATCGAGGCGCACGCCCGCGCCGACAGCCTGGAACGCCGCAAAGCGCGTGCGCGCGCTCAGATCCTGTCGCTGGCACAGACGCTGCTGCACAGCCACACCGATCTCGACCGGTTGGCGGAATTGGTGGCCGACGGCCGGTCCGATCCCTATACCGCGGCAGAACAGCTATTCGCCATTCCCGTCGAGCCCTGACCTGCTAGAAATCTGTCACAACGAACGGAGCCGAGCAGTGAGCGTATCGAGTTCAACAGTTTCGGGTCGCCCTGTCGTCTTCGATCCGTACTCCGACGATTACTTCGACTCGCCATTCGACACCTATCGCCGCATGCGCGACGAGGCGCCGGTGTACTACAGCGACAAGTACGACTTCTGGGCGCTGACCCGCTACGACGACGTGTCTGCCGCGATCAGGGATCATGCGACCTTCTCGTCGGCCAAGGGCGTCACGCTCGACATGGTCAAGGCGAACGCCGC
>LZSH01000116.1 GCA_001665255.1 Mycobacteriaceae bacterium 1482268.1 | reverse complement strand
CGATCACCAACAGCAGTTCGACGTCGCCGGCGGTGAACTCCCGCTGCTCGACGGTATGCACGTTGAGGACACCGACCAGGCCACCGGGGTCGGTTTCCATCGGCACCGAAACCATCGACGTGAAGTCGCGCCCGCGAAGCGACTGGAACGGCATGTAGCGCGGGTCGGATTCCTTGTCGTGGGTGATCACCACCGGCTCGCGATGGCTGGCGACCCAGCCGGATATACCGGAGCCCAACGGAAGCCGGATCTTGCCGACCTCGCTGTCGAACGGCGGCGTCGCACCGGTCAGGGTCAGCGAACGGTCGCTGTCGTCGAGGACGTGCACGAAGCACACGTCGGTCGCGGTGGCGGCGGTGATCATCCTGGCGGCCGCCGCTGCCAGCGGCTCGACACCGGGTCCGCAGGAGGCCGCCTGGATCAGCTCACGCAACAGCGCGAGCTCGCGGTCGGCGTCGACGAGGTCGCGAACAGCGTTGGGGCGCAACGGGCCTCCGCCCACCGGACTCATTGGTAGATCCCCTCCCGCAGGGCGGTGGCGACGGCACCGGTGCGATCGCCGACTCCGAGCTTGCGATAGATCGACCGCAGGTGTGTTTTCACCGTCTCGTCGCTGATGACGAGCTTGGCCGCGATGCCGCGGTTGGAAAGCCCATTGACGACAAGGGAGAGGATCTCGCTCTCGCGCTGGGTGAGGCCCTGGCGCGCCCCGGGCCAGAATTCGTCGCGCTGCATTCGGGCCGCCGTGTCGGCGGCCCGCGCGGCCATGCCCGGATCGATGGCAGTCGCGCCGCGATGCGCGAACTCGAGTTGACGCACCAGCTCGTCGCTACTGATGCTCTTCAAGAGGTAGCCGGCCGCGCCGACGCGAAGAGCCTGGAACAGGTACTGCTCGTCGTCGTAGACAGACAACATGACGACCTTGCGGTCTGGTCTGCGCTCCCGCAGCGTCTGACACAGGTCCAGTCCGCTGGAGCCCTGCATCCGCACGTCGGAGAGCACGATGTCGGGATCGAGCTCGTCGACCACGCTGAGCGCCCGCTCAGCACCGACGGCCTGCCCGACTACCTCCACCCGGTCGGCGAACGCAGCGAGCATCGCCTTGAGTCCCTCGATGACCATCTCGTGGTCGTCTACCAGCACTATTCGCACTGGTCCGGAGGCGAGCGGGCTGTCGGACGCCATGGCAATACCTTAGAGCCGGGGGAGAGCGAACCCCGACAACTTGGCCTGGCCAATCCCCCCAATGGGGGAGGCTGCGGTCGTGTGGTCTGGGCCACTCTTATCGGCGTGTCTATGACTCAGGAGCAGACGACGACATGGCGTGCCGGACGGTTCTGGTGGGATTGCGCGTCGCCGGTCGGCGCCGACGTGGATTCGCTGCGGGCGCTGATCTTCGACCTCGACGCGCTGGCCGACGTTGAGTGCGATGGGCATCGCGTCGCCTATAACGCCGCCTTCGCCGAGCATGGCCTGAACTTCGAATGGTCGGTGACGAGGTATCGGCAGCTGCTTGCCCTGTCCGACGAGCGTCAGCGCGTTTCGGCCGAGCTGCGCAAGCGCAGCGTCTCAACCGAGTCCGATGTGCTGACACAGTTGCTCGCCGACGACATCTACACCACCAAGACGATGATGCTCGACGAGATGATCCTCGACGCCGGCCTGACGCCGCGGCCAGGATTGGTCGATCTCGTCATGGAAGCATTCACCGCGGGCGTGGCGGTTGCCGTGGTCACCAGTGGCCGACGCAGCTGGGCGGAGCCGCTGGTGCGCCAATTGGTCGGCGACGGAATCGTCGAGACGGTCGTGACCGCCGACGACGTCAAGAAGCCCATGCCTGATCCTGAGGTATGCCGAACAGCACTCTGGGAACTCGGCTTACCCGCGGAGAACGCACTTGCGATCACCGGTTCCGCTTGCGGCCTGCGTGCGGCGACCTCGACGGGTCTGGCCACCGCGGTGATCACCGGTGACGGTGCCCCCGACATTCCCGCCGCGGTCTGTGTGCGGCCCGACTACGCCGGTGACGAACCCATGCGGATAACGGACTGCCAACGCATGCACCGCCGTTGGATCGCGGCCCACAAGCCTGCTGACGCCGCGTAGTCAGCGAAGTGTGCCGAGGCTGCGAATTTACGGCCTCGTCAATTCCAAAATCGTAGGGAAACACCGCATATTTCGTCGGCCTTGTTTGCTCTAGCGTCGGTTTGTCGGGAGACGCGTGGCTGCGCGTCCCACGGGGCTACGCCGAGGAGATTTCCATGAAACACCCATTGGTTCGCATGGCGAGTGTGATAGCCGGGCTTGTGTTGTCGATGACGATGGTGGTGCCGGTGGCGCACGCCGATCCCATCGCCGACATCAGAGGCACGGTGGCCCGCGACAGAGCAAACTCGGGCTGTCCAGACATGAAGTACAACCAGACCTTGCAGGACATTGCTTTCGCCCAAGCTGATTACATTCCGGCGCCGCCCGCGACCATTGACGGGATGAAGGCCTCCTACAAGGGCGCAGTGACGGGTGTCTTCGTGGGTCAGGGCGATCCAATGGCGGACGCGTTGACGAAGGCCTATCAAGCCGGCGGTGGACCCGCCATCGGCAGCTGCAGCAACACCGAATTCGGCGTGAGTTTCCGGCGCAACGAGAATTACGATCCCGAGGACCTCGTCGGCCTGGTGTTCGGCACGCCCGCAGGATCGGCTACGAGTCCGGCAGAGGGCCAGGGAACACCGCCACAAGAGGAGAAGAAGCCGGACGTTCAGTGCGGTCCTAACGACGAGACGCCGACCGTGCCGGCCGGCCAGCAGTGCAAGGCGAAGCCGGCCGTCCAGTGCCCGCCTGGCGGACCGCAGAAGGAAGTGCCGGCAGGCCAGAAGTGCCCGCCGCCGACGAATGCCGTGCGGGTGAACATTCAGCGGGTCCTGTCACCGTTCTGGCCGGTAACGGTCACGAACAACGCAGGGATCGGCGGTAGCTGCAGTTACGTTGCCACCGACACTCGCGGCGGCCTCGGACACACAGAGGAATTCGACATCGCCCCCAACGGGCAGGCGAATTTCTCCGTGCCGGCACCGGTCATCGGCCGCACCTACAAAGTGGTGACGTCGTGCACCGGCACCTACGACGGGCAGCAGGTCGAGTTCGGACACGACGAACAGACCGTTTCGCTCTAACGGATCACCGTGTCAGCCACGGCCCGGCGTCAGGTCGGGCCGTGGCTGCTGCGCAGCAGTTCGATGACCGCGCTGAAATCCTTGTCGGCGTGATCGGCCGCGAACTTGGCGTAGATCTCGGCGGCGTGGCTGCCCAGCGGTGCCGACGACCCGGTCGAGTTCACCGCATCCATCGCCAGACCGAGGTCTTTGTTCATCAGCGCCGTCGCAAAGCCCGGCTTGAAGTCGTTGTTGGCGGGGGAGGTGGGCACGGGGCCGGGCACCGGGCAGTTGGTGTGCACCGACCAGCAATTGCCGGTTGCGCCGGTGATGACCTCGAACAGCGACTGCGCGGACAGACCGAGTTTCTCGGCGAGCACAAACGCTTCTCCGACGACGATCTGCTGAACCGCGAGGACCATGTTGTTGCACAGCTTGGCACTCTGACCGTTGCCGGAGCCGCCGCAGTGAATGATCTTGCCGGCCAACGGCTCCAGTACCGGCCGCGCGCGTTCAACGGCGTCGTCCTCACCGCCCACCATGAATGCAAGCGTGCCCGCAGTGGCACCCTTGACTCCGCCGGACACCGGCGCGTCCAGCTGCGCGATGCCGCGATCGCTGGCTTGCATGTGAATGTCGCGGGCATCGGCGACCGAGATGGTCGAGGTGTCGATGAACAAGCCACCGTCCTTGGCCGCGGGTAGCACCTCGTCATAGCAGGCCTTGACGATCGCGCCGTTGGGCAGCGATGTGATGACGACGTCGGCGTCCGCCACCGCCGTCGCGCCGGTTTCGAAGACGTTGACGCCCTTGTCTTCTGCGGTCGCCCTGAGCGCAGGTACGGGGTCGAACCCGTGCACGGCGTTACCGGCCGCGACGAGGTTGGCCGCCATCGGTCCACCCATATTGCCGAGACCCAGGAAAGCGATCGTCGTCATCTCTTCTCCCGCTTCATTTACGACGCCCGGGCACGGGCGGCTTCGGCCCGGCCGATGACCACGCGCATGATTTCGTTCGTTCCCTCGAGGATTCGGTGCACCCGAAGATCGCGGACGATCTTCTCGAGCCCATACTCATTGAGATAGCCGTAGCCACCGTGAAGCTGCAGGGCTTGGTCGGCGACGTCGAAGCAGACGTCGGTGACGTAGCGCTTGGCCATCGCGCACAGTTCGACTTTGTCGGGATGGTCGGTATCGAGCGCAACTGCGGCCCGCCACAACAGCGTTCGCGACGTCTCCAGCGCAGTGGCCATGTCGGCGAGCGTGAAGCGGATGGTCGGTTCGTCGAGAAGCGAACCACCGAATGCATGGCGGTCGGCCAGATAGCTCACCGCTTTCTCGTACGCCGTCTGGGCACCGCCGAGCGAGCACGCAGCGATATTGATACGGCCGCCGTTGAGGCCGTTCATCGCGATGGAAAACCCGGTGCCTTCGCCGTCGGCGCCGCCGAGCATCGCGTCAGCAGGCACCCGGGCACCCTCGAAGATCACCTGCGCCGTGGGCTGGGCGTGCCAGCCCATCTTCTCCTCGTCGACGCCGAAACTGAGTCCCGGAGTGCCTTTTTCGACGATGAATGCCGAAATGCCCCGCGGGCCGTCACCCCCGGTTCGGGCCATCACGATGTAGACGACGGATGCGCCCGCTCCCGAGATGAATTGCTTGACGCCGTCGAGCACATACCAGTCGCCGTCCCGCACAGCCTTGGTGCGCAGCGCACCGGCGTCCGACCCCGCCCCTGGCTCGGTCAGGCAGTAGCTGGCGATGGCCTCCATCGACGCCAACTTCGGCACCCACGATTTGCGCTGTTCGTGTGTGCCGTAGGTGTCGACCATCCAGGCGCACATGTTGTGGATCGACAGGAACGCCGCCACGGTGGGATCAGCGGCGGCGAGCTGCTCGAAGATGCGGACGGCGTCGAGTCGGCGTAGACCGCTGCCGCCGGCGTCCTCACCGCAGTAGATCGCCGCCATCCCGAGGTCGGCGGCCTCGCGCAACTCATCGACCGGAAAATGGTGCGTCTTGTCCCACTCCAGTGCATGTGGGGCGAGACGCTTCTCGGCGAACGCCGCCGCCGTCTCGACGATCACGCGTTCGTCGTCGTCCAGGCCGAAGAACTGCACGGGCTTTGCTTCCGGCGCTATTTCATTGTGGGGATGACGAATTCGGCGCCATCCTTGATGCCCGACGGCCACCGCTGGGTCACCGTCTTGACCTTGGTGTAGAAGATGATCGACGCGGGGCCGTGCTGGTTGAGGTCGCCGAATCCGGAGCGCTTCCAGCCGCCGAACGTGTGGTAAGCCACCGGAACCGGGATCGGCACGTTGACGCCGACCATGCCGACCTGTACCCGGGACACGAAGTCGCGGGCGGTGTCGCCATCACGGGTGAACACCGCGACGCCGTTGCCGTATTCGTGTTCGGTGGGCAGTCGCAGTGCCTCTTCGTAGTCCTTGGCGCGCACGATGCACAGCACGGGCCCGAAGATCTCGTCGGTGTAGATCGACATCTCGGGGGTCACGTGATCGAACAGCGTCGGCCCGATGAAGTAACCCTTCGACAGATCGGCCTCGTCGAACGTCAGCTCGTCGCTTGCGCGTTCGCGTCCGTCGACGACGGCGTCCGCGCCGGCCTCGATGCCCTGGTTGATGTAGTCGCGCACCCGCTTGAGGGCGGCCTCGGTAACCAGCGGGCCGTAGTCGGCCTTCGGGTCGAGGCTGTGGCCGACACGCAGCTGGTTGATGCGCTCGACGAGCCTGGCGCGCAACCGGTTTGCGGTCTCTTCGCCCACCGGCACCGCGACGCTGATCGCCATGCACCGCTCGCCCGCGCTGCCGTAGCCGGCGCCGATGAGGGCGTCGACAGCCTGATCGAGATCGGCGTCGGGCATCACGATCATGTGGTTCTTAGCACCGCCGAAGCATTGCGAGCGCTTACCGTGCGCGGCGGCATTCGAGTAGATGTACTGCGCGATGTCGGAGCTGCCGACGAAGCCGACGGCCTGGATGTCGGGATGGGCGAGGATCGCGTCGACGGCCTCCTTGTCGCCCTGCACGACCTGGAACACACCCGGCGGCAGGCCGGCCTCACCGAACAGTTCCGCGAGCCGCACCGGCACCGACGGGTCGCGTTCCGAGGGCTTGAGAATGAAGGCGTTGCCGCAGGCGAGCGCTGGACCCGCCTTCCACAGCGGGATCATCGCCGGGAAGTTGAACGGCGTGATGCCCGCGACCACACCGAGTGGCTGCCGGATGGAGTACACGTCGATGCCGGTGCCGGCGCCTTCGGTGAATTCGCCCTTCAGCAGGTGCGGGATGCCGATCGCGAACTCGATGACCTCGATACCGCGCTGGATGTCGCCCTTGGAGTCGGCGACTGTTTTGCCGTGCTCGAGCGACAGCAGTTCGGCGAGCTCATCGACATTGGCATTGACGAGCTCGATGAATTTCATCATCACGCGGGCGCGGCGCTGGGGATTCCAGGCCGCCCATTCCTTCTGGGCTTCGACGGCCGAGGCAACCGCCGTGTCGACGTCGGCTGCTGAGGCCAGCAAGACCTGGGCCTGCACCTCGCCCGTGCTGGGGTTCATGACGTCGGCGGTTCGGCTCGAGGCCAAATTGCTGCGGCGTCCGTCGATGAAGTGTGGAATCTGTGTGGTCATGACCATAGCCCCTTGATTGCGGATACTTGGACATCCTAGTAATCGGCGAGTGGCGATGGCAAGAGCGCTGGCATGGGCGCTGGGGGTCAGGAGTCGCGGCGGAGTTGTTCGATGAACGCCTTGGTGTCATCCCACGTCGGCAGGAGCCCCGCGGCTTTGACGTCTTCGAGCGTCGGCGCCTCGGCGTCGCGGTCCGACAGCACGGTTCCGGTACTGGGCCACTGGATGTCCAACGCCGGGTCGGTAGCGCGGATCGTGTGCTCGCGGTCCGGGGCGTATCCTGCCGAGCACAGGTACATGACGGTCGAATCATCCTGCAGCGCAAGGAAACCGTGCGCCAGACCCTCGCTGAGGTATATGGTGCGACGGCTCTGATCGTCGAGCAGCACCGAGTCCCAGCGCCCGAAAGTCGGTGAGCCGACCCGGATGTCGACGGCTACGTCCCACACCGCGCCACGGACACAGGTGACGTACTTGGCCTGGCTCGGCGGCAACTCGGAGAAATGCAGCCCGCGTAGGACGCCGGCGGCAGAAACCGAGCAGTTCGCCTGTCGCAGGTCCAACCGATGTCCGGTGATAGCGCGAAACCCGGGATCGGTGAACCATTCGAAAAACACGCCGCGATCATCGGCGTGTTGTTTCGGCGTGATCTCCCATGCGCCAGGAACGGCCAGCTCACGTACCTCCACGTCACTGACCCTGCTTCTCGTAGGTGGCTTCGACCGCCTCTTTCAATGGGCCCCACCATGATTCGTTGGCGCGATACCAGTCGATGGTTGCACGCAGACCCTCCTCGAAGTCGGTGTGCTTAGGTCCCCAACCAAGCTCGTCCTGCAGAGTGGTGGGATCAATCGCGTAGCGCAGATCGTGGCCCACCCGGTCGGTGACGTGATCGAAGTCGTCGGGGTCGCGGTCCATCAGCGCCAGGATCGTCCGCATGACCGAGAGGTTGTCGCGCTCACCCTCGGCTCCGATCAGGTACGTGCGCCCGATCTGACCATCTTCGAGGATGCGCCACACCGCGCTGTTGTGGTCGTCGACGTGTATCCAGTCGCGCACGTTGTGGCCGCTGCCGTACAGCTTGGGCCGTCTGCCGGTGAGCACGTTGGTGATCTGCCTCGGAATGAATTTCTCCACATGCTGGTAGGGCCCATAGTTGTTGGAGCAGTTGGAGATTGTTGCGCGCACACCGTAGGACCGCACCCACGCTCGTACCAGCATGTCGGCCGCCGCCTTGGTCGACGAGTACGGGCTGGATGGGTTGTACGGCGTTCGTTCGGTGAAGCGGCGGCCGTCGTCGAGTTCGAGATCCCCGTACACCTCATCGGTCGAGATGTGATGCAGCCGGACACCGTGCCGGC
>LZSH01000115.1 GCA_001665255.1 Mycobacteriaceae bacterium 1482268.1 | reverse complement strand
GCTGCACGCCAAGCTGCTGAGCCGTTTCGCTGACGTGACCTCCGAAGGCATGACCGCGTGGCTTGGAAACGCCACCAACCGGGGCGACGTCCGGCATGGGATAACCGCCGCCGACCTCGTAGAGGCCATCGCCGGCATGACACTGATGGCGATCATCACGCGCAACCAGGAACTCGACGACGCCTGGGTGGAGCGCACGGCCGCCCTGATCACGAAGGGAATAAGCGCATGAGCACCTATCAGTCCACGACGGCTTGGCGAGAGTTGCTGGAAACGCTTGGCGGCCTTGATGCTTCGTTCCTGGAGGGCGACCGCGCTGTCACCGACGACCGGCACATAGCCGACGGTTACCGGATGCTCGCGACGACGTTGGGCGTCGCGTTCGACACCTACCTGTTTCCCGATCCGAGCCGGCCGCGCTGGGTCGAGGTCAATTCGCCGTCGCGCCAGGACCGCCGATGGGGCGGCGACAACACCGACGCCTACTACTTCATGTGCCCGGTCGACCCGAAGCGGCGCTACCGCATCAGCGGCAACAAGGGCGACAGCGTGTACTTCTCGGTGACCGCCTACAACGAGCCCTCGCCGGGCGCCTGGTCGGACCGGATCGTCGCGCTCATCCGCGACGACGACCTTGACATAGACGCCGACGGGAACTTCTCCTTCGACCTGGGCCCCACGCCCGACGCGGCCGTGTTGATGACCCGCGACTACCAGGCCGACCCGGATACCGGACGGCCGGTCACCTGGCAGATCGAGGCGCTCGATGAGCCGGATCCGTTCCGCCACGGTGATGCCGAGACCGCGGCCGCGCTACGGGCGAGCGCGGCGTGGATGCGGACGATGTTCGCGATCGTGCCCTTGGCCGTCGGGGCGCGGGTCGAGGACGCGCACACGCTCGGCCATGAGATAGCCCAGGCCGCAAACGAATTCGCCGATCCCTACCAGGTGCCCGATGCGAACTTCGGCTGGTCGGCGCGCGACGCGTGCTACGCATACGGCAGCTTCGTGCTCGAGGATGACGAGGCGCTCGTCATCACTCACCGGCCGCCGGCGTGCCGCTTCTGGAATCTGGTGGTGTGGAACCAGTTCATGGCGACCCCGGGAGTCCGCGACGCCCGCAGTTCGGTGAACGGCCACACCGCGGTTCCGAATGCTGACGGATCGGTGACGATGGTGCTATCGCGCGGGATGACGGCGCACCCGAATTCCATTACCACACTGGATTATCCGCGCGGCAATCTCGCCTTCCGCTGGTTTCTCGCCGACGAGGTGCCCGCACGGCCAGAGGTGCAACTGGTCAAGGTGGCCGACGCGCCGACAAGAGTCACCTAGCCGAACGACAACGCCGGCGTCACCGCGACCGACCACACCAGCATCGTCAGCCCGGTGTCGCGCAACACGGGGATCAATGCCCCGCCGACAGCGCCGGTGTTGATGGGCCGCGCCGCCCGCACGGCCAACGGTGCCGCGATCAGCCCGACCGCGCACCACGGCGTCGCGAGCATCAACAGCAGCGTGACGACCAGCGCGACCACCAGCAGCAGCAGATACAGCAACCGGGTGCGGTCGTCGCCCAGCCGCACCGCCAGCGTGATCTTGTCGGCTTGCTTATCGGTCGGAATGTCGCGCAGGTTGTTGGCGACCAGCACCGCCGACGACAGCGACCCGGTGGCCACCGCCAGGGCCAGGCCGACCCAATCGATCCGAAGGGCTTGCGTGTACTGCGTGCCGAGGACGGCGACCAGACCGAAGAACACAAACACGGCGACCTCGCCCAGCCCCAGATACCCGTACGGCTTCCTGCCGCCCGTATAAAGCCACGCGCCCGCGATGCACAGCCCACCGACCGCGATCAGCCACGGCGCGCTGACGATGGCCAGCGCCAGCCCGGCCACCGCGGCCACCCCGAAGCTGACCAGTGCGGCGGTGAGCACCGAACGTGGTGTGGCCAACCGGGATCCGACCAATCGCAACGGTCCGGCGCGCACGTCGTCGGTGCCGCGAATGCCGTCGGAGTAGTCGTTGGCGTAATTGACGCCGATGATCATCGCGACCGCGACCACAAGCGCGAGCAGCGCCTTCCACCACACCGCGGCGTCCAGCCAGGCCGCGGCGCCCGTTCCCGCGATGACAGGAGCAATGGCGTTGGGCAGAGTGCGCGGCCGGGCGCCCTCGACCCACTGCGCGACACTGGCCACGGACGACATCGTGTCACGGCGGGGCGGGAGACGGGCACAGTGATGACGGACACATTGTCTCCCGTACGCTCGCGGCCGAAGACTGATGACCATGGAAGACCGACTCAGCAAGGGTGAGATCCGCAAGGACGCGCTCCAGGAGACCATCCAGTCCGTCGCCACGACGGTCGGCGAGGTGGCGGGGATCATCACCACCGCCGTCAAGGACGTAATCGGCGCGCTCGG
>LZSH01000114.1 GCA_001665255.1 Mycobacteriaceae bacterium 1482268.1 | reverse complement strand
CAATGCCTCGGGAGCGCATTCGGCAGCCAGTTGGTTGATCAACGGGTGCTCGGCGGCGCGAGCGCGGCGGCGGTGGATCTCCAGCCGAACCAGCAGGTTCTTCTTCTCGGTCACCGTGAGCACGTCATAGGACAACGCAGCCACCGCCGCCAGAGCGGCGTCGAGGTTCCCGTAGGCCGCCTCGATGTCCTCCCGACTCGAACCCATACTTCGAACACTAGTTCGAAGCACCGACAAAACCCCATCTCTGGAATGGCCGCGCAGAACCATACCCTTGAACTTGACCGATTGTTCTATTACCGTCGTTAACCTAACCCGATCGGAAGGTTGACTATGGCCGCTGTCGATTCCCGCAAGGCGCTACGCAAGTTCAAGTTCGAGCGACAGGTCGGTCGCACGATCGTCAACCCGTTGGTCGCCGCACTGGATCGGATCGGCATTCGCGCTGCGTCCGTGGTCGAGCTGGAGACCACCGGCGCCAAGTCGGGTCAGCCCCGGCGGGTGCCGCTCACCGGACGCGCCGACGACACCGGCGTCTGGGTGATTTCCCAGCACGGCAAGCGCGCGGGTTGGGCTCACAACATCGCCGCCAATCCGAAGGTGCGCATCCGTGTAGACAACCAATGGCGCACCGGCACAGCGGCTTTCGTCCCTGACGATGACGTGGTCGCCAGGGCCCGCAGTTTCGGCGGCCCCAGCAAGCTCAGCCAGTCCGCCACCGCCATCGGTATGCGCGCGCTGCAGAGCGACCCCATCTCGGTGCGGATCACCTTCGATTGAGGTACGGACCGGTCAGTCGGGTAGCGAATTGCTCAGCCGCTCGGTTGCGGCCAGATAGTCCTCGATGAACTCGCGGACGACTTCGCGGGCGGGCTTGACCTTGTTCATCAGACCGACGCCCTGGCCGACGAAGTAGGTCGCCAAGGCCTGAGCTCCCGGATGCCCTTGCGCGGCAAGGACATCGACGCGACGGATTACCGGCTCGCTCAGCATCGACTGCAGTGGCAGCGGCAGCGTCTTGTGGCCCCCGGGCATGGGCTGCCATGCTTTTGTCCAATCCGAAACAAGCTGCCGCGCAGGCTTTCCCGTACGTCCAGTGGAGCGGACGGTGTCGCGCGATGTCGCGGCCAAGAACTTCTGCACGGTGTGCGGAGCTGTCTCGGCTTCCTCGGTGGTTAGCCACACCGAACCGGTCCACGCGCCGTCGGCGCCCATTGCGACCGCTGCCGCCATCTGCCTTCCGGTGACGATGCCGCCGGCGGCCAGGACAGGAACAGCAGCGTCGATGGCTTCGATTACTTCGGGGATCAAGACCATCGTCGTCACCTCGCCGCAATGGCCACCGGCCTCGGTCCCTTGCGCCACAATGAGATCCACCCCGGCCGCGACCTGTTTGACCGCGTGCTCCTTGGCCCCGACGAGTGCAGCGACGGGGATGCCGCGCTCCTTGCCCGCGTCGATCATGTAATCCGGCGGAACACCCAGAGCGTTGGCGATCAGCTTGATGGGGTGGCTCATCGCCGCCTCAAGCAATTCGCGTCCGGTGTTGCCCGACAACGACGCTCCACCGGTGAACGGTTTGGGATCCAACTGGATGTCGTGCGCGGCCAGCAGATCGGCGATGAAGCTCCGATAATCGTCGGGGATCCGCCCGGCAAGGTCCGCCGAGGACAGCTTCTCGCCCTTGCCTTCGTAGGTGGCCGGCACGATCAGGTCCAGGCCGTAGGACTTATCGCCCACTTGCCCATCGATCCACGCCAGTTCCTGATCGAGTTGCTCGGGGGTGAACGCCGTCGCACCGAGGACCCCGAACCCGCCGGCGTTGGTGACCGCGGCGACCACGTCGCGGCAGTGGCTGAAAGCGAAGAGGGGAAAGTCGATGCCGAACTGTTCACAAATCGCGGGCTTCACCACTTCAGTATCGCTACCGCACGCCCATCTCTGACAGGAAGCCGCCGACTTCTTCCACCATGCGTCGGCCGCCGGCCAACTCCGGGTCGTTGTGGCCGGTGCCCGGCACGAGGAGGTAGCGCTTAGGGTCCGGCGCCGCGTCGAAGAGCTGCCGGCTCAGCGACTCGGGCACCACGTCGTCGCGGTGTCCGGCAATCACCATGACGGGCACGGACAGCGACCCGATCCGGTCGATGGACGGGAAGCGGTCGACGAGCAGCCACCCGACCGGCAGCCACGGGTAGTGGACCTTGCCGACGTCGGCCAGCGACGTGAACGGCGAGCGGAGGACCAGTGCGGCCGGTGGCCGCTCCTGCGACAAGCCGATCGCGACTCCCGCTCCGAGCGATTCGCCGAAGTACACGATGCGGCCGGCGTCGACCTCGGGCTGTTTCGCGAGCCAGAATTGCGCCGACTTTGCGTCCAATGCCAGGCCTCGTTCCGATGGAGTGCCGGGGTTGCCGCCGTAACCGCGGTAGTCGAACAGCAGCACCGACAACCCGAGGCGGGACAAGCCGGTGGCGAGCATCGCCCGTCCCGACCGGTCTCCCCCATTGCCGTTGAACACGACGACGGCGGGCCCGTGATTAGTTCCAGTTGCCGACAGATACCAAGCGCCCAAGCGCTTTCCGTCCTCGGTGTCCAGCACCACATCGCGAGCGCCCGGAATGATGCTCGCTGCCGGAGGCACGGGGCCACGCGTCGGGAAGTAGATCAGCCGTCGCTGCTGGGTCCGAATCGCGACAATCAATGCCGAAGCCACGAGCGTGACGATAAGCGCCGCGGCGAGAATCCGCCGCTGTCTACTTCGGGCCGTTGTCTGCGGTGTTGTCTGCGGCCTTGTTCGGCTTCGTGTTCGCGGCCGCGAACTTCTTCGACGAAGAGTTGAAGTCATCGGTGAGCCTCTTCAGCGGCTTCGTCTTGGTGGTGGACGTCGACGAGGTAGCGCCAGTCTTGGTTGTTTCGGGCGCTACCCGGTTGGCGCCATTTGTGTTGAACAAGGTGTTGGTCGACGTCGACGGCTGCACCGTGTTGACCAATGGCAGCTTCTTGAACGCGTCAATCGGCTTGGTTACGAAGTTGGCAGGCTGCGCTACGTCCTCCTGCGCCGTCGCCGCCCCGCCCTTGAGACCCGTCACGGCGTCGCCCGGCATGTTCCCCAGCGCCGTCACGGTCTCTCCGATTCCGAGTCCCATCGTGCGCTGCACCGTCGGGTCGGCCGGTATGGGTTGATTGTCCTTATAGCCGGCGTTGACAATCTCTCTCACAATGGGATCGAACGTGTCGGCGACGATGTCGCCTCCCGGAACAAGCTTCAGCGGGCGCAAGAGCGGAACGACCTCAGGCACGAATACTTCCTTGCCGTTCTCGTCCGTCTCCCAGGTCCCGTCTTCGAACGTCACATAGGTGGTAGTGATGTTCTCGCCAGGCTGATCATTGAGGTTCGTCTTGCTGATGACCTTGCCGGTCGCGGGGTCAACGACGTAGTGGTAACCCGGCTCGAGGTTCGCTGGATCGTCTGGCAGCTTCGCGGTCTTTTCTCCGCCATAGCCATAGAAGTAGGCGACCAGACTGTTGGCGTCGGAGACGACATTGAGCGGATAGGTGACAGCGTCCGAATTGACGTTGTATTCGTAAGCCGTATCGATGATGTGCACGGGCAAGTTGTTCGCTGTGGGCGTCGCGTCGGTCAACAACAGAGGAGCAAAGGGAGAGTAAGTGGTCCAGAACCCGCCGCCGGCGCGGTTGGTGTTGTTGTCGAGGATGACCAGATCCACGTCCTTGAGCGCGTCGGGGTTCTCCTTCTGCAGTTGTGCCAGCGCGGTACCGGCCTGGCCGGCGCCCCAACCGGAAGCCAGCACTACCAGCGGCTTGCCGTCCGGATTGCTGTGGGCGGCTGCGATCGCATCCGCGATGCCCTGCGGGCCGACAAAGAACGGAACTGTCGTGACGTCGCCGAAGGCTCCCGATGCATAGTCCGTGCCGTAATAGGTCGTTCCCGCGAAGAACTGAGATGTCGAATTGGCGGCCGCGACCACGGCCATCAATTGCACGTTCGGCGCAATTGCCGGTGTGGCCCCTGTCACAATCGCCGTAGTCACGCTGGTCGCGGCAACCGCTACGGTCGCCACACCCGTGGTGCTGCGCGCAATTGATGACTTCGGCCGCGCATGCTTGCGGTGCTTTCCAGACATGAGCCCTCCCAGACCCCCGACCTAAATGATGACGCTGGTCACGAGTGGCCCAGACGAGCAAACGTTAACACGGCGCAACATCGCGAGCCATCCATCTAGCGCAAACTTCCGTTGGCGCGCTGGTTAACCCCGCAGCGGCGCGTACGCGAACTCCCGAAGACCGTCGCGCGGGTCGATGACGGCGTGAAAGCCCAGCAACTGCGCCGCGCCCGTCGGGCTGGCGACGATATGGCGGACGTCGCCGCTGCGATATTGGCCCGTCACGACGGGTGGCGCCTCACCGCGCGCCTCACACAGCTCGGTCGCCACCTCGAGGATCGAGATCGGCTTGCCCGAGCACACGTTGGCGGCATGGAAGCCCTCGAGATCCGCCTCGACGGACGCCGCGTTCGCCGCCGCGATGTCGTCGACGTGGACGAAGTCGCGCATCTGCCCGCCGTCTTCGAAAACCCGTGGCACATCGCCCGCTTCGAGTTGCGAACGGAAGATCGCCGCCACCCCGGAGTACGGGGTGTCGCGCGGCATGTTTGGCCCGTAGACATTGTGGTACCGCAGTGCCACCACCGATCCCCCGGTCGCTTCCGCCCAGGCCAGCGCATAGTTCTCCTGGGCGACCTTGCTCGCCGCATACAGGCTGCGCGGCCGCAGCGGCGCATCCTCGTCGACCGGCTGCCATTTCAGTTCCTCTCCACCGAGAGGGCAGCGGTGCTCGAACACGCCTGCGTCCAGGTCTGCCCGTGTGCGTGGCAGTGGGTCGACGATGCCGTGCTCGGCGCAGATGTATCGGCCCTGGCCGTACACCACCATCGACGACGCCAGCACCAGCCGCTGGCAACCCTTGGCGAACATCTCCGCCAGCAGGACAGACGTGCCGAAGTCGTTGTGGCTGCCGTAGGACGGTGCGTCGGCCGCGTCGACCCCGGCGCCCACCACCGCCGCCTGATGGCACACCACATCAACGCCGTCGAGCAGAGCGGCAAGGGCGTCGGCGTCGCGAACGTCCACGCGCCGTACACCCTGGGGCGGCTCGGCGTTGTCACCGTGGGCGGCCGGAAGCATCGCGTCGATGCCGACGACGTCGTGGCCCGCCTCGGCGAGCGCGGCTCCCACCCGCGAGCCGATGAAGCCGGCAGCTCCCGTCAGCAGCACCCTCATGGCAGTTTGATGGGCAATTCGACACCCTCATGCGCGAGGCAATGGGTACACGCCCGTTCCTGGGGCACATTGTCTATGGCCTCGTGCACCAACTTCTTGAACGGCACAAGGTTTCGTTCGAACTCGGCGAAGACGTCGACGGCGCGCACCCCGGCTCCTGCGGCAACCCCGGCATCCACGTCGGTCACCAAAGCAATTGCTGCATAACACATCTCGAGTTCACGGGCGAGTACCGCCTCGGGATAGCCCGTCATGTTCACCAACGTGAACCCAACGCGTGCGAACCACTGGCTTTCGGCGCGCGTGGAGAACCGTGGGCCCTGGACCACCACCATCGTCCCGCCGTCGACCACTGCGGGCAGATCGGTGACCGCCGCTCGCAGCGTCGGGCAGTAGGGGTCGGCGAACTCAACATGGATGCCGCCCGAATCGAAGTAGGTGTCCGCGCGCCCCCTCGTGCGGTCGACGAGCTGATCGGGTACCACCATGGCACCGGGTCCCAGATCGGGTGTCAGGCTGCCCACCGCACATGGCCCGAACACCCGCCGAACCCCCAGCGCGCGCAACGCCCACATGTTGGCCCGGTACGGAACCGTGTGCGGAGAGAACTCGTGCTTGACGCCATGGCGTGGCAGGAACGCCACTTCGTGGTCACCGACGGCGCCCACGGTGATCGGCGCGCTCGGTTCGCCATAGGGCGTGTCCAGGTTGATGCTTCGCGCGTCCGAGCCGAAAAACGAGTAGAAACCGCTGCCGCCGATGACTCCGAGCATCACTCCATTGTGTCTTCGGTGCGCTCCCGCGCGCGGCGAGCCCCTTCCCGGATCTCGAAGACGTCGGTGGCCAGGCCGCCGAGCGCGCCGATTACGTCCTTGACGGCGGTGGTGATGATCCCCGCCACCTCGCCGACCGTCGTGGCGACGGACTG
>LZSH01000113.1 GCA_001665255.1 Mycobacteriaceae bacterium 1482268.1 | reverse complement strand
CCGCCGCCCGCACCAGCACCGGACGAGTACGAAACAAAAGGGCCCTGCGCACCAGCACCGGGACCTAAACCACAACACGAGTGTCAAGGATCAACCGAAACAGAAACGTCAACCATCAACCGACTCTGAACAGCCCCACTTCAGAGGCTATTTTTCAGGTGTACGTGGCCGCCGAGAGCGGCTGGGTTGGCATCTTCGACCAGGATCGAGGACACCTCACTGAGCGGGGGCTCCGCGCGCCTCGGCGAGGGGGTTACTCGCTGGCCCTCGACCCGAGGACCCATCACACGTTCTTCCCAATCCCAAAGGGCCCGAACGGTCGCTGGTGCTGTGGGAGTTCGAACCCGCGTCCTGAGTGACTCCAGTCGCTCGGCTAGCTCACGTTTCAACAGCGTCCGACGGTACGGGGCCCGTCAATGGAAGTGATGGGCGATTCGGTCGCCGTAGGCGGTATGAGTGTCGCAAAAGGCCCGGACGTAGAGGGAGGTTGAATCCCCACGAGCTGCGCGACGACGAAGCTCGCGGCCTGGTCGGTGTAGACGGGTACGTAGCCCTCGGTGTGCCCGCTCCATGCGTTGCCGGGGCCAGGGTGGCAGATCGGGTCGCTGGGGTTGCACATATCGATCGCCTTGGAACCGAGCAGCGGGCTGTTAGTGCTTATCGGTGCACCGCTGCGGTCGGCCACATTGCCGAACGTGACCACTGCCGCAACTATGTCGGCGTATTGGGCGGGCAGCGTGGTGCCTCTGAGGAGGCCGCCCACCGAATTTCCGGCGACGATATCGACCACCGACGCACCTTGCGAATACCCGCCCAGCACCTGCGGCGTGTTCGGGCATTTGTCGGCCATGGATTTGATGTGCGACACGGCGTCCTTGGAGCCATCGTCCGTGTGCAGCTGGAGCAGGCCTGCCTTGTAGTTCACCGCATACGCACCGATGTTCATGCCGGTCTGCTGGCGCAGCGAGTCCACGAGGGCCTGACCGACCCGCCCGAGGCCGGGCGGTTCGTCGGTGCCGCGGGCGAAGGTCACCTCGACGTCCGGGCAGTCGTCGGCGCTGGCGGAGGGGACGCCGCGCGAGACAGCGCTTGGTGCGATCAGCACAACACCGGCGGCCAGCACCGCAGCGGCGCCCAGGCCGGCGTGTCGCAAAGCGCGTGACCAGGAATGACGCACCAACCAACGCGTCAGTTGGTGGTTGCTCATCGGCGAGATATTACCGAAAAACCGCGACAGGCTCATATCTTCTGGTGGTCGGCCCGTTAACTGACCGGGCGGATGAGCCAATCCGCGGGTGCGAGCCGGATTGGTGGGAAGAAGCCCGTATGTGCTTGGCGCGGCCGCTCCGGCCAAGACCGCCAAGAGTTCGACGGTGATTGGTCGAATGCCGCGTCTAGATCGTCAGGGTCGAAATGGACCTAGTCGCCGCCGCGTCGCTCCAGCTAGATAACACACGCGTTCGGCGCGCAGCCCTACGCCGCCCTAGCCTCCACCACGTTGAACGGCGACGCCGTGGGCACCACCCGGGTCATCTGAAACCCGCTCTGCTGTAGCAAGTCTCGATACTCGCTGGCGGTGCGCTCGCGGCCGGTGTTGTCTACCAGCATGCCGAGGTCCATCCACTTGGCCGAGGAATCCCGGTCGTGTGCCGGTATTACACACTCAACCAGGACCAACTTCGAACTCTGGCCCGCTGCCGCGCGAACGGTCTTGAGAATCTGTAGAGCTCTGTCGTCTGCCCAGTCATGGATGATGTTCTTGAGCACGTAGAGATCTCCACCCTCAGGAACGGACTCGAAGAACGATCCCGAGGCGACTGTAACCCGGTCGGCCACGTTATGCCGCCGCAGCAGCTGTCCGGCGCCCGCCACGACATGCGGCAGGTCGAAGAGCACTCCGGAGGCCGCGGGCGCGCCAGCGAGGATGCCAGCTAGCAGGCGGCCGTGCCCACCACCGACATCCACGATCGTGCGATAGGTACTGAAGTCGTATGCGGCTGTAACCGGATCCACTGCCAGCTCCGAAAAATTGGTCATCGCCTGGTTGAACAGGTCGGATAATTCGGGCTCGCTCGCCAACCAGGTAAAGCCGTCAATGCCGTGCAACATTGGCAGCACGGATTGGCCGGTTCGGATTGCGTCCACGCAGTGACTCCAATGCTCACGGTCCTGCGGTGAGCCGATGAAGCACGCTAGGGCCGCCATCGAATTCGACACATTCCATCTGAGGGCGTCCGCGAGCGGTGTCAGGGCGTACCGGCCGTCGCCGAGTCGTTTGAAGATGCCACGGCCGATCAAAGCTCGCAGCAGACGACTCAACGCATCGGGCTCGGCGCCGACCTTGCTTGCCAAATCGTCGATCGGCAGCGGCTCCTCGGCAAGAGCATCGGCGATGCGCAAGTCCGCAGCGACGGCGACGCTTTGCGCAACCCATGCCGACGTGATGATCTCGACCATCACGACGGGCGCGGGCGCCAGAGACTGGTGCAGACGAAGCAGCTGTAGACGGAGACGCTGCACTGTCTGCGCGAGTCGGGTCAGCGGAACCTGGGTGGGGATTCTCATTTGTGTCCTTTCCTGTTGCGCTCGACGATCCGGCACACCGAGGTCGGGAAAATCGGCCAGAACGCCGAAAACCGCCAGCCACGAATATCTAATCTGCGCGGTTTCGCGGATGTTATGGCGCTGACGAGCACAGATGCTGGGTAACATGAGCTCAATTGACCCGCGCGCGGGCACGCCGCCGATGAACGAGAGCGATGTAGGCGTGAGCGAGCTACCGACCGGAACCGTGACGCTTCTCCTCGCTGACATCGAGGGTTCGACGCGATTGTGGGAGACGCAGCCGGAGGCGATGGAACAAGCGGTCGCACGGTTCGACCGCACACTCGGACAGATCATCGCCAGCCACCACGGTGTGCGCCCGATCGAGCAGGGTGAAGGTGACAGCATGGTCATCGCGTTTGACCGGGGTAGCGACGCGGTGGCCTGCGCCCTCGACCTCCAGCTCGCCCCGCTGGCACCCATCCGGTTGCGCATCGGATTGCACACCGGCGAAGTTCAACTGCGCGACGAAGGTAACTACATGGGGCCCACCATCAATCGCACTGCTCGACTACGGGATCTTGCGCATGGTGGCCAGACTGTCCTATCGGGCGCAACAGAGGAGATAGTCGCCGACCATCTGCCGATGGATGCGTGGCTGCTTCCGCTGGGTAGTCACCAACTGCGCGATCTGCGGCGTGCCGAGCGCGTCTTCCAGCTGTGCCATCCTGATCTGCCTAACCAGTTCCCACCGCTGCGGTTGCCTAAAGCCATTGGGTCACACGGACTTCCGACTCAGGTGACGAGCTTCGTCGGCCGCCATACGCAGATCGAGCAGTTGGCGCGAATACTGTCGGAGAGTCGCCTGGTCACCCTCACCGGTGCCGGCGGGGCGGGTAAGACCCGCCTCGCCATCGAGGTTGCGTGTCGAATCGCCGCTGAGTTCGATGACGGTGCGCAGTACGTGGATCTCGCGCCGATCACCGATCCCGGACTCGTCCCGGCGACGACCGCTCGATCGCTGGGACTGCCAGACCAGCCGGGCCGCTCATCGACCGAGACGTTGTTGCGCGGCCTCGCGGACAAGCGAACCTTGCTGGTGTTGGACAACTGCGAACATCTCCTGGACGCGACGGCCGACCTCCTCGCCGGCGTGCTCGTCTCCTGCCCGGAGGTGACCGTGCTGACGACTAGCCGCGAGCCGATCGGCGTCACCGGTGAGGTCATCTGGCGGGTGTCGTCACTCTCGGTCGCCGACGAAGCGGTCGAGTTGTTCACCGAGCGTGCTCGTCTGGTCCGTCCCGATTTCGCCGTCACCGACAACACGGTCGCCAGTGTCGTCGAGATTTGTCAGCGGCTCGACGGCATGCCGTTGGCGATCGAACTGGCGGCGGCCCGGGTCCGCACCCTGTCTGTGGACGACATCCTCGGCGGCCTTCAGGACCGGTTCCGGATATTGACGGGTGGGGCGCGCACCGCCGTGCGACGCCAGCAGACGTTGAGGGCTTCGGTTGACTGGTCACACGCGCTGCTGACGGACGTCGAGCGCGTGCTGTTTCGCAGATTGGCCGTGTTTGTCGGCGGATTCGACCTCGAAGCCGCGCAGGCCGTCGCCACCGACGAGCAGCTGCAGCACCATCAGGTGTTGGACGAGGTGACGCTGCTCGCCGACAAGTCGCTCGTCGTCGCCGAAAACGCCACTGGGCGAACGCGATACCGGTTGCTGGAGACCGTACGGCAGTATGCGTTGGAGAAGTTGGGCGACTCGGGCGAAGCCGACGCAACTCGGGCTCGTCACCGCGATTACTACACGATGCTGGCGGCCGAGCGGGACGAGCCGCACACCGCCGGACGACGACAGCACGTCGAACGGCTCGACCTCGAAATCGACAATCTGCGGGCCGCGTTCGCGTGGAGCCGCGACAACGGCGAGGACGAGGTGGCGCTCCAGCTCGCGTCGGCGCTCCAGCCGCTGTGGTTCATCCGAGGCCGTGTCCAGGAGGGATTGGCGTGGTTTGGCGCGGTGCTGCCTGACCCGGATACGTGCCCGACGGGTGTCACGCCGACGGCGTACGCACGCGCGGTCGCCGACATGGCAATGATGATGGCGGTCGTGGGTGCGCCAGGCCCCCTCGAGGTGCCGCAACGCGTGTTGGCAATCGCGAGGGATCTCGGTGACACCGGTCTGTTGCTGAGGTGCCTCACCGCGTGCGGTTGCACCGCCGCGTTCGACGCCGAGACGGCGCGCCCGTACCTCACCGAGGCCGCCACACTGGCCCGCGAAACAGCCGACAAGTGGCGACTCAGCCAGATCCTGTGGTGGTTGTCCTACACCGCAATTCACGATGGCGATGCTCGCGAGGCCCGCATGGCCGGTGAAGAGGGCCGCGAGATCGCCGAGGAAGTCGGCGACGGATTCGTTGCGCGAATATGCCGCTTCTGGGGAATCGGAACGGCAGCAATGTTGCAAGGCAAACTCGCGGAAGCGGCCGCGGAGTTCCGCGCCCTTTACGGGGAGGCCGAGACGGAGGCCGACGACGGCATCCGAATCGCCTGCCTATGTCACCTCGGCCATACCCTGGCGTGGCTGGGTGACACAGCGGCGGCGCAAGCGGCCGCGACCGCCGCCGTTGAGGCCGCGTCAGAATTCGGCGGTCTCATGGTCGGTCTCAGCTTGGCGCCGTTGGCAAACGCAATGCTCGCGGCTGGCGACCTGGAGGCCGCGATAGCCGCCAGCAGCGCTGCCGCGGAAATACTGAACACCCAGCCTGGCATGCGAATGTCACCCAACCCGATCGCCGATGTCCTGCTGGCGCGCGGTGATTCGTCAGCGGCCCGCGCACTCGCTGACCAGACCGTGAAAGTAGCGGCGGGATTCAGCCGCGCCATGGCCCTCGCTTCTCGGGCACGCATCGCGACGGTCCAGGGTGAACCCGAACAAGCCGAGCGCGACGCACGCGAAGCGCTCGCCATTGCGGCCGACCTCGATGCGCATCTGGTCACCGCAGATGCGCTGGAATGCCTGGCCCGACTTGCCGGCGAGGCCGACAGCCATCGTGAAGCGGCCCGACTTTTCGGGGCCGCGCACACCGTCCGCCAACAAACCGGCGCTGTGCGGTTAAAAGTCTGGGACGACGGCTACCAGGCCTCAGTCGCGCTAGTCCGAGGAGTGCTGGGCGACAACGACTTTGACGAGGCGTGGGCAGAAGGTGCCGCTCTGTCGACACTGGAGGCGATTGCGTATGCCCTGCGCGGCCACGGTCGACGACACCGGGCGGCGAGCGGATGGGACGCCTTGACGCCGGCAGAGCGCGACGTCGTGCGCTTGCTCAGCGAGGGACTCGCGAACAAAGATATCGCCGCGCGACTGTTCATCTCGCCGCGCACTGTGCAGAGCCACCTCACACACGTCTACAACAAGCTCGGCGTCAGCTCGCGCGTCCAACTCGTACAGGAAGCAGCAAGGCGCACTCGAGCCGGCGACTAACGGACTCACCTGTACCGAGCGTCGAGTTCCTCGCAGGCGGCGTCGATGTCGCCAGGATCGAAAAGAATTGCGTCGCGGATGCGGCCGCCGCCGTCGATCTCCAAGACCGTCAACAGTTCGACGGTAATTGGTTGGCCAATTGCATCGGCGTCGCGATAAGCCTGGCGGACCAGCGCAAGGCGCGACCCCCTGACAGCGACGGGCTCGATTTCCGTCCGCCATCCGCTGGGTACTTCAAACAGCGCGTAGGCGGCCGACATGCGCTCCGGCCCTTCGTGGGAGGCACGAAGGCCCTTTCGCCGGTCATCCAGTCGCCCGTCCGGCGTTATCAGAGAAAGGAGTCCATTCACGTCGCGGCGGTTGAATGCATCGGCCACCCGCGCCCACATTCGCGTCGCGGTGTTCTCGGGTGGTGACGGCGGCTGGTCGAGCTCCTTGAACCTTACGAGTGCGGCGTCGAGGTCTGCCTCGTCGAATAGTTCGCACCGGCTGATCCGGTCGCCGTCGAATGTCAGAATGCTGATCTCACGCCACTCGGCGTCGAAGCCCTCTTTCGAGATCCCGTGCACCACATGGGTTGTGACGGCCCCAAGGTCGGTCAGCCGGTGCACAATTTCGACGTAGATGGTGGCTTGCGACGTGACATCCCACACGGCCTGTAGGGACGCGCCCAGGTCACCCGGCTCGCTTGCTACTAGCCGTCGATGATCGTTGTTTTCCCAGTCCCGTGTCGTCGGGGGAAGTTCGCGGCGATTGAGGGCGCGATAGCCAGTCGTGACAAGTGACCACGCGTGGGCGTGGACGGCCGCCTCTCCTGTGAGGTAGCGAGAGTCGAGCTCCTCAAGGGCCGCATCGATGTCATCAACATCGAACATGACGCGCTCTGCCATCCGTTCGTCTGCGTCGATCTGGAGGAGCCCAAGCACCTCGAGATTGAAGGCCCCGGGCCGCTGGTCGTGCCCGGATAGGTGGAAGTGCCCCAGTGCGAGTCGCTCGCCGCGTGTGGCGATTGAGGTCGACGTGATGACCGTGAATCCGGAGTTGGCGGCCGCCCGAAAACTTTCAATTTCTGCATCCCGACCGTGTCGGATACCGGAGTTCACAACTCGACGGCGATCCTCGGAAGAATAGTTGTCGCCCAGCATTCCCGCCATGGCGTCCCACTCCCGGGCGGCGAAGTGGGCCAGGAAGCGCTCGGCCAATCGGTTTGCCGTGTTCTTTGGTTCCGGCGCCTGCGACTGCAGCTTTTCGAAGCGAGCGAGCGCAGCGTCGAGGTCTGCTGCGTCGAAAATTTCGCAACGGTTGATCAGGTCGCCATCGACCGTAAGAACAATGGCCTCGCTTGTTTCTATTTCGAGGCCATCGAGCGATCTCGCGTGGGACACGTGGGTGACGACCGCTCCACGGTTATTGAGCCGATGTACCGCCTCGATGCGGATGCTCCAGTCGGGCATAAGGCCCCACCCGGAACGGATGCTCGCGGTCAACGTATTTGGCTCGATTGTCGCGAATCGCCGATGGTCGATATTTGTCCAATTCGGTGTTGCCGCAGGTAGTTCACGTCGGTTGAGCGCGGCGTAAGCGCCAACGACGACTGACCAGATGTGCGAGTTGTCGGCCGCTTCGCCGGCGAGGTATCGGGCATCCAGTTCCTCGAATGCCGCGTCTAGATCTTCGGGGTCGAAGGTGACTGCCGCGGCGATACGATTGTCGTCGTCGACCTCAATAACGTGAAAGAGAGTGAGGCCGAACTCTTCCGGTTCTCCATCGGTGCGCTCGAATCGAGCGCGAGTGAGAACGACGCGATCCCCACGGGTTGCAACGGCGTTCGACGTTTGTGTGGCGCGTAGATCGGCTGCTGTCCGGAAGTTTTCAATGAACAGATCCCGTCCGATTTGCAAGTCGGCGTTCACCACGCGACGTCGGTCGTCGTAGCTGATGTCGTTGGCCACCATCTGAGCCATGGCGTCCCAGTCACGGGCGGCGAACCGCTCTACAAATCGATCTGTGACTTGGCTTGCCAAGTTTTTGAGTCGACGGAGCTGCGAGTGCAGCTCGTCGAACCGCGTAAGCGCGTTGTCGAGGTCGGCCTCGTCGAAACCCTCTATGCGACTGATGAAGTCGCCCTCGAGCGTCGAAAGAAGGATCAGGCGCCACTCCGCGTCAAAGCCCTGTTGCGACGTTCCCTTCGCCGTATGGGTGACGACCGCTCCGAGGTCGCTCAGCCGATGCACGGCTTCGATGGAACGTTTCATGTCTGGCGCGACATCCCACGTGGCGCGGATGCTTGTGAGCATTTCACCCGGCACGACGGTTGTCGCTCGTCGATGGTCGATGTTCACCCAGTCCGGGGTGGTCGCCGGCAGCTCGTGCCGGTTCAGCGCGGCGTAATTTGCAGTGATGACCGACCACGTCTGCGCGTGTGCGGCTGCCTCTCCGGCCAGATAGCGCGCATCGAGTTCGTCGTATGCGGCGTCGAGGTCGTCGACGTCGAACATCACGTGGGCCGAGATCTGGTTGTCGGAGTTGATTTCGACGACGCCGACCACGTCACTGGAAGGCTCGATCGAGTCGGGAAAAGACACGTAGTGACGACCTAGGAAGAGGCGATCCCCGCGGGTGGCAATGGCGGTCGACGATAGGTTTAGGATCCCGATCGCTGCAAAGGACTGCATGTTCGCGATCTCGGCATCCCGACCGTGCCGTACCCCGGCGTTGACCACCCGCCGACGATCATCGGTCAAAAAGTCGTCGGCTAATGCCTCGGCCATGGTGTTCCAGTCGCGGCCGGCGAAATGCGTCATGTAGCGCTCGAACACTTGTCTTGCTGCGTTTTCCAGTCGCGGTGTCGGACGGCTGAGCTGTTCGAACTTCGCGAGCGCGGCGTCGAGATCGGCCTCGTCGAACAGTTCATAGCGGTTCACGAGGTCGCCGTTGATCGTTATCAAGTCGACGGCGCGCCACTCCGCGCCGAACCCCTCCCGCGAACTCCCACGTGCCATATGGGTCACGACCGCCCCGAGATCGTTCACGCGGTGCACAACTTGGGCGAAGACTCGGATGTCGTGACCGGCGTCCCACCCGGCCGCAATGTATGCAGCGAGCTCTCCCGGAGCGAATGTCGCCCCGCGTCGGTGATCGATACTGGCACAGTCCGGTGCAATCGGTGGCGGCTCACGTTGGCTCAACGCAGCGTAGCCAGCCGCGATCACGGGCCAAGTCCGCGCGTACGGCGCCGCTTCGCCGGCAACGTAACGCATTTCGAGCTCGGCAAGGGCGGCATCGAGGTCGTCGACGTCGAACGAAACGATTGCCGTGATCCGGTTGTCGGCGTCGATCTCTACGACGTCGATTATTTCGCCCTCGACCAACCCGCCGCGGAAGACGAAAGCGTCATGAGTTAGAACAAGGCGCTGGCCGCGGGACGCAATGGGTTTCGACGTAATGCTGGTCAACCCAAGCTCGGCCATGACCTGCAAGTTTGCGATTTCGGCATCCCGACTTCGGGGGGCGCTATTCACTACGCGCCGGTAATCGTCGGCCGTATAGCCGTCGGCCAGCATCTCGGCCACGGCGTCCCAGTCGCTGGCTGAGAAGTGCGCGAGGTAGCGCCTGAGTGCTTGGTAGGCCGCGTTTTCCAGCCTCCGCGCCCCTGGGTGTTCGTCCTCGAATCGGGCGTGCGTGGCGTCAAGTTCCGCGATCGCGGCTTCGATGTCATCGACATCGAAGAACACCTGTAGCGCGATTCGCCCTTCCTCGTCGAGACCATGTAACTGAAGCATCTCCTCGTGAGGGGCCCCGGGGCTGACGTCGTCGGTGCCGAGCTCGAGCCGAGCGAGTGCCAAGCGCTCGCCTCGGACGGCGATAACTGTATTTTGGAGCCGCGCCCAACCTTGGCGAAGATGTCGTGCAGCTCGTGGCCAGTCGCCCGCGGGTATATCGGCCTTCGTGAAGCCGACTATCTTGCGGCGACTTTCGACGAAGACGTCGGCCGCGTACATCGTGTCGATCTCGCCCCAAGCTTGGCTGTCGTAGGCTGTAAGCATTTGATCAAGCACCCGGACGCACGCGTTGTCGAGCTTGGCGGTCGGCGCTTCGGCTGCAGCAGGTGCCTCCGCAGTGTCGCGTTCACCGAGAACTCGTCGCGCCTTATCGGCCAGTGCCGCAGCGCCTTTCCGTTCGTACAGATCGGCCGCTCGCTCGGCGGCGGCTAGCGCCCCTGCGGTGTCACCCGCCGCGTCCAAGACGGTCGCCAGTGTCAGGCAGGCGTCGCCGTGATCCACCAAGCCGTCTGTGTGTTCGGCCAGGCTGACCGCCGCCTCGGCAACCCGCCGAGCGTCGTCATGATCATCGCGTCGCGCTAACAGCTGTGCCCGCAGCGTCCGCCAGGCAATAGACGCCTTCAGCGCGTGACCGGCGAGACGCTCACTCTCCGTGCACAAATCGTCCGCCTCGGCAACTCGGTCGAGGGCGAGACAAGCGCGGCCCAACAGGGCGGCGGTCTCCGCCGTGTCCGCATCGAATCCCATGCGGCGAAAACCGTTGTAGGACTTACGCAAATGTGGCTCGGCGGTAGCGGGAGAGTCGACCACCAGCTCGACAATGCCGGCGAACTGCTCAACCTCGAGAAGCGCATGGCGCAGGCCGAGCTCGGCGACCATGCGCCGGGCCGAATCGATCATCCGTCGGGCCGCCTCGACACGGCCGCGGAATGCCTCTAAGACGGCCTGGCACCGCGTCGACGTCGCCTCGACCGTGGGCGAGTCGGTCGTTATTCGCAGCAGCCGCACCACATCCAGACACCGGCCGCCTGCACGCGGAACGGGATTGGGGCCCCACAGCGCCGCGAGTGGGGCGCCCGCTAACACCGCGTTCACCCGCCGGTGTTCGCGTGATCGTCGCGCCGCGCTGAGAGCATCGTCTAGCGCGGATTCACAGTCGCCGACTCGCCCGAGCCGCGCGAGGCATCCGGCACGGACGGTGTGGGCCTTGGCTTCGCCTGCCGCGTCATCTAATTCGGCCAGCTTGCTGGCAGCAGCGCTCAACGCGGCCTCAACCTCATCCAATCGTTCGGGGTGGATCAGCATCGACAGTTGGCCATCGAAGCAGGTCGCCCACGCCGCCAACCGAACTGAATCATGCGCCGCCGCTTGTAATTGCGAAACGGCGCCCGCTGCCGAAGTCACGTCACCCGCAGCCAACAACGCCTCGCACCGTGCGACGAGGAGCTCGGTGGTCTGGTCGTCGCGATCGGGCAGCTCCTCGTCAATCTCCTCCAGCGCATGTAGGGCTCGGTCGTACAGATCGGCGGCACCTTCGTAGGCGAGTCTCGCCATGGCCTGGTCTGCGGCACGCCGACAGTACTGGACGGCCTTGGCTGCGTTGCCTGCCCACGCGCATTCGAAATAGTGGTGGGCGAGCTCAGCCAACTGCTCGTCGTGGGCGCCAGGCTGGTTCTCCAACGTCATGGCGATGCGTTGGTGCAGCCGGATGCGCCGCACCGATGACAGCTCGGCGAGCAGTGACTGGCGGACGATGGCGTGGTTGAACCGGTATCGGCCGCCCGGCTCCTCGATGACGATGCCGGCCTTGTTCGCTTCGTCGAACGAATCAACGAGATCCTCCTCCACGACTTGCTCGACCAGGTCTACCGCGAACCGGCTGCCAACCACCGCTGCCGCGGCAAGGGCCTTGTTCGTCTCCGGCGACAGCCGAGAAAGCCGGCGGCTCACCGTTTCCCGTACACCTTGAGGCAACGTGGTCGGATCCCAAACGCCGCCACTTTCGTCCACATGCCTTAGCGCCTCAATGAGAAAGAACGGATTGCCACCGGTGACGGACGCGAGTGCTCGGGCCAGCTCTTCGTCGTCGTAACCGGCCTCGGCGACGTATGCGGTGACGTCATCCTCGTTGAGGCCGCTGAGCTGAAAGCGGTTGGCGGAGCCGTCGCGGTGAAGGTCGGCCAGCATCGCCGCCAGAGGATGGGAGCGGTCGAGATCAGTGCTGCGATACGTCCCAACGATCTGCACGCGGGCGTGCTCCCCGAAACGGAGGAGATGGCGCAACAACAGCAGCGTCGGTTTGGTTGCCCAGTGAAGATCGTCGAGTATGAGCACCACTGGTGTGCTCGCTGAACTGACCTCCAACAGCGCGACGACGGCATCGAAAAGTGCGTAGCGTTCGGTGTCCGGGTCAGCGCGGGTCGGCGCGGAAACGTCGGGTAGCACATCGGTCAGCCCCGGAGCCAGTGCAAGCAGTGCCTCGACGCCGCGCAGCCCGCGCAGTCGATCGGTGCCCAGACAGGGCACGAGCGCGCGCAAAGCTTCCGCGAACGGCTGGTACGGCGCGCCCAGATCCTCATCGCAACGGCCGTACACCACGACGGCCCCTTGCTCATACGTCTGCCGGGACCATTCAGCGGCCAGACGCGTCTTGCCCACACCTGGTTCGCCGGCGATCAGCACTGCATGGGCACCTCCGGCACGCGCGGTCTGCCACGTGGACAGAAGTCGTGCGATCTCTGGACCGCGGCCAACGAACGGGCCAGGACCGGCAAGGATCGCCGGAAAAGCGGGACGCACCAGGGGCGCCTCGCTTGACTCCGCCTCCGGCACGGCGTCGGTGTCGAGACGAAGCTCGAAAACGTGCTCGGGGCGCGCGAGGTTGCGCAACTGGCGCATCCCTAGGTCGGCAAGGACAACGTCGTCGCGCAGTGAGTCAATGACGAGCTCGGCGGTGGCGCCCGAGCACAGAATCTGGCCACCTGTGGCCAGCGACCTTAAGCGTGCGGCACGGTTGACCGCCCGGCCGAAGTAGTCGCCATCGCGCAGTTCGACTTCGCCCGTGTGCAATGCCACCCGAATTCGCATGGGTTCTCGCAACGCCCACGGCTCGTGGGCAATCGCCTCTTGGAGCTCGATCGCGGCAGCGGCCCCCGCCGACGGTCGGTCGAACACCGAGAACGTCGCATCACCCTCGCCGCGCGTCTTGATCAGCCTGCCTCCGCGGGAAGTGACGACCTGTTCGACAAGCTCGTCATGTCGTGCGAGCGCCACCGCCATGGCATCGGCGTCTGCCTCCCACGCAGCCGTCGACCCCTCGATATCGGTGAGGAGGAACGTCACGGCGCGCGTTACCGCTGGAAGATGTTGTGTCACAGCGATATCCAGCGCGGCATCTTGGGCGACGATCGCGGCCTCGAGCCGGCGAAGATTAGGCCCCGGGTCGACCCCGAGCTCGTCCGCCAGCATCGACCGCGCCCGTTGAAAAGTGCTCAGCGCCTCACCCTGGCGGCCCGCGCGGTAGAGCGCGAGCATCAACTGGCCCCAACGCCTTTCACGAAGGGGCGCTTCGGCTACGGCGGCCTCAAGCTCGCCGATGATCTCCGCGGCGCGTCCCGTTGCAAGCAGCGCGTCGGCACGATCCTCCACAAGCGCGGCGTGGCCCTCGATCCAGCGCGTCTTCTCGGATGCTCCGCGCCGGGTGTCGGGTAGCTCCGGCACTCCACGCCAAAGTGTCAGCGCTTCTTCGAATCGGGCCACAGCTTGGCTGGTGTCGTCGGCGGCTACGGCATCACGGCCCATTTTCGCGGTCGACTTGTAACGCGAAGCATCGATGTCGGCCGCGTTGGCGGTCCAGCCGGACCCCTGCGTCAATACGAATCCGTCACCCAAGGCGCGACGAAGCGCAGAAATGTGGGTCTGCAGGGCCTTGACGGCAGTGCGCGGCGGATCGTCGCCCCAGAGGAGCTCGACGAGCGCATCGGCCGACACGACCGAGCCCCCGTGCAACCCGAGCATGGTGAGGATGGCGCGCGGTTTCGCGCCCGGGATGGTGACCGGAGCGCCGTTCATTCGAACCTGGAGAGGTCCCAAAACCCCCAGCTCCACCGAAGAAAGCGTAGTCACGTTGCCCATCGTCGGTGAGGCGATTCAGTACATGGTCAAGATCGAGTAAAGACGTCTGTCCCGCTATTCAGAGCGGATTCGGGCGGATTTCGGCCCTTCGGCCCTTCGGGCATGCGCCAAGCGTTAGTTGACGTGAGGAAACCGTTTGGTCTTGGCCTCTGCCTCAAGCCGTAGCTGGGTCGCCCGCGCGCGGGCCTCGTCGGCCAGCGCTTGGGCTTCGGCAGCTTTCGCGCCTGCCCATATCTCGGCGGCCCGGGCTTCGGCTTCGGCGGCTTCTGCCTGTTTCCCCGCCTTGGCGGCCCGGGCTTCGGTTTCTGCGGCTTCTTCTTGCGCTCGCGCCCAAGCCCTGGCTTCGGCGGCCCGGGCTTGGGCTTCGGCGGCTTCTGCTTGCGCCCACGCTTCGGCGGCGCGGGCTTGTTCTTCGGCCTCTTGTGCCCGCTTTCGGGCCTCGGTGGCGCGAGCTTGGGCTTCGGCGGCTTCTGCTTGTGCCCACACCTCGGCGGCGCGGGCTTGTTCCTCAGCGGCTTGTGCCTGCTTTCTTGCCTCGGCGGCGCGGGCTTCGGTTTCGGCGGCTTCTGTCCGCGCCCGAGACCACGCCTTGACCTCGGCGGCCAGGGCTTGGGCTTCGGCGGCCTCCGCTTTTGCCCGTGCCTCGGCGGCCAGTGCTTCGGGTTCGGCGGCCAGGGCTTGGGCTTCGGCGACTTTTGCCTGCGCCCGCGCCTCGGCGGCCAGCGCTTCGGCTTCGGCGGCCAGCGCTTCGGCTTCGGCCGCCAGGGCTTGTGCCTCGGTGGCTTCTGCCCGCGCCCGCGTCTCGGCGGCGAGCGCTTCGGCTTCGGCGGCTTCTGCCCGTGCGCGCGCTTCCATCTCGAGTTGTTTCGGATCCGGCTTGGTTTGCGTGCTCGTCTGGTTGCTGTGGGACGGTCGGTACCGCTTCTGGGCGTCGCCCGCGACCGGCGCCCGGTGCACACCCCCTGTCTGCTGGTCGGCGTAGAACTCCACGGCGACCAAAGCGACGCCGGCCAGCACCAACAACGGTATGAACACGTAGGGGTGCGTGATCAACCCGGCAAGGGCGATGACCGTCAGCGGAACCGCGAATACCACCCCAACCCAAGGTTCGCGATTGCTTATTTCCAAGATCGTCGCCCGCACCGTGAACACCCGCGCAATCCATGAGTGGCGATCCGGCCGGCTCACGGCCATTCTCGAAGACCACACGATCGCATCCCTTCGGGAGACGTTGGCATTCGTATTGTGACCGACACCACGACGGCGGGAGAGCGTAACGAGCGTTTGTCGGCAGCAAATGTCGCAATGGGTCCCTGATCGGGACGGCGGATCCAGCTAGCTCACCGGCAGCAGTTCGGGTCCAGCACCGCGCAAAGAGCAATCAATGATTCACGCCGCGGGCGGTGATAGACGTTCATACCGCGACGTTCCGATTCCACTAACCCCGCCCGCCGCAACTGTGACAGGTGATGGCTCACCGTTGACTCGGTCAGCTCAACTGCTGCTGCCAGGTCGCAACTGCACTCTTCCCCGGTCTGGCTGCTGAACAACAGTGATACCAGCTTGACCCGCACGGGATCGGCCAAAGCCTTGAGCCGGAGCGCAATCTCCAGCGCCGCTTGATCACCCAGCGGGCCCGCCGCGACAGGGGAGCAGCACACCGGAGCGGACATATCGACAACTGGTAACGCCTTCGGCATGCAAATCATGGTGCCACAGGATGTTGACATATGTCGAAGAGGTGGCATGATCGGTCCATCACAAGTTCGACATACGTCTCACAGGTAGGGAGGCACTCATGTCCCGCGTCCAACTCGCCCTCAACGTTGACAACCTCGCTGACGCGGTGCGGTTCTACTCCAAGCTGTTCGATGCGCAGCCAGCCAAGCTCAAAGACGGTTACGCCAACTTCGTCGTAGCTGACCCGGCATTGAAGTTGGTGCTGCTGGAAAATCCCGGCAAGGGCGGCACCATCAACCACCTCGGCGTCGAAGTCGAGTCCAGCCAGGCCGTCCATGCCGAAGTTGCCCGACTGGCATCCGAAGGCTTGTTCGCCGAAGAGGAAATGGCAACGACATGCTGCTTCGCCACCCAAGACAAGGTGTGGGTCACCGGACCCGGAGGAGAGAAGTGGGAGGTCTACACCGTCCTTGCTGACTCAGAAACCTTCGGCACCGGCCCCGAACGGCTCGCCGAACCCGCCGCGTCATGCTGCTGAGCGACAGTGGCTAGCGCGGCGGGGTCAGACCAGCCGTTGCCGAGACGACTCCTTGCGGAGTTCATTGGCTCCGCGCTACTCGTGACGATCGTGGTGGGGTCAGGTATCGCCGCCGCGCAGTTGTCCCCCAACGACGTCGGCTTGCAGTTGCTTGAAAACTCGACCGCGACAGTGCTCGGGCTGGCCGTGCTGATCCTGCTATTCGGTCCAGCATCGGGAGCGCATTTCAATCCTGTTGTCTCCCTGGCCGATTGGCTCTTGGGGCGCCGCGCCGCAACAGGCATCGCCGCGAGGTCCATGGTGAAGTATGCCGTCGCTCAAGTGGCCGGCGGAATTGTCGGTGCGCTACTCGCCAACATCATGTTCGACCGCCGCATCATCGAACTGTCCACCAAGCCACGAGTCACCATGGGGCATTTGATCGGTGAGGTGGTAGCGACCGCTGGACTGATCGCTGTGATCTTCGTATTGGCGCGAACGGGTCGAGCCGCAATGTCCGCAGCAGCGGTGGGTGCATACATCGGTGCGGCGTACTGGTTTACAAGTTCCACGTCTTTCGCGAACCCCGCTGTGACAGTGGGACGCATGTTCTCCGACTCATTCGCCGGTATCGCACCTAGTTCTGTGGTGCCGTTCATTGCCGCTCAGATTGTTGGTGGCGCAATCGGTTTGGCGCTCGCACTAGTCCTCTACCCCGACATCGCGAAGTCTGCGGACGCAGCCGTAGTGCCGCATCGATCCGACCGCCCGTTAGATTCCACCGAGTGACATGGCGAAACCGACCGTCCTGTTTCTCTGCACCCATAACGCGGGCCGCTCCCAGATGGCCACGGGATTCTTCACCCACTTCGCAAAAGGCCGAGCAGTGGTCTACTCGGGCGGGTCTGAGCCAGCCGAGAAAGTGAACCCGTCGGCGGTTGAAGCGATGGCGGAGAAGGGCATTGACATCACCGCCGAACAACCCAAACGGTGGACCGATGACATGCTCGACGCCGCAGACGCCGTCATCACGATGGGATGCGGAGACACGTGCCCGGTGTTGCCGGGTCGCCGTTACGAGGAGTGGCTACTGGCCGATCCGGCAGATCAATCCTTGGGCGCTGTACGACAAATCCGCGATGAGATCGAGCAGCGGGTGCGCGCATTGTTGAATCAACTAGGGTTTGACATCGAGGATGAGGGCTGACGGCCACCAGATCGGCTTCGAAATCCCGGATTGCGCCGTGAGACCGGCAGCACGCACATACAGTCGAGAACCCGCCCGTTACTGCGCGACGGGAACCTGCTCAGGGGAGGTGCTGCTGTGAGCGCGTGGTTGGTGGGCCATTCACCGTCGTGGCTGTTGTTGATCGGTGTCATCGCCTTTGTCACCGGCCTGTCGGTTCTCGTCCAAATATTTGTGCGTCGCAGATTCGCAGGACTCCGAGGCGAAGAGCACAACGACGTCATCCGATTCGCCTTCGGCGTAATCGGTTTTGTATTCGCGTTCTTCATAGGTTTCGTCGTTTCCGCGATGTGGGGCCAGATCAATGACGCAGACGGAAGAGCACGCACAGAAGGAGCTTCCGGCGTCCAACTGGCCAGCCATCTCGACGTGTTCGATAAAACCGACAGCGACCGGATACGAAACGCGCTGTTGGAGTATGAGAAAGCGGCCTTAATAGAATGGGACGAAGCTGCCAGAGGTCAGTCATATCCAGCCGCCGATCAAGCGCTACACCGTCTTCGCTCCGCCTATGAACAGGTCCAAGCGCGTACCGATGTCCAGAAGACAATGCTCGTGAACTCGTTCACCGATCTCGACAACCTCAGCCAGGCTCGCACCCAGCGCGTCCTTCAAGCACGAACTGATGTCGGGCCGCCGTGGTCGCTTTGGGCAGTCATCTTTCTTACCGCCGGCCTGTTACTCGCCTGCGCGATCATCTATGGCGTCGAGAAACCGGCAACCCACTTCACGATGGTTGCCATCTTGGGTGTGCTGGTCGGCACGATCCTTTTCCTTGTCATGATGCTGTCGCATCCCTTCATCGGCGAAATCGCCACATCTCCGGAGCCACTGCGCGAAGTCATCCGCGTGCTGTCTGCGAACCCGCAATAATCGACACCAACGGGTAAGTGCCGTTTGGCCTCGCGCCGAGCGATATCGAACGAACACCGTCTCGCCGTCCCATGGGACCAGACAAATTCACCCGGCATGTCTAAGATCCCGGCGTGCCGGTTGACGAGAAGGATCTGCAGTCGTGGTTTGAGAGACCCGCCGTCATCTTCGCGGCGGGCGCCGCAGCGGTCCTCTTGATCCTGTTCCTGATCTTCGCCGTCATGAGGACCGCGCAGGACTCGTTGACGCCACCGGCGCCCGTGCCTCCACCGTCGGAATCGACGAGCGCCGACACCTGGACGACCACGTCGTCTACCACGACGAGCTATCCCCGACCGAGTGTGCAGACCAGCGAGCAGAACCTTCCGCTCCCTCCTCCGCCGCCACCGTCGGGCAGCCAGACACCAAGTAGCGATGACAGCGGCACCGGCACCGAGACCCCGACCACGTCGACGACGATTTTCAACCCGTACGTGACTACAAGCCCGCCGAACGCGGGGCACGTTTAGCTCGGTCTTCTGGGTGCCGTTGGGATCGCGAGCGCGTTGACTCTGCGTCCTTGGCGGCGAAGTGCGAGTGGTCTCCGCACTCGACGCAGAGTCAATGCGCAGCCGCGGTCATTCGCGCTCAGCGGTGGGCAGCAGCGTGTGCGTTACGCGAGTGCCGTCGACCTGAAAGAGGTGAGCGGGACGTCTAAGAGCCTCAAGTGTTTTGTCTGCGTGGAAGATAACTCCGCCGCCGGACGGGATCCCGAGCCCGGAAGCTGTTCCGTTCAGCGAACGAATGGTGCGAGTCAGGCGTGTCCAGTCGGCTCGCTCGTCGTGTACGTCGATCACCATCGAAGTCAGCGCGAACAATTCGAGCATCTCGGTCGCAGAGGATTGAGGTGACTCAAGGGCGGCGCACCTGCCGAGCTGAATCGCGCCAGCCGAGATTCCGACGAGGATCGCCCCGTGGGCATATCGGCTCAGGATCAGATCGTTCATGCCAGTCGTTTTGAACGTGTCCCAGCCGATGCGCACGTCGCCGCCAGCGAGGACGATCAACCGGGCACGCTCGAGGTAGGCGCGGTCTTCGGGACTGAGCGGCGACGTGATCATGCGGCGATCGGCTACTTTGGCCGCGTCCAGTGCCGCCTCGCAAATCTCGTAGAACTCTGGGCGGTCCCCGTTGGAGGCGCCGATATACGCCGCGGTGACTTGCGGTCCCGGAGGCAACTCAGCGATGGCTGATTCGAGGAGGAGTTGGCCCTGCCGCTTCCAGAACAACAGTTGACTGTCGGCCAGCAGGTAAAGCGGTTGGAGTTGCGACGCTGCCTCACTCACCGCGAATTTGCCTGCTCCGGATGATTTCGTCGTACCTGGCGAGCGCCGAATCGAACTCCGCTTCGTCGAATAGCTCGCACCGGTTTTGCCCGTCTGCCTCCATGGTGACAAGGGCGACCATCCGCCACTCGGCCTCAAAGCATTCCTCTGTCGTTCCATACGCCACGTGGGTGAAGAGTGCTTCTGAGTCGCTGAGCCGATGCACTGCCTCCACGAAAATCTTGACGTCCGGCGTCAGCTCCCACGCGCTGCGGATGTATGCCGTGAGATCCGTTGCGTGGAACGTCTCGCGTACTCGATGGTCAATCGCCGTCCAGTCGGACGTCGCCGGCGCTTCGCGCCTGTTGTGCGCCGCATAGCCTTGGGCGATAACCGACCACATCTGCGAGTGAGCCGCCGCTTCGCCCGCGAGGTATCGGGCGTCGAGTTCCGCGAAGGCGGTATCGATGTCGTCGGGGTCGAGATGCAAGGCGCGGTACGTCAATCCGTCCTCGCTGACTTCCGTTACCGACAGCAGTTCGACGGTGATCGGCCGGCCGGTGTCCTCAGTGTCGTGAAACTGGTCACGCGTCAGTGCCAAGCGACTTCCCCTGATCGCCACAGGCACTATCTCCAGCCGCCAGCTCTCGGGCGCGTCGAATAACAGCCCGTGCGTTAACTTTTGATCCACCGGGCCCTCGTTCCGCAGACCTCTTCTCCGGTCCTCGTATCGTGCGCCCTCGTCATGGACAGCAAGAACGCCATCGAGATCGCGACGGTTGAATGCGTCGGCTAACCGCCTCCTGGTCTGGGTCGCGGCATTTTCGAGCCGCGCAGGTTGACTCAGTTCGTCGAATCGTGCGAGCGCGGCCTCGAGGTCTGCCTCGTCGAAGATTTCGCAGCGGCTGATGCGGTCGCCCTGGACACAGAGAACCTCGACCCACCGCCACTCGGCGTCGAAGCCGTCCTGCGAAGTCCCACGCGCGACGTGGGTGACCACCGCTCCGAAGCGGTCGAGTTTGTGCACGGTTTCGATATGGACAGCGAGGTTCGGCGCTGAATCCCAGGCGGCGCGAAGGTATCCCGGCAGATCGTCCTTCGCAAGCTTGTCTCTGGGGATTCGTCGGTGGTCGACGTTCACCCAATCCGACGTCGTCGGCCTGGGTTCTCCACGATTGAATCCTGCGTAGGCATTTGCGATCACCGACCACGTGCGGGCATACGGTGCTGCTTCACCCGCAAGGTAGCGTGCGTCGAGTTCTGCGAAGGCCGCATCGAGGTCCTCGGGATCCAATATGGCCGTAGCCGCGACCTGATAGTTGGCATCGAACTCCATGACCTGAAGGACGCCGAATTGGATCGACGCAGCTTCACGGCCGGCTGCGCGGAACTGCGTAACGATGAGATGTTCGCCCCGCGACGCGAGGATGCTGACGCTGACACGTGTGAACAGCCCAACGTCCGCCGCAAGTTGCAGATCCTCGATTGCCGCTGCACGTCCGCGTCTTACCCCAGCGTTGACAACCCGACGGCGATCGTCGCAGTAATAGTCAACAGCGAACAGCTCTGCCATGGCCTCCCAGTCGCGCGCGGCAAAAAGCTCCACGAATCGCTCTGCGGCCCGACTCGCTCTGCTGTCAAATTGTCCAATCTGCTGATGAAGTTCTTCGAATCTTGCGAGTGCGGCCTCGAGGTCTGCCTCGTCGAACAACTCGCCGCGGCTGACCAGGTCACCGTCGACCATCATGATGTCGACCGTCCGCCACTCGGCTTCGAAACCGTCGCGCGAACTTCCCTTCCCCACATGGGTAAAGATTGCTCCTGAATCGCTCAGCCGATGTACGGCCTCGATACGGACGTTCAGGTTCGCAGCGAGTTCCCACGACGCCCGGAAGTATGCGGTTCCTTCACCCGGCGCCATCGCGGCCGCGCGCCGGTTGTCGACGTTCACCCAATCCTCGGTCGAGGCGGGAAGTTCGCCGCGATTGAATCCTGCGTAGGCCTTTGCGATAACCGACCACACGCGGGCGTGCGGTGCCGCCTCACCCGCAAGGTATCGCGCGTCAAGCTCTGTGAACGCGGCGTCGATGTCGTCGAGACTGAACGCAACGTGCGCCAAAACCCTGTCATCGGTACCGATCTCGACCACCCCGAGCGATTCCATGTGGAATGGTTGAGCCCCTTGGTTGTCACCAAAGTGGCAGACGCGGCACAGGGCGAGTCGATCACCCCTGGTAGCGACGACATCCACAGAGATATGCGTGGCCCCAAGGTTGGCCGCCGTCTGTGAATTCGCGAGGACAAATTCGCGTCCATGCTGGACGCCGTGGTTCGCGCCGCGGCGCCGATCGTCATCGCACACTCCCGGAGCCAAGGCCTCGGCCATGGCGGTCCAGTCTCTAGCAGCGAAGTATTGGCTAGCGCGTTCATAGGTTCGGCTTGCCGCGTTTTCCAGGCGGCGCTCCTGCCGGTGCAATTCCTGAAAGCGCGCGAGCGCGGTATCGACATCGTCCTCTTCGTAGATGTCCATACTCAGCGGGTCCGCGACAAACAACAGGCAGCGAGCCCACTGCAGTTCGTTGCCGTGCGCATCGGTTCCTTCGATCAGGAGGCTGGCTACGGTCGCCGTTGCATCGAGCGCGTGTACCGTCGTCACGCGGTATTTGGCATCGGGCACCAATGTCCACAGTTGTTCGGCCGCCCTCCGAAAGTCGCCGGGCGCGAACGGCACCCGTCGGTGATCGGAGTAGTCGATACCGTCGACCATCCGGCCCGGCTCGTGCCGGTTGACTTCGCCGAGAGTGTCTACCGCGTGCTGCCACACATGCGCATACGGTGCTGCTTCACCCGCGAGATAGCGGGCCTCAAGTTCGCCAAACGCGGCGTCGACGTCATCGGGATCAAAGACGACGTGCGCCGCGCCCCGGTAGTCGGGAGTGAGTTCGACGACTTCAATCACGCCGTGATTAAGTTCTTCGCGCCACTTGGGAATGAGAAAGCTCGTGCGATGCAGAAGGAGCCGTTCTCCGCGCGTGGCGATGGTGGTGGAACTGATCTTCTCAACTCCGATATCGGCGATGGCGCGCAGATTCGCGATCTCGATATCCCGGCCGTGGACGATTCCGGCGTTGACGGTGCGTCGCCTGTCATCGGTGCAGATATCCTCGGCGAGCATCTCTCCCATGGCTTTCCAGTCACGGGCCGCGAAGTGGGGCAAGTAAGTCTGCATCCATCGGCTTGCGGCATTTTCTAGTCGGCGCACCTGCGGGTGGAGTTCGTCGAATCGAGCGAGTGCGGCCTCGAGAGCTGCCTCGTCGAAGAGCTCGCAATGGTGCCCCTTCAAACCTTCGACAGTCAGGAGTTGCACCATTCGCCATTGGGCGTCGAAGCCGTCCTCTGATGTTCCGTCGGCGCCCTGCGTGATGACGGTGCCGAGGTCATCCAGACGATGCACCGCCTCGATGTAAATGTGTAACTGCGGCGTGAGCTCCCAAGTTGCATGGAAAAGCGCAGTCAAGTCGGCCGCAGCGACCGCGGAATGCAGCCGATGGTCAATGATCTGATAGTCATCCGTCGTGGCGGGAATCTCGTTGAGATCTCGCTTGTTGAGCGCCGCGAAACCTCGTGTGATGACCGACCACGTCCGCGCATAGGGTGCCGCTTCGCCGGCGAGATACCGAGCGTCGAGTTCTTCGAGAGCGGCGGCGAGGTCGTCGGTATCGAACGCGATCTGCGCGACGAGTCGGTTGTCGGCGTCGATCTCGACGACATCGATCATTCGGTTGTGGAACGAGTCCGGCCAGTCGTCCAGGGTGAATGAGTGGCGAGCGAGGACGAGCCGTTCCCCGCGGGTCGCGATAGGGGTTGACGTGATACTCCGGCAACCCACCTCTGCGATTGCCTGTAGATTTGCGATTTCTTCGTCTCGACCACGACGGACACCTGAGTTCACCACGGGGCGGCGGTCGTCGCCGAAGAAGTCGTCGGCCACGGTGTCCACCATGAGGTCCCATTTGCGTGCAGCGAAATGCGCCAGATAGCGGTCAACCACTCGGCTGGCTGTGTTTTCTAGCGTTTGCGCCTGTGCCCGTGAGGCTTCGAATTGCCGATGCAGAGCGTCAAGTTCGGCCATCGCGGCATCCATGTCGTCGACGTCGAACCACAATTCGTGTGTGATTCGTCCGCTCTCGTCGAGGGTGAATAACTGGAGCACTTCATCGCTCGGCGCTCCCGCGCTATGGTCCGCAGTACTCAGCTGCACGCGAGTTAGAGCAAGGCGTTCGCCCCGCACGGCGATACACACCTGACGGTGCTGCATCGGGCCGATGCTGCGCGCGCGCCGCACTTCGTTGATGTAATTCTTTGACTGGAAGTCAATTCTTTGGAAGCCGACAACCCTGCGGCGACTCTCCACTGAGATGACTGGGGCGACCAACCGCTCGAGTTCATCCCAATCTTCGCGGCCTGCTGCGACGTACAGCTTGCGGAGCACTCGGACGCACTCGTTTTCGGGTTCTGCCTTCGGCGTTCCGGGAACAGCCGAAGCTGACGAAACGCTGCGTTGGCCGAGGACATCGCGTGCCTTCTCCGCAAGCGCCGCAGCGCCTTTCCGTTCATACAACTCCGCGGCCCGCTCGGCGGCGGCACGGGCTCCCGAAGCCTCACCTGCTGCACTCAGCACCATGGCCAGCGAGAGGCACGCGTCAGCGTGATCGACCAACAGGTCCGTCCGCTCTGCCAAGCTCACAGCGGCCTCTGCCACGCCACGCGCCTCGACATGTTCACCCCTGCGCGACAGCAAGTGGGCCCGAAGCGTGCGCCACGCGATCGACGCCTTCAACGCGTGACCGGCCAGACGCTCGCTTTCCGCGCACAACTCCTCGGCCTCGTCGCTCCGGTCGAGAGCCAGACACGCGCGACCCAGGAGTGCAGCCGTCTCGGCGGTATCGGCGTCGAGACGCAATCGACGAAATCCATTGTAGGCCTTGCGAAGGTGTGGCTCCGCGGCGGCAGGGTCATCTATCACGAGTTCGACGATGCCCGCAAACTGCTCGACCTCCAGCAGCGCATGCCGCAGGCCCAGATCGGTGACCGTGCGACGGGCGGAGTCGATCATTCGACGGGCGGCGGCGGCCCGGCCGCGGAAGGCTTCCAACACGGCCTGACACCGCGTCGACGTCGCCTCCACGGCAGGCGAATCCGTCGTTATCCGCAACAACCTCACCACGTCAAGACAACGGCCGCCCGCCCGCGGCACGGGATTGGGACCCCACAGCGCCGCAAGGGGCGCGTTCGCCAACACCGAGTTCACTCTGCGGTGCTCACGAGCGCGGCGGGCCGCGGTCAGCGCATGGTCCAGCGCGATTTCGGCGTCGCCGATGCGTCCCAAACGTGCCAGGCAACCGGCGCGCACAGTGTGCGCCTTGGCTTCTCCCGCGGCATCGTCGAGTTCGGCCAAGGTTGCCGCTGCGGCGTCGACCGACGATTCGATGACGTCCAGCCGCTCGGGGTGGGTGAGCATCGAGAGTTGACCGTCGAAGCAGTCCGCCCATGCCGCCAGACGCGGCGAATCGCTTGTCGCCGACTGCAGTTGCGCTACAGCGTCTGTCGCTGAAGGCATGTCACCCGCTGCGAACAGCGCTTCGCACCGAGCGACCAGGAGCTCGGCGGTCTGGTCGTCGCGGTCGAGCAACTCGTCGTCGAGTTCCTCCAGTGCATGCAGGGCATGGTCGTACAGATCGGCAGCGCCCTCGTAGGCCAGCCGTGCCATCGCCTGGTCTGCAGCACGCCGGCAGTACTCGACGGCCTTGGCCGCGTTGCCGGCCCAGGCGCATTCGAAGTAGTGGTGTGCCAGATCCGCGAGCAGTTCATCGTCGGTGCCTGGCTCGCTTTCCAGAGTCGCCGCAATGCGCTGATGCAGCCGCATGCGCCGCACAGATGGGAGTTCGGCGAGTAACGACTGCCGGATCAGCGCGTGATTGAACCGGTAGCGACCGCCGGGCTCTTCGATGACGATGCCGGCCTTGCATGCTTCGTCGAACGCGTCGACGAGGTCTTGATCGACCACGCGCTCAACGAGTTCGACCGCGAATCGGCTTCCGACAACCGCGGCCGCGGCGAGCGCCTTGTTCGTCTCCGCCGGAAGTCGGGACAGGCGGCGGCTGACCGCTTCTCGCACACCCTGCGGCAGCGTGCTCTGATCCCAGACGCCGCCGCTCTCGTCCACATGGCGCAGCGCTTCGATGAGGAAGAACGGGTTGCCACCGGTGACCGAGGCCAATGCCCTGGCGAGTTCCTCGTCGTCGTAACCCACTTCGGCGACGTAGGCGGTCACGTCGTCTTCATCGAGACCGTTGAGTTGGAGCCGCTCGGCGGTGCCGTCACGGTGCAGATCGGCGAGCATCGCGGCCAGGGGATGGGAGCGGTCGAGGTCCGTGCTGCGGTAGGTCCCGACTACCTGGACGCGGGCGCGCTCGCCGAAACGCAGAAGGTGACGCAAGAGAAGCAGCGTCGACTTCGCTGCCCAGTGCAGGTCGTCGATTATCAGGACGACAGGTGCGCTCGCGGAGGCGAGTTCCAACACCGCAACGACAGCGTCGAACAACGCGTAGCGCTCGGTGTCCGGGTCCGAGCGCGTGGGGGCCGAAAGATCAGGCAGGACATCGGTCAACCCGGGAACAAGGGGAAGTAGCGCCTCAAGTCCACGTAGCCCACGCAGCCGGCTCTCACCCAGGCAGGGCACCAGCGACCGCAGCGCTTCAGCGAACGGCTGATAGGGCGCACCGAGATCCTCGTCGCAACGGCCGTAGAGCACGAATGCTCCTTGCTCATATGCCTGCAGCGACCACTCTGCAGCCAGACGCGTCTTGCCCACGCCCGGTTCGCCTGCGATCAGCATCGCGCTCATACCGCCGCCGAGCGCGGCCTGCCACGCGGACAACAGCCGGGCGAGTTCACGTCCTCGACCGACGAACGGCCCTGGATTGGTCAGGACGGTGGGAAGATCGGGCCGCGTGACGGGCTCATCGACCGTCACGTCCTGCGGCCGGTCGTCGAGGCCCTCCATCCGGAGCTCGAACACATGCTCCGGGCGCGCGAGGTTACGCAGTTGGCGCATACCGAGATCGGCGAGCACGACGTCGTCGGGGAGCGAATCGATGACGAGTTCGGCGGTCGCACCCGAACACAGGATCTGATCGCCTGATGCCAGCGACCGCAGCCGTGCGGCGCGGTTAACCGCCCGGCCGAAATAGTCGCCGTCGCGCAGTTCGACCTCACCGGTGTGCAGCGCCACCCGAATTCGTAAGGGCGCCTGCAGCTCCCACGGCTCATGGCCGATAGCATCTTGCAGCTCGATGGCAGCGGCTGCGGCGGCCGACGGCCGCTCGAAGACCGAGAACGTGGCGTCGCCTTCGCCGCGCGTCTTGATCAGCCGCCCGCCGCGCGACGTCACCACCTGTTCGACGAGTTCGTCGTGGCGCGCGAGTGCGACTGCCATCGCGTCGGAGTCGGCCTCCCACGCGGCGGTCGATCCCTCGATGTCGGTCAGCAGGAATGTGACCGCGCGGGTGATGCTCGATGCCTGTTGTGCCACAGGCATATCCAGTGCTGCGTCCTGGGCCACGATGGCGGCCTCGAGCCGCCGAAGTTCCGGTCCGGGGTCGACGCCCAACTGGTCGGCCAGCAGCGACCGCGCGCGCTGGTAGGCGCCCAGCGCCTCGCCCTGTCTGCCTGCACGATAGAGCGCGAGCATCAATTGGCCCCACCGCCTTTCGCGAAGCGGGGCGTCGGCGACAGCGGCTTCGAGTTCGCCGATGATTTCCGCGGCACGGCCGGAGACGAGTAACGCGTCCGCTCGGTCTTCGACAAGCGCGGAATGCGTCTCGATCCACCGCGTCTTCTCCGATGCCCCACGCTGCCCGTCGGGCAGTTCGGGAATCCCGCGCCAGAGCATCAGCGCTTCTTCGAAGCGGGCCACCGCTTGACTGATGTCGCCGGCGGCAGCGGCGTCGCGGCCCAATCGAGCGGCGATCTTGTAGCGCGAGGCGTCGACGTCCGCCTCGGCCAGGGCCCAACCCGCTCCCAGGGTCATTACGACGCCGTCGCCGAGAGTGCGACGAAGTGCCGATATATGGGTCTGCAAAGCCTTGGCGGCGGTGCGTGGCGGGTCGTCGCTCCAGAGCAGTTCGACCAATGTGTCGGCCGATACGACCGAGCCTTCGTGCAGCCCGAGCATCGTGAGGATGGCGCGCGGCTTGGCGCCCGGGATCGCGACCGGACGGCCGGCCTGCCGGACCTGGAGAGGCCCCAAAACCCCCAGTTCCACCGCTAGAAGCGTAGTCACTAGGCCATCGTCGGTGGGCCGATTCAACCTACGGTCAAGGTCGGGTAAAGGCAGATAAGGGGACTTATCTCGGCCGATCGGCAACCTGAGAGGCGCCTTGGTCGGACAATGTGCGCATCGCATGCAATCAACTAGAGCGTTGTCTGGCAAGGGGAGAGCATGAGGATCCATCGGACAGTTGTGGTAGCCGGCGTGATGAGCGCGACGGCGGTCGGCCTCGCCGCGCCGGCATGGTCCGAAGCGTTCAGCGGCATGTACACCGTCGTCCGAAGCGGCATACGTGAATCGGGAAACGCCCCGACGGTGTGGACCGTCCACCCGTGTGGCGCCGGCTGCGCGCAGATCGTCAGCGATAACGCCCTGACCTGGGACGCGCATCTGGCGAACGGCCGCTGGACCGCCACCCTGCACAGGCCGGACGCGGTCGACTGCCGCAACGGCACCTCGGCGCCGGGTACGTCGG
>LZSH01000112.1 GCA_001665255.1 Mycobacteriaceae bacterium 1482268.1 | reverse complement strand
TCAACGGCAACACATCGGCGACCTCGTAATGACCGCACAACTCGTCGAGCTGGGTCTGAGACAGCCGGGCCGGGGCGATATCCGACGGCGTCCATCCACCCCCACCGGCACGCACATGGGCACAAATCCCGGCCAACGCCTCAAACCACAACCGGCTCAACCGATCGGCCTGGCCGCGATCCAACACCGAGGCCGCCCACGTCCAGTTGGCCTGCAACCGCGGACCCTGCGCGGTGTCGGCGGTCACGGCGTTGAGTTCGACGGTATGGGCCAACGACATCGGTAGCGGCGCGACCGCCCCGGCCACCGCCAACCCCTCGGCACTGACGCGCCACACATCCTCGGAAAGCTCACCACCGGCCGCGCCGAGACGACCCAGATAGTTGAACCCCAGCACCGGAGCCGACCCGCCCAACTCGACCTCGGGGTTCAAATACCGCAACAGACCAAAGGTCAACCCCTGCGGCAAGCCACGCAACTGCTCCTTGCCGCGCTTGACCAGCGCCCCCAACGCCGCCTCACCGGCGCGCACCTGCCCCCAGTCCAACCCGCCAACACTCAACGCCACCGGATACAACGTGGTGAACCAGCCCACCACCCGCGACAAATCCACCCCGGCGGCCAACTCCTCATCACGGCCGTGACCCTCCACATCAATGCCGATCGGCGCCCCACCGGCATTGGTGAACTCCGCGCACGCCAACGCGAACGCGATCAACAAAATGTCTTGCACGCCAGCATGAAACGCCGCGGGCACCTCACCCAACAGCGTGCGAGTCGTCTCCACATCCAGCTCGGCCGACAAATGCCCCGCCGTGGCCAACGTATCCACCCCAGGCGCCACCGCCGGCAACACCGCCGGCGTCGCAGCCACCTGCCGCCACACCGCCGCGGTGTCCACCACCTGCCGATCCTGGGCGTGCTCAGCCAACAGCGCCGACCACCGGGCAAACGACGTCCCCGTCGCCGGCAGCGCTATCGGCTGCCCACCGTGATGCTGCGCCCACGCAATACTCAAGTCCTCCAACAGGATTCGCCACGACACCCCGTCAACAGCCAGATGATGAACAATCAACACCAGCTGACCGGTCGACTCCACCCACAACCCGCGCAGCAGCACCCCCGCCGCCGGATTCAACCGCGACCGCGCCTCCACCACCGCCGCCTCGGTCAACACCGCAACCGACTGCAGGCAATCACGGGCATCCACCGCCCCGACCTCCGGCACGGTCAACGACCACCCACCCACGCCGTCATCAGCCACCCGGCAGCGCAACATGGCATGGCGATCCAACACCGCCTGCACCACCACCACCACATCGGCGGCGCTCACCCCCGCCGGGGCCGACACCACCATGGTCTGGTTGAACAACTCAACCGGGCCATCCATCTCACGCAACCAGTGCATGATCGGGGTGGCCACCACCGGCCCCACACCCTCATCGGCCACACCGGACTCAGCCTCGACGACCCCGGCCACCCGGGCCAACCGCGCCACCGTCTGCTCCACAAAAATGTCCCGCGGCCGACACAACACACCAGCAACCCGCGCCCGAGCCACCACCTGCATCGACAAAATCGAGTCGCCGCCGAGTTCGAAGAAGGAGTCGTCGACTCCGACGCGTTCGAGGCCTAGGACTTGGGCGTAGATGCCGGCCAGGATTTCTTCGGTCAGGGTGGCCGGGGTCGTCGAGGCTGAGTCCGGTGTGGCCGATGAGGGTGTGGGGCCGGTGGTGGCCACCCCGATCATG
>LZSH01000111.1 GCA_001665255.1 Mycobacteriaceae bacterium 1482268.1 | reverse complement strand
GACCGCACTCGACGGCGAGAAGAACGACGCGGGAAGGCCAAAATCCCATCCCTTCGCGCATTAACTGTTCCGGGCCCGCAAGGTGGCGCACAACAGGACCGACGACACGGTTCTGAAACGCCCGCATCATGAGAACCTCACGCCGGATCGCGCCTTTACTCAACATGTTTCGAACGCTACGCCCAGTAATTGCCGGCAATTCTGGCTCTGAGTCGGTATGCAGCAGCTTCAGACTGTGAGACTGCTGTACTGCGGGGCCTGTGCGACCACAAAGGGCCGTACTACCAAGGCTTTTTACGTGGCAAGGCAGCTGCAGAAACCTGCGTTAATCCTGGGAGGCATCTTGTTGGTCAAAGGTCGCCATGGATGTGTGATTGTCCACAGTCGGGCTGTTGAACCTCGGCTGCGGCTGAATCGTATAGGACCGGTCTGCTCCGGCGCGCACGAATAGCCGCTCGCTCGTGAGGCCAGGCGTGCCATTCGCGGACCTGCCCACCTCGCGGACTGTCACACACCTGCACCCCCTCTCGTCTAATCATGAGAACGAAAACTGATTGCAAAGGACGGCCATCATGAACCGTGAAGGAACAGCCGCACGTGTGTACGTGACCACGGTGACGGCGCTGCTCGGACTGCTCACCATCGTGATCGGGTTGTGGTGTCTCATCGATCCCGGCTCGTTTGCCCGATCCGTCGGCTTCGCCGACCACGAGCACTTCCTGCACGACCTCGGCGCCTTCCAAATAGGCCTCGGCGCGACGCTTCTGCTGGCTCTGATCTGGTCAGACGCGTTGCTCACTGCGATTGCCGGATTCTTCGTGGCCAACGCGATCCACACCGTCAACCACGTGATGGACCTTGATCTGGGCGGCTCCCCCGCCCAAGCCTGGCTGCTCGGTGCGGCGTCGGTGGCCCTCGCCGTCGCCTTTGCGCTCCGGCTGCGTCAACTCGGCTACGTCGTGGGCTATGTCAGCTCCGCTACCGATCCGGCATTGGCCCCGTTCGTGCGTCAGAAAACCATCAGGCTCACCACATTTCGCAAGGACGGAACGCCCGGGACTTCTCCGATCAGCATCGTGGTGGACGGAGATCGTGCGTATTTCCGTAGTTTCGACAACGCCGTGAAGGTGCGTCGTATGCGGCGCAACCCAAACGTCGAGTTCGGTCCGGCGACGATGAAGGGTACGGCGACCGGCGACATGCAATCCGGCCAGGTGCGGTTGCTCGACGGCGATGAGTACAGGAAGGCAGCCCGGCTCCTTCGGCGGAAGTACCCGTTGCTTCATGGCGTGCTGGTCCCTGGCGCGCATCGCCTCGGTCGGTCCAAATACGGCCACACGGTGCACGCCGAATTGATTCCCGTCATGTCGGCCTGACGCTGAATAGTGGGTACCCGTCGTTCGTCTTGTCATGCGAATAGGAGGGCGGCGATGGTTGATCGTGAGGGCGGCCAATGGAATGTCGGCATCAAGGAGGGCGAGGTCTACCTCGAGCGTGTGTCCGAGGACGGGGAGCGGATGTTCGACGATGCGTTGGATGCCCAGGAAGCCCGTGACTTGAGCAGGCTATTGAGAAAGCACGCCGACCGACTTGACGAGTCCGATGACGGTGACCAAGACAAATCGGATGCGAAATCGGACGAGTCCAAGGACGAAGACAAGGACAAGGAGTCCGACGACGACAAGTCCAAGGACGAGTCCAAGGACAAGGACGACGACGACGACGACGAGGACGACGAGGACGACGAGGACGACGAGGACGACGAGGACGACGAGGACAAGGACGACCGCTAATCGCTGCGAGCGCTCGAATTCCTCATTGGCGCCCTCAAGCCATGCCGTGGGTGCGACATAGATAAAGAGTGCAGTCGACCCCATGCAGCCTGGACTTTGATAATGCTCTGATGGTTGCCGAAGGCGCGGGCAGAGGACCGCTGCGGGCCCTCTCAATAATCTGCTGCGTGATCTGCGCAGTCGCCGCCTTCGGGCTGGCCCTCAAAACGAACATGGACGTATACATGTTCGGCTTTCCCGATGGGCACGTCACCGACTATCAGAAGGCGGCAGACGCACCTCTGAGGGTTCTCGCCTGGGTGCAGGCTGGTTTGAGCCTGCTCTTCTTGGCGCTGGCTCTTCCGCGGATCGGCACCCGGTTGCGGACAGTCGCATGGCTCGCCGCACTGGTTGTACTCGTGCTCGTCGCAATAGCCGCACACATCGGTGTCCCGTGGTATTTCGGCACCCACCTTGGCCTCGATAACGGGATCGGCGGCTGAGCTGCCCTGTGAACGCAAACGTTGACATGACAGTTTCCGGCTGGTTGTCTACCGCCGATGAGCGACGACGCCCGCGAGATCGAGAACCTGGTTTACACCTATGCGGAGCGCCTCGATGCCGGGGACCTCGACGGGGTCGCCGCGTTGTTCGCCCACGGCCGCATCTGCGGCATGGAGGATGGTCCGCCCGAGACCGTTTTCGACGGGGTCGACAGGGTGCGTCAGATGTACGAGATGGCCACCCGCCTGTACGACGATGGCACCCCGAAAACGAAGCACTTCACGAGCAACGTGCGGTTGCACGTTGACGAGGAAGCCGGCACCGCGCGTGGCAGCGCGTACTACTGCGTGACCCAGGCGACGCCCGAACTGCCACTGCAGGTGATCGTGACCGGCCACTACCGCGACACCTTCCACCGCATCGACGGCACGTGGTGGTTCGATACCCGGATCATGTTCGTCGATCAGGTCGGCGACACGAGTAAACACCTGAAATTTTGACTGCCGTGGCACGTGCCTTCGACGCCACCGCGCTCATGAGTGCCGCGCAGCGCAAGGAATGTCTTAATGAGTGGGGTCCCCTGCCGTTCACGGAGCCGTTGACCGTGCTGACTGACAGCTACTCCGCCGCCGAGTTGAACGACATCGGCGTGCACATCCTACGGTCGGGCCTGATTCACAGCCTGCGCATGCGGTTGCGCGCCCAAGAATGGATCCGGCGCCACCCCGAGATCAGCGCGGAAAAGATCGTCGCACCGATCGTTGTTGTCGGCATGATGCGCAGCGGTACCACGCTCCTGCAGCGACTGCTTGCCGCCGACAGCCGGTTTCATTGCGCCTACGGCTGGGAGGTCGTGGAAGTCGCGCCCAAGCTGGATTACGGCTTCGACGCGCGCGAGGACCCACGGATCGCGATCAGCGAGAACCGCGAGGCGACATCACGCGAGCTGGCGCCCGAACTCTTCTCGATCCATCCCATGTACGCCCGCGAACCCGAAGAGGAGATCGTCTTCCTCTCCGACGCGTTCCTCTCGCACGTCCCCGAGTCCGGCGCACATGTGCCGCACTACCGGTCGTGGATCGACGGTCAGGATTTCACCCCGGCGTACGCCTACCTGCACCGCATGCTGCAGTTCCTTCAATGGCAGAAACGGCAGTCCGGTCGCACGGCGCAGCGGTGGGTGCTCAAATCCCCTGCCCACCTTGGCTATTTGGATACGCTGCGCGCGCAATTTCCCGATCTGCATGTCGTGCATATGCACCGCGACCCCAAGGACACGATCGCCTCCGGTGCCAGCCTCAACGCGACATTGCACGCCATGCACGCCGACGCGGTGGACCGGCACCGCGTCGGTGCCGAGTGGCTGCAACGGATGGGCTGGACCAACAACCGCGCGATGGCAACCCGCGCGGCGTGGACCGACGAGGCATCGCGGTGTACGGACATCGAGTTCGCCGACGCTGTCGCTGATCCGATCGGGCAGGTGGCTCGCGTGTACGACGCCATCGGCGTGTCATTGACCTACGAAGCCGAATCAGCGATGCGCCGCTGGCTGGGCGAACGTCCACGCGAGGCGTCCCGTCCGGCGTACGCCCCTGGCGACTTCGGCTTGAGCGACGGGCAGATCGACGAGCTGTTCGCCGCCTACAACTCCCGATTCCGTTCCGGGGCAACCCCTTCGAGGAGGAGCTGAATGTCCGATTTCACCGGTGATCCTGTAGCGACGGAGTCACAGCACGAGCAGGAGCTCGCGGCGCTCGAGCTCACCACCCGTCCGACGGTCAAGGCGGCGTACCGAAGCGTCGCCGACATCTGGCTGGGCAGGGCCAAAGCGTCCGACGCGATGCGCGAGCGATTCGACGACGCCTTCGCCGAAGTGATGTTCTCGGCGGCGGTGTGGTCGTCCAATCAGGACAAGCTGCGGCCAAAGGTCAGCTGCATCACCCGGCTCGGCCACCCGGTGGCCGGTCGTGCCATCCCCGGATCACGCTGGGGTATCGACAATCCCGACAGCGTGTACCGCGTCATTCCGATTTCCGGCGACGAGCGCTACGAGATCCGCGGCCGGGTGGGAGCGAACCGAATGACGGAGAACTACTTCACATTGTGGGATGCCAACATGGGCACCGTCGCGGTGCTCAACGGCCGCACGATGGGTACCGACGGCGACGGATCCTTCACCATCACCGTCGATTCCGAGCCCGCCAACGGCCGTACGAACCACGTACAAACGACGCCGGAGGCCCACGAGTTCTACATTCGCGACGTGCTGCTCAACTGGGACCGCGACGACCCCAACCATCTGTCCGTGCAACGCCTCGGCCCCGCACCGACGACACCGCCTCGCACTGTTGATGAACAGGCCGAGGCCACAGCGGACATGATGGCCTACTTCGCGAACTTCACCGGCAAGCTCAGTCACGGGATCTACAAGATGCCGGCCAACAACTTCAATCTCGCCTGGTCGGCCGACCGGGTCGGCGCCATGCGCAACCAGGTGTACGTGATGGGCAGATTCGATCTGAACCACGGCGAAGCATTCGTCGTCGACGTCAGCGACGGTGGCGCCGAGTACTTCACCGTGCCCTTGAGCAACATCTGGGGCACAACGCTGGACATCATCGACCGCACCGGGAGCTTGAACAAGGCGCAGTCGGAACCGAATGACGACGGCACCTATAGCTATGTCATCTCCCCCACCGATCCCGGTTTGGCCAACTGGATCGACTCCGACGGGCTGCGCGAGGGCATCCTGACCTTGCGGATGGCCGAATTCGGTGACGACGGGCCGAAAGAGGATCTCGGCGCCCGCGGTCGAGTGGTGAAACTCGACGACCTCGAGAAGGAAGTGCCCACCCTTCGTCGCGTGTCCGCGCAGGAACGCGCGACCCAACTCGCCGACCGCCGCGCGGCATATCTGCGGCGGCTCCCCGAAGGGACGAACTGAGATGGCCCGCTGGTTCATCACCGGCTGCTCGACTGGCATCGGCCGTGAGATCGCCCGCACCGCATTGGAAGCCGGACACTCGGCCGTGGTCACAGCACGGCGAACGGAGACGATTGCCGACTTCGCCGACACGTTCGGCGCCAGCGCCGCGATCGTCGCGCTTGACGTCACCGACAAGGACCAGATCGCCTCGGCCGTCCAGGCGGCCGACGATGCGTTCGGCGGGATCGACGTTCTGGTCAACAACGCAGGCAACGGTTATCTTTCGGCGGTCGAGGAGGGTGAGGACGACAAGGTCCGCAAACTGTTCGACACGAACTATTTCGGTGTCGTGGACACCATCAAAGCGGTGCTACCCCAGATGCGTGCCCGCCAGTCGGGCCACATCGTCAACATCTCGTCGATGACCGGTCTGGTCGCCAACCCACCCAACGCGTACTACTCGTCGACGAAGTTCGCGCTCGAGGCGCTGACCGAAGCGCTCGCACAGGAAGTGAAACCCTTCGGCATCAAGGTGACCGCGATCGAACCGGGTGCATTCCGCACCGACTGGGCCGCCCGCTCGATGTGGGAATCAGCCACTCCCATAGGCGATTACGAGGACAACGTCGGCGCGCGCAAAACGCTGATCAAGGAATTCGCCAACCACCTTCCCGGCGACCCCCGAAAGGTGGCCGAAGCGGTGCTGATGGTGACGACGCTCGACGAGCCGCCGCTGCGACTGCTGCTCGGCCGCGACGTGTTGAAGGCAGTGCGCGACAAGCTCGCCTCGTTCTCGGCGTCCATCGATGAGTGGGAAGCCGTCACCAAGAATGTCAACTTCCAGGTGACACAAGGTGAGTAGCCTCGACGGCCGCGTCGCGTTGATCACCGGCGCCGCGCGCGGGATGGGCCGGGCCCACGCCGTGAAGCTCGCCAGCGAGGGCGCTGACATCATCGCCGTCGACATCTGCGCAGACTTCGCGTCCACCGACTATCCCGGTTCGACACCCGATGATCTGGCGGAGACGGGGCGGCTTGTGGAAGCTCGTGGTCGCAGAATCTTGGTGGGGCAGGTCGATGTTCGCGATGCCGATGCCATGCAGGCTGTGGTGGCAGAAGGCGTGCGCGAGTTCGGTCGCCTCGACATCGTCGTGGCGAATGCGGGCATCATTCGGGTCACCGACTGCGAGGACCGTCAGCAGACCTTCCGCGACATCGTCGACGTAAATCTCATCGGCGCGTGGAATACCGTCGACGCGGCGATCCCGGTGCTCATCGAGGGTGGTCGCGGCGGATCCATCGTCTTGACGAGTTCCACGCAGGGAATCAAGGCGTTGGGCACTGAGCGCGCGGGACCCCAGGCGTACGCCGCGTCCAAGCGGGCACTGGTTGCCCTCATGCAGGGATGGGCGACTCAGCTTGCGCCGCACTCGATTCGCGTCAACACCATTCATCCGAGCGGTGTCGCGACCGACATGATTCTCAACGACGCGACGATGGCACTGGTGGCAGCCGGCGACCCGTGGATCGTCGCTCAGCAGAATGCATTGCCCATTCCGCTGTTGGAATCCGACGACGTCGCCAGTGCGGTCGCTTGGCTGGTCTCCGATGCGGGAAGGTTCATCACCGGAACCTCATGGCCGCTGGACGCGGGGTTCCTGCTGCGCAACTGAACCGTCAGCCCACCCACATCGGCGGCCGCCGGTCGGCCCATGGGGCGGCGGCCTCCAGCTGCCCGGCGAGTTGCAGCAACACCGTCTCCTCGGGCGCCATCAGCTGCACACCGATCGGCAGACCGTCCTCGGTTCCGCCCAAGGGAAGTGAGATCGCCGCCCAGCCAGTGATATTCGCCAACGACGTCCAGCCCGTCGTCGCGAATTCGACGTCGAAGAACGCGCGGGTGCTGCCGCGGGGCTGGTTCAGCAACGCATACGGCGGCGGAGGAGTCAGCAGGGTCGGCACCAGCAGCACGTCATGGTTCGCCATGCCGGCTGCGAAGCGGCGCGTCTGGGCGTGCACGTCCGCTATCGCACCGGCGTATGCGGCTCCGGTAGTCCTGAAACCCTCACGGACCATCACCCATGTACTGGGTTCGAATTCGTCCTCAATCGGCTCGCGTCCGAGATGGGTGGTCGCGAGCTCGTGGAGTTGGACATTGCTGACGGTGTGCAGCACCGCGATGGCATCGGCCACCACGTCGGCATCTATTGTGGGAGTGCCTGTTTCGACCGTATGGCCGAGCTCGGCGAGCAGTCGCCCGGTGTCCTCGACGGCGGCCACCACGGCGGGGTCGGTCTGCGTTCCCGGAAACGGCGAAGACGTCGCCAGCAGGATGCGTTGGGGCGCAGGACTTTCTGCGATCGCGTCTGTGTATGTCACTGGTGGCGGCGGCGCGAAATAGGGGTCGCCCGGCACGCTGCCCGCGATGACGTCGAGCAAGGCCGCGCTGTCGCGCACGGTGCGGGTGAGTGCGTGCGCGTTCACCATACCTTCCAGCGAGTGGCCGGATCCGGGCGCGAACGAACTGCGGCCGCGACGCGGTTTGAGGCCGACGAGCCCGCAACAGGACGCCGGCACGCGGATCGAGCCGGTGCCGTCGCCTCCGGACGCTGCGGGAACGACGCCCGCAGCCACCGCAGAAGCCGATCCACCGCTGGATCCGCCCGGCGTGATCGACGGCGACCACGGATTGACCGTCGGACCGAACAGCGACGGCTCCGTCGTGCAGTGGTTGCCCCATTCGGGCGTATTGGTCTTGCCGAACACCACAAGCCCGGCGGACAGGTAGCGCTCGACGATCCACGCGGTCTCCGTCGCGACGCGGGTGCGCAGCGCCCGCGAGCCCATTGCCTCCGGCGTGCCGGCCAGTGATGCACCGAGGTCCTTGAGCAGGAACGGCACACCGGCCAATGGCCCCGGCCCGGCCGCGCGGCCCGAGGCGTCCAACTCGGCGGCCTGTGCCCGCCCGCGGTCGACGAGGTCGACAATGATCGCATTGAGGTCGCGCGAGGCCTCGAGCCGCATCACCGCGGCCTCCAATAACTCGACCGCCGATACGTCGCCGGCGGCCACGAGTGCACCCTGCCCTACCGCGTCGATGCCGGCCAGTTCCACGGCGTGGTTGAAGTCCATCGACTCGGAATCCTTGTGCCTGGCCGCTGGTACGGCAACCGATACTGTTCCTCCGCCTGCGCGACGACTGGTGCTGGTCCACACTGAGTGCTGTGTTCGCGCTTGCAGGTAAGTCCGTCGTCGTGACCGGCGGCAGTAAGGGTATCGGCCGCGGGATCGCCTCCGTTTTCGCCGAGGCACATGCCAATGTCGCAGTGGCCGCACGGTCTACCGCCGACATCGATGCTGCGGTGGCCGGGCTCGACGGACTCGGCGACGGCAAGGTGATCGGGGTGGCGACCGACGTCAGCGATCCCGAGTCGTGTACGGCGATGGCTGCTGCAGTCGTCGACGCCTTCGACGGAATTGATGTGCTGTGCGCCAATGCCGGCATCTTCCCCGAGGCGCCGCTGGCCACGATGACCCCGCAACAGCTCGCCGAGGTGCTCGACGTCAATGTTAAGGGCACCGTCTACTCGGTGCAGGCATGCCTGCCTTCGCTGATCGCCTCCAGCCGTGGAAGGGTCATCCTGACGTCGTCGATCACGGGGCCCATCACGGGTTTTCCCAATTGGTCGCATTACGGCGCGTCGAAGTCGGCGCAGCTCGGGTTCATGCGGACCGCCGCGATCGAGCTTGCGCCGCACGGGATTACCGTCAACGCCGTGCTACCTGGAAACATCCTGACAGAGGGTCTCGCCGATATGGGCTCGGACTATCTTGCGGGCATGGCGCGTGCGATCCCCGCTGGCGCGCTCGGCAAGCCTGCAGACATCGGCTATCTGGCGGCCTTCCTCGCGACGGAGGAGGCCGGTTATATCACCGGGCAGGCGATCGCCGTCGACGGCGGCCAGGTGCTGCCCGAATCACCGGACGCGGTGCAGCCCTAGCCGGTCGCTGCCTCCCGCGTCGTGCAAAACTGGCCGCCATGGCGTTCAAGGTGCGTTTCAGCGGACAACCGCAGCCGCAGGACTACGGCGACGACGACGGCTTCGAATTTCTGGACGGTGGCGTGCTCGCCATCCACTTCGGCGACGAGGAGACGTGGGCCGAATACCACCCGCCGGCGAAGTGGGAGGTGGTCACCGCCGATCCGGATCACCTAGCCGGTCTGAACACGCCGTACGTCGACGAAGACGAAGACGAAGACGAAGACGAAGACGATTATGACGACGAGGACTACGAAGACTATGACGATGAGGACGTCTAGTACCGGTCCCCTATCCCGCCGCCCCCAAGTCCTTGACGACGTCGGCGACCCGGCGCAGCTGGTCGAGGTCGGAGCTCGTCGGGATGAGGTGAACCTCGTCGGTGCCGATGTCGTCGAATTGCCTTAGGACACTGTGCAATTCGCCCTCGTTGCCGGCCCAGCCGGTGTTGGGGGCGATCGCGTCGACGTACTCCGCCGGGATCCAGTTCATGTACCGCCGGAGATGGCGGTGCACCTGCGCACGCGACTCATCGCCGTCGCCGACAGCGAACCAGAACGAGGTCGCCAGCAGTGGTTTCGGTTTTCCGGCCTGCGCCCACGCCGTCCGCGCGATGTCGTAGAGCTCGCTTTGCTTGGCTGTGTCGAGGTCCAGCGTGGTGCCCGCCAGCCCGTCGGCCCACGCGGCAGCCGACTTGACGGTCTTCGGCCCGGTCGTGCCGACCAACAGCTGGGGTCCACCCGTCTGCACCGGGGCGGGGCCGACGGGCAAGACGGAGTCGGTCACCTTCTCGCCCAACCAGATTCGCTTCATCACCCCGACACATTCGGCCATTCCGCGCATCGTCTGCGTCGCCGGGTCGGCGCCGACCGCCTCGTAGTCCTCGCGTCGTCCGCCGACTCCGAGTCCGACGGTGAGCCTGCCGCCGCTGAGCATGTCGCCGGTGGCCAACGCCTTGGCGAGCATGACCGGGTCGTGCAGCTGCGGCACTACCACCGTCGTCACCAGCCGGACCCGGTCGGTCCATGCCGCCAGCGCGCCGAGCAGCGTGATCGCATCCGGGTTGCCAAACGCGATCCGCTCGCCCCAGCACAGCGACGAGAACGGTCCGTCGTCGATCGCCCTCGCCCACGCCTTGAGAAGCGGCGCATCGAGGTCCGGCTCCATGACCGGCATCGTCATCCCCACCCGCACGACGGCGATTGTGGCACGCCGCTAGGTCAGGGACGCCATGATGTCGGCGACCGGCCCGGACTTGATCGACGCGAACCCGGTCCCCGCCCACACGTTCGTGCCGTGCGGGTCGCCCGCGCGCACCGCGGCGGCCCGCAACGGCCCCGTCAGGTAGTGGATCTCGGGATAGCCGAACGGGGCCTGCGCCTCATGGTCGTCGATGAAGCGGTTGCGCAGTCCACGCGCATAACGTCCGGAAAACGACTTCGTCACAACGGTTTCGGTGAACCGCGGATCAGTCAGTGCGGCGCGGTGCACTGGACTGCTGCCCGCTTCGTCGGCGAGTAGGAACGCGGTACCGAGCTGTGCCGCGACCGCTCCCGCCTCGATCACGCGGTTGACGTCGTCGGCGGTCACCAGGCCGCCAGCGGCGATGACGGGCATGTTCACTCTGTCGAGCACCGCGGCGAGCAGCTCAGCCAGCGGTTGCGGGTTGGGTTCTGCGGTGGGGTCGAAGGTGCCTCGGTGCCCGCCGGCCGAGGGGCCTTGCACGGCTAACGCGTCGACGCCGCAATCAACCGCGCCCTCCGCCTCGGCAACAGACGTCACGGTGCCGACGGTCGTGATGCCCGCGTCGCGCAGACGCTGGCATTCGTCAGCGCTAGGCAAGCCGAAGGTGAACGACGCGGCTTCGGGGCGCAGGTCAAGCAGCACGTCGAGCTTGGCTGCCCAGGCGTCGTCGCTGTAGACGGGCTCGCCGAGTTCGGCTTCGTAACGCGTGACGTCGGGTGCCAGCGCTGCGGCGTACTTCTCGATCGCCTCGGGTGTCGCCGCGCTCGGCTGCGGAGCGAACAGATTGACCCCGAGCGGACCGTCCGTGAGGTTGCGCGCCGTCGCGATCCGCTCCGCGAGGGCGTCGGCGCTCAGGTAGCCCGCAGCGACGAAACCGAGTCCGCCGGCGTTGGTACCGGCCGCAGCGAGCTCGGGCGTCGACGGTCCGCCCGCCATCGGCGCAACGATCACGGGAATCGCTAGGTCCCTCAGATGAAACCCGTTCGGCATCATCGCCTCCCATCGGTCGAATTGCTCATTCGTACCACGGGAACCCGGATGGTCCGTGGTGTCACCTGACCGCCTTCGCCCACAACAGGACGTCCTGCGGTTCGGAGCTGATGTTGGGGAAGACGGTGTGTCGAACCAGCCTGCCCTCGAGCGATAGCCCAGCCCGTTGAAGCACACGCGCCGAGCGGGTGTTGTCGACATGGCAGACGGCCGAGACGCGGTACACCTCGGGGCCGCTTTCCATTTCGGCGAGCAGAAGACCGAGAGCTTCGCCCATGAGCCCCCGTCCCCACCACCTGCGGCCGAGGCAATAGCCGAAGTCGAGGCTGTAGGGCGCCGCGACCGGCCGGAAACCACAGGTACCGATGATCTCGCCGCTGGCCCGTAGCTCGATCAGCCACGTCCGCTCGTTGCCCACATTGAAGAATTCCGTGATCACGCGACGCGTCTCGTCGACGTTGGCGTGCGGTGTCCACAACAAATAGCGTGTCACCTCCGGATCAGAGGCGACTGAGGCGAACAGCTCCTCGGCATCGTCGAGCCGGGGCGCGCGCAGGGCGACCCGCGATCCGTTCAACACGCCGACATCGACCATGCCTCCAATATTGCTTCGTCAGCGATGGGACGAAAGTGGTTAACTGGCAACACATGAGCATTCAACTGAACCACACGATCGTCGCCGCGAAGGACAAGAGACAATCGGCGACGTTCCTGACCGAACTGTTCGGCCTTCCCGAGCCGCAACCCTTCGGTCACTTCTTGGTGGTGAACGTCGCCAATGATGTCAGCCTCGACTACGCCGAGGTGCCGAACGACCAGGAAATCCGGCCGCAGCATTACGCATTTCTGGTCTCCGAAGAGGAGTTCGACTCGATCTACGGCAAGATACGCGACCGCGGCTTGCAGCACTGGGCCGATCCCCGGGGCAGCAGGCCCGGGGAGATCAACCACAACGACGGCGGCCGCGGCGTCTATTTTCAGGACCCGGCAGGCCACTATCTCGAGATCATCACCCGCCCGTACGGGTCGGGAGGCGCAGCCTCGACGCCAGGGCGGTGACACCGTCGCCGCTCAGGCGCGACAGCATCTTGGGCCGGTTGCCGAGGACCGAAACGAGTTCGGCGGCGCGGCCTTCGACGACCGAGCCATGTTGTCCGTGGCTCCAGTCGGCGTCTGTCGCTCGCAACCGCAAGCCGCGAGAGTTGCGGAATGCAGGGACGAACGGGTTCGGCACGGCCACCTGGGTCTCGAGCACTACCACCAGTACCTCCGACGGAATCTCCGGCTCGTGATCCAACGCGAAGGCCATATCCAGTTCATGAGTGATGTGGTCGCCGAGAAGTAGCCGCGACGGGAAGTAGCGGCCGAGGCCACGCGGGTTTCGGCTCAGCCTCGTGAAGTCGGCGAGCAGATCGCTTGGTGACCGCGTGCCCGCCAGCGTCGTTGCCATCTCCGCGTTCGCCTCGTCGAAGGAACCGCGGTGACGCAGCATTGAGCCGACGACGGCCCCTGTCGGGGCACTGAGCCCGACAACGAGGTGAGCAAGCAACTCGTGGTTGGTCCAGCGGTCACACAGGCTGGGTCGTGACCAGTCGTCGGCATCGAAACCGCGTGCGACAGCACCAAACCTCTCATCGTTACCGCGGAGAAGCTCACGAGCAGACATCGAGATGCCCCTGCAGGAAGGCGATCTGGTCGGCCAGTACGTGTTCCACGATCGGTGGATGGTAGACGTCGAAATGGTCGGCGTCGTACCGGCGGGCCTCACCTCGCGGGGCCCGGCGCGCAACAAGCTCAACGTATTTCGGCGCGATGAGGGTTTCGCGCTCGCACACGCATACCAGCAGCGGCGCGGCGACCCTGCGGGCATGCCGGAGAGCTGACGTCCAGACGAGTTCGAGGGCGTCGGCCGCGGTCACGATTGCCGGCGCCGAGGCGGGATGGCGCTCCACCGTTCCGCCGGATGCCCATTTCGACAACCGG
>LZSH01000110.1 GCA_001665255.1 Mycobacteriaceae bacterium 1482268.1 | reverse complement strand
TGCACCGAGACAAACAGGCCACCGCACTCAAACTCAATGAGCTGGGCCGGATCTCGCTGCGATCACAGGTGCCGTTGCTTCTCGACGAATACAGCCGCAACGCCTCCACGGGGTCGTTCATCCTCATCGATCCGCACACCAACGGCACCGTCGCTGCGGGCATGATCCTGCCGTACGTCACGTCTCGTACGTCGAGCCCCAACACCGTGCGCCACGAATCGCTGTGTACCTCCGAGGACCGGTTGACGAAGGGCCGGACGGTGTGGTTCACCGGCCTGTCGGGATCGGGCAAGTCGTCGGTCGCCATGCTGGTCGAACAGAAGCTGCTCGAAAGAGGAATGCCCGCATACGTTCTCGACGGCGACAACCTGCGGCACGGCCTTAACGCCGATCTCGGCTTCTCGATGGCCGACCGCGCGGAAAACCAGCGCAGGCTCGCCCACGTCGCCGCCATCCTTGCGGAATCCGGTCAGACCGTCCTGGTACCAGCAATCAGCCCATTGGAAGAGCATCGCGCGTTGGCGCGAAAGGTGACCACCGAGGCCGGGCTCGAATTCTTCGAGGTCTTCTGCGACACCCCGATCGAGGATTGTGAACGCCGCGACCCGAAGGGTCTCTACGCCAAGGCGCGCGCCGGCGAGATCACGCACTTCACCGGCATCGACAGCCCCTACCAGCGGCCGAAGAAACCCGATCTGCGGCTCACTCCCGACCGCTCGCCGGAAGCGCTCGCCGATCTCGTCATCGAGCTGCTGGAAAGCCGTCCGTGACGCAGGCAAGCGACCACGAGGTCGCCGCGCGGCTGGCCAGCGAGGCGGGCACGCTGCTGCTGGGTGTGCGCGGCGAACTCGCCGATGCCAGTCCAGCGGAGCGAAAGTCGGCCGGCGACAAAAGATCCCACGAGTTCCTGATGCAGGCGTTGGCCACTGAGCGACCCGACGACGCGGTGCTATCCGAGGAGGGTGCCGACGACCCCATCCGGTTGCGCTCGCAGCGGGTGTGGATCGTTGACCCCCTCGACGGCACGCGCGAGTTCTCCGAACTCGGCCGCGACGACTGGGCCGTACACGTCGCGCTCTGGCAACGGGGCGAACTCGTCGCCGGTGCGGTAGCGCTTCCAGCGCAGGGCATCACGCTCGCCACGCCGACCATCGCGGCCCCACCTCCGTGGCCGGCCAAGCCGCGTATCGTCGTGTCCAGGACACGTCCGCCCGCCATCGCGCTCGATGTGCAGAAGGCCCTCGACGGCGTGCTCGTCGAAATGGGCTCGGCGGGAGCCAAGGTCGCGTCGGTGGTTCAGGGTCTCTCCGACGTCTACGTGCACGCCGGCGGTCAATACGAATGGGATTCAGCGGCGCCGGTTGCGGTGGCGCGCGCTGCCGGGCTGCACACCTCGCGCATCGACGGCTCGCCACTGCTCTACAACCGGTCTGACCCGCTGTTGCCTGACCTGGTGGTGTGCAGGCCCGAACTGGCAGACGCGGTACTCGCCGTAACCGGATAGCGCCGACCCGCAGACGGGCATAAACACTGTCCCCTGACGCGGCCTGAACGCTTACGCTCGGCGGGTGTCTGACTCCACGACCCGGCGACCCTCGACCACGGTCAGCAGGCTCAGCAAGAAACAGAGCACCTCGCGCAGCCAACTCGACGAGCTTCTCGACAGCACACCGTTGGCGACCGTGGCGCTGGTGCGTGACGGCCATCCGGTGATCTTCCCGACCGGCTTTGCGCGGGTCGACGACGAGTTTGTCATCCACGGCTCGACGGGATCGCCGTGGATGCGCGCACTGGCTGCGGGCGCACCCGTCGCCGTCGCGGTCACCGCGTTGGACGGAATCGTGGTGGCGCGCAGCGGTTTCGAGTCATCGTTCCGGTATCGCAGTGCAGTCGTCTTCGGGGTGTTCGGGCGGGTGCCCGACGCCGACAAGGCGCGTTATCTGCAACACCTGACCGACGCGTTCCTTCCGGGACGTTCTGCGGAACTTCGGCCCAGTACCCGCAGGGAACTCGCGGCGACACTGCCGCTGCGGCTGCCCATCGGCACGGACAACTGGTCGCTGAAGATCAGCAACGGCTGGCCCGACGACGCGGATGACGACATCGCGGGTGACGCGTGGGCGGGCCTGATCCCGATGTCCGTCGCCTACGGCGCGCCGCTGCCAGCCCCCGATCTCAGGCCGGGAATCCCGGTTCCCGAATCGGTGCGGGCGATGACCGGCGCGCCACCGTCAATCGAGTAACGCGGCCCCGACGGGGCGGACCGCCAGGTTCGCACCCCTGTCAATGGCACAATTCAGGGCATGCGGATGTCGGCCAAGGCGGAGTATGCCGTCCGGGCGATGGTCCAATTGGCGGTGGCCGACGAGGGCGCGGTGGTCAAGACCGATGATCTGGCCAAGGCGCAGGGCATCCCACCGCAGTTCCTCGTCGACATCCTGTCTGAATTGCGCACCGACCGATTGGTCCGCAGCCGTCGAGGCCGTGAAGGCGGCTACGAGCTGGCCCGGCCGGCGGCCGACATCAGCATCGCCGACGTGCTCCGGTGTATCGACGGCCCGTTGGCCAGCGTCCGTGATATCGGGCTGGGTGATCTGCCCTATTCCGGGCCCACGGCGGCCTTGACTGATGTGTGGCGGGCGTTGCGCGCCAGTATGCGATCGGTGCTGGAACAGACCAGCCTGGCCGATGTGGCGTCCGGCGCGCTGCCAGCCCACGTGGCCCGGTTCGCCGACGATTACCGCAGCCAGGAGCAGGAGCGGGGTCACCGCACGGTCGGTTAGCGGCGACGACGCCTGCGTCGAGAGGCGATCCCGTCGAGCAGCATTCGCAACCCGCGGTCGAAATCGTCTTCCGCCGTCGTCCCAGCGGCGACCTGTGACAACGAATGCACGTGTGGGTAATCCGCCCCGGCCACCGACCCGATGCGGGCGGCGGCCATCGGCCCCGCCAGATCTGCTTGTGCTGCGCCCGTCACCAAGCCCAGCAGTGCATGAAACGCCGCCAGCCGATCCTTACCATCCAGGCCTGCCCGGGAGAGCGCAGCGATCAGCGCTTCGGCGGCCGTGAAACCGGTCGACGACGACATTCGACGGGTCAGCACAAGCGGAATGGCCGCTGGGTGGGCGCGGATGCCCCGCCACATCGCAGTGGCGATCGAGTACGCGTCCTGCTGCCAGTCTCCACTGGGCTCCGGTAACCGCACCTCGGCCACGATCGCGGTCACCACGAGTTCCTCCAGCCCTTCCTTGCCGGTGACGTAGTTGTAGAGAGTCATCGGCCCGGTGCCCAGTTCCGCCGCCAGCGCCCGCATGCTCAGTGCTCCGACGCCCGACTCGTCGACGAGTCGCAGCGCAGCTGCGGCGATTTCGTCGGTTGTGAATCGCGCCCGCAATCCAACCCCCTTGACAAGTACGGCGTACGTGAAGGAGTGTAACGATACGTACAGTGTACCTATGAAGGAGTTCGGACATGCCGACGATCATCCCGACACAGCGCGTCGACTTTCGGTCCCGTGGCATCCGCTGCGCGGCCTGGCTCACGGTGCCGGTCGGAGACGGACCGCATCCTGCCGTCGCGCTGGTGCACGGCTTCGGGGCCACGCACGACATGATGCTTCCGCAGTACGAGCAGTGCTTCGCCGCCGCAGG
>LZSH01000109.1 GCA_001665255.1 Mycobacteriaceae bacterium 1482268.1 | reverse complement strand
GGCTTCCCGTTCTGAACAGTTGTCATCTCGCCGATGTCGACGAAGCCCAGTTGGTGTGTCAGCCGCAGGCTACGGCGATTCCACGCTTGCACGACCGCGCGCAGCGGCCGACCCGGGTGAACCTCGGACAAATGCTTTAAGACGATGCGCGCGAACAGCGCGCCACGACGGCGGCCGACGTGATCCGGGTGCAGCCCCAACCCCACATCGACGACGGTTGGGTCCTCGACCATGCCGGGAACGCGTGCCGCCGCTCCTGTGCAGAAGAAGCCGATGAGCACCTGACCCGAAGTCACGGAGTAATAATCAGCCAAGTCGTCGAGCAGAGGCTGCGCCGATGGCAGCTCATAGACCGCCCACGGTCCGCCGTAGCGCCAGGTGGCCACCGTCTCGGCGTCATCGGCCGTCATCGGCGACACTCGTGCGTCCGACCAGAGATCAACCATCGCGACTCAGTGTGGCGAGCAGTCGCGAAATCGCACAAATCTGCCAGAATTTGGGCGATTTCACGTCTGCTCGGCGCAGAAGTCAGGCCGTCGGGCAGATCGTCGCGGCGTCGCGCAGGACCACCGCCGACGGCGCATCGACAGGCAACCCGTAACCCCGCAGTACGGCGACGAATTGAACGGCGTACTGACAACGGAACGCCACGTTCGGCGGCATCCATAGCGCAGGTTCGGAATCACCCTTGTCCTGATTGGGCTGGCCGGCCACCGCAAGGAGGTTCGCCGGATCGTTGGCGAACCGTAGCCGCAACTCGTCGGGCCAGTCCCGCGCTCCGAGATCCCATGCCAAGGCCAAGGGAACGATGTGGTCGATCTGCACGGAGGCGCCGGACTGGTTGCCGCGCACGAACGGGATCGTCGCGTTGGTGTAGGGATCGTGCAACGTCCCGGTCGCTACGGCGTTGGGACACCGCTTGATCGACACGTACGTCTTGTCGACGAGGTCGCGATCAAGGATGTCGTTGCGGGTATCGCATCCGTTGTGGCCGCCGGGTGCGGGGTTGTCGTCGGTCCACGAGTCACCGAATGCCGCTCTGCGGTAGTCGAATCCGCGGATCCGCAGCGGAATCTGCAGAACTCCACCGAGGACATCGACACCGGGTGCGACGATGGGCGCGTCGGCCTGCGCGATGAACAGTGCGGCGCGCTCGTTGGCCGAGGCAAGCGTCTGGAAGGCCACCAGGACGGCCACCGCGACGGCCAACGCCAGCCACATCAGCCGTGTGCGGGTCATGACTTGTCCAGGTATTCGACGCGCTCGGTATCGGTGAATTGGGCTGCAAGAAGCGCCATCCCGGGATCGACTGGATTGTCGCCGTAATGCCCTTGGCAGAAGTCGCGGGCGACTTCGATGATTTCGCGGTGCTCGGACAGCGACAGGAATCGCAGGGTGAGGGGGCGGCCGGACTGGTTGTATCCCAACACATCTCCCTCGCGGCGCTCCTTCAGATCGAGGTCGGCGAGCGCGAACCCGTCGAGCGTGCTCGCCACCGCCTTCAACCTTTCCCCTGCCTTGGAATCCTCGGGCATTTTCGTGGCCAGCAGGCACAGGCTGGCGTGCTCGCCGCGGCCGATGCGTCCCCGTAACTGATGGAGCTGGCTGATGCCGAACCGGTCGGCGTCCATCACGAACATCACCGTCGCATTGGGCACATCGACACCGACCTCGATTACGGTGGTACACACCAGGACATCGATCTCCCCCGCGCGGAACGTCGCCATCACGGCGTCCTTCTCATCGGCGGGCAGCCTGCCGTGCATCAACCCCAGGCGCAGCCCGGACAACGGGCCGTGGCGCAGGTGCTCGAGCAACTCGATCACGGTAGTCGCGGGCGGCCCAGCGTCATCTTTGTCGCTCTTCTTGTCGTCCTCGTCGATTCGCGACGCGACCACATAGGCCTGACGACCCGCCCCCACTTCTTCGATGATCCGCGCCCACGCGCGCTGCAGCCATTTTGGTTTCTGCTTGATGAAAATCGTGTTGGTCGTGATCGGCTGGCGGCCTCGCGGCAGTTCACGCAGCGTCGACGTCTCGAGGTCCCCGAAGACCGTCAACGCAACGGTGCGTGGAATCGGGGTGGCGGTCATCACGAGCAGGTGTGGCGTCAAGCCAATAGGTGCCTTGGAGCGCAATCGATCTCGCTGCTGGACGCCGAACCGGTGCTGCTCGTCGACCACCACCATGCCGAGATTGTGGAAATCGACGGCGTCTTGGAGCAGCGCGTGTGTGCCGATGACGATTCCGGCCTCGCCGGCGGCCACCTCGTCGCGCACCTGCTTCTTCTGGGCCTGTGTCATCGATCCGGTCAGCAGCGCCACGCGTGTCGCGTTGTCTGCACCGCCGAGCTGACCCGCCGTGCCCAGTGGACCGAGGACGTCGCGGACCGAGCGCGCATGCTGGGCGGCGAGGACTTCTGTCGGGGCGAGCAATGCGCATTGGTAACCGGCGTCGACCATCTGCATCATGGCCAGCACCGACACGATCGTCTTCCCGGAACCGACCTCCCCCTGCAGCATTCGGTTCATCGGCCGGGTTTCGGCGAGCTCGGCCGACAGCGTCTCCAACACTTCTCGCTGACCGACGGTCAGCTCGAATGGCAATTGCCGCATGAGCGCGGCGAGCAGCCCGTCGCCTTTCTTGGGTGCCGCCGGTCCCGATTCGCTCAGTGCGCTGTGTCGGCGAGCCGCCAGTGCCCACTGCAGCCCGAGCGCTTCGTCGTAGGTGAGCCGCTCGCGGGCACGGTCGCGGTCGTCTGCATTCTCCGCCGAATGGATCTCGCGCAATGCACGGTCCTCAGATGCCAGATGATGATCACGCAAGAACCATTCCGGAACCGTCTCCGGTATCGGATCCAGCACATTGAGAACCTGACGGACACAGGCATAGATATCCCAGCTCTGCATCTTCGCGCTGGCTGGATAGATCGGGAAGAAATCCCGTTCGAACGCCGAGAGCTCCAACCCGCCACTGGAATCCCTGGACGTCTCCGCGATCTTCGCCAGGGAGCGCGAGCCCTTGCCGGAATTGATGATCAGGAAGGCAGGATGCGTCAATTGCATTGTGCCCCGGAAATATCCGACCTCACCGGAAAGCATGACGCGGGTACCCTTGGTCAGCCCCTTTTTGATGAACTTCGGATTGAAGAAGGTTGCAGTAACCTTGGGCGTTCGGTGTCCGAGCGTAATGACCAGGAATTCACGTTTCGGCGAGCGGTTCGTCCAACGCGGTTCTGCGTTGGTGATGGTGTCCACCAAGGTGATGTGCTCGCCCTCCTCGGGCGGATCACCACCCTCGCCGAAAACCGTTGTGCCCGTGCTGTATTTCCGCGGATAATGCCGCAGCAGGTCGTTGACCGTTCGGATTCCGAAGTGTTCGTCGAGCGCACTTGCCGCCTTCGCGCCGAGGACGGAATCAAGCCGGTCAGAAAGTGCGACCACTGTTACTCGACCCCGATCAGCAGCGCATCACCACGGTGCCCGGTGTGGTAGGTCACCAGCTCCGTGCCGAGATGCTCACGGTGAACATGTTCCGAAAGCGCTTCGCCGACAGCAGGATCGACACCGGCCCCACTGAGAACAGTGATCAGCTCGCCGCCCGCGACGAGCAACAGGTCGATCAAGCCGATGCCCGCGGCGGTGATGTCCTTCGCGACGATCAACACTTCGTCACCCGCGATGCCCAGGCCGTCGCCTGGCTGGCACGCACCTGCCCATGTCAACGCCTCCTCAGCGGCGATCCGGACTGAACCGTGCCGCGCGCCGGCGGCGGCGCGGGCCATCGTGTAGCCGTCGTCGACGGCTTGGCGGTCGGCATCGTGAACGGCCAGCGCTGCCAGGCCCTGCACCATCGATCCCGCAGGCACAGGAACGACGTCGATGCCCCACCCGATCGCCGCCGTACAGCCCGCGACCAATTCTTCGGCGGCAACGAAGCCGTTGGGTAACACCATGATCTGGGCCGCGCCTGCGTCGACGAGCCCGCGGAGCAGCTGCTTGGCTGTCAACGCGGACGTGGGATCCGTCGCATCCGGGTCGGGCCGCAGGACGTGGGCACCTTCCCCGGCGAAGAGTTGAGCCGCACCGTCACCGTCGACAACGGCCAGCACCGCGCGCTCGCGGGTCCAACCGCCGGGCGCATGGGTTCCCGGACCGCCGGTCAGCGCCGTGATCTGTATTCGGCTTGGGGTGCCGAACGCCAGCGCAGCTTCGATGGCGCCGCCGGCGTCATCGGAGTGCACGTGCACCGAATAGTGGCCGTCGGCTGCCGAGGCCGCAATCGCGACCGAATCCCCGAGTTCGTCGAGCCGCCGACGGAGGTGCTCGACGCCATCGGGCCGACATCCGCGCAGCAGATACATCACCTCGAAGCGCGGAGCGGGTGCCGCGACGGCGCTTTCCGCATCCGGCGGCGCGGGCTTGTACTCCCGTCGGATCGGCGCGTGACCGGACACGGTTTTCGACAGGGCGTCGAGCAACACGAGCAGCCCGCGACCGCCGGCGTCGACGACGCCCGCATCCGTCAGCACGTCGAGTTGGTCGATTGTTTTGTCCAATGCGGT
>LZSH01000108.1 GCA_001665255.1 Mycobacteriaceae bacterium 1482268.1 | reverse complement strand
TGGAGTGACCCCTTGGGGCTGGACAGGGCGGCAGTTAGGGAGTGATACGCTTGCTGGGCCCCTACAAGGATCAGCTAGATGTCAACAAACGGGTCGTACCGGCGGCATAGTCCGCAATTCAAGTTGCAGCTATGTCACGACATTCGTGACGGCCGCATTGGCCGTCGTGAGGCGCAGCGAACCTATCGAATTTCAGCCAACCTCATTCAGATGTGGCTGAACCAGTTTGATCGCGGTGAGCTTGACAGTGAAGAAGTCGCAGCGTCAACGATCGCAGAATACGAGGTCAAGATCGCTGCACTGGAACGCAAGGTGGGACAGCTCACCATGGAAGTCGACCTGCTAAAAAAAACGTCGCGCCTGCTGCTCGTCAGCAGCAACGAGAACTCATCGATCGTGAGCGGCCCCTTCGTTGCTCCATCCGCCAGGGGTGCAACGTGATCGCGCTGCCTCGCAGTACATACTACTATCGCTCCACGGCCAAAGCTGTCGAGCTCAGTGATGGCCGCTTGGTGGAACTCATTGGCGAGATTCAAGATGAGTTTCCCGGGTATGGTTATCGACGTGTTGTCCGGGAGCTATGCGCACGCGGACATCACGTCAACCACAAACGGGTCGCTCGGATCATGCGGCAGCACGATCTAAGTGTCAGGCCGCGACGCCGATATGCGCGTGCAGGTACCGAGAGTGGAGATCTTGCGGCGTTTCCAAACCTGTATCGCAATGTCATTCCCTCCAAGCCGGATCTGGTCTGGGTGGGGGATATTACGTTCATCAAAGTCGCCGCAGGCTTTGTGTACCTCGCGGCCATTCTGGATGCGTGTAGCCGCAAAGTCGTGGGCTACGCGATCTCTCGTCGCATCGACACCGACCTGACCTTGGCCGCGTTGTTCGCCGCATTGCGAAACAGGCGTCCAACGCCAGGAAGCTGCATTCACCACACCGATCAGGGCTCGCAATATGCAAGCGCGAGGTACCGGGCTGCGCTGCGTGAATATGGTCTGATCGGCTCAATGAGTGCGCCGGGTAACCCTTACCACAACGCCCAGGCCGAGAGCTTTATGAAGACGTTAAAAGTCGAGGAAGTGTACCTGGCCGGTTACCGGACATTCGATGATGTCGCTGCGCGTCTGCCCAGGTTCATTGAAGACACCTACAATGCCAAGCGAATGCACTCGGCGCTCGGCTACGTTTCGCCCAACCAGTTCGAGTCCCAACTCACCCTGCAGGCGGCTTAGTTTCTAACTGCCGCCCTGTCCAGCCCCAAGGGGTCACTCCA
>LZSH01000107.1 GCA_001665255.1 Mycobacteriaceae bacterium 1482268.1 | reverse complement strand
TCGTCACACCGCGGCTGGGCTCATCGGATCGCGTTTTCTGGTTGATCGTACTGTTCTCGGTTTTCGGATGGATGATCAGCTCACGCATCGTGCGCGGTATGACGATGAGCCTGCGGGAACGCGAATTCGTCGTCGCTGCACGATATATGGGCGTCCCGAACTGGCGGATCATCGTTCGGCACATCCTGCCGAACGTCGCCTCCCTGCTCATCATCGACACCACGTTGAATGTCGGCACCGCGATCATCGGCGAAACCGGGTTGAGTTTCCTGGGATTCGGTATCCAGCCGCCTGACGTCTCACTGGGCACCCTGATCGCCGGCGGCACCAATTCGGCCACGACCTTCCCGTGGGTATTCCTGTTCCCCGCAGGCGTCCTGGTGCTGATCGTCCTGTGCACCAACCTCATCGGCGACGGGATCCGCGACGCGCTCGATCCGAGCGCACGGACACTGCGAAGGGGACGCAGATGAGTCTCCTCGAGGTGCGCGACCTCACCGTCACCTTCCCGACCGACGCCGAGCGAGTTGCAGCCGTTCGCGGGCTGACCTATCACGTCGAGAAGGGAGAGGTCGTGGCCCTCGTCGGCGAATCCGGCGCGGGGAAGACGGCGGGGGCGATGGCTGTCGTCGGCCTCCTGCCGGAGTACGCCGACGTCGGCGGATCTGTGCGGCTGCACGGCGACGAGCTGATCGGCCTGTCGGATCAACGCATGTCGCGGGTCCGCGGCAAGGCCATCGGTACGGTTTTCCAGGATCCGATGTCGGCGCTGACACCGGTCTTCACCGTCGGTGACCAGATCGCCGAAGCGATTCAGGTCCATAACGGTGACACCACCGCAAGGGCGGCCCGCACCCGCGCCGTTGAACTTCTGGAACTCGTCGGCATCGCCCAACCCGAACAGCGCGCCAAAGCCTTCCCGCACGAACTGTCCGGCGGTGAACGCCAGCGCGTGGTGATCGCCATCGCCATCGCCAATGACCCCGACCTGCTGATCTGCGACGAGCCGACCACCGCGCTGGACGTCACGGTGCAGGCGCAGATCCTCGAGGTGCTCAAGACCGCACGCGATGTCACCGGCGCGGGCGTACTCATCATCACCCACGACCTCGGGGTCGTTGCCGAGTTCGCCGACCGCGCGCTGGTGATGTACGCCGGACGCGCTGTCGAAGTCGCCGCGGTCGACCAGCTCTACCGCGACCGTCGAATGCCGTACACGGCAGGGCTTCTCGGATCAGTCCCCCGGTTGGAGGCTGCACAGGGTGCACGTCTGGTGCCGATCCCGGGCGCTCCGCCGTCGCTGGCGGCCCTGCCGCCGGGTTGCCCGTTCGCGCCGCGCTGCCCGCTGGCCATCGACGATTGCCGCGCAGCCGAACCCGAACTGCTCGCGGTCGGCCCGAATCACACGGCGGCGTGCATCAGGACCGAACTCGTCACGGGTCGCAGCGCGGCCGACATCTACGGGGTGTCCACCGCACCGGATGCCCCCGACAGGGAGACGCCCGACGCGCCGGTCGTGTTGCGTGTCGAAAACCTCGTCAAGACATACAAATTGACCAAGGGCGTGGTACTGCGCCGCACGATCGGTGAGGTTCGCGCCGTCGACGGAGTGAGCTTCGAACTTCGACAGGGCCGCACCTTGGGCATCGTCGGCGAATCTGGTTCGGGAAAGTCGACGACCCTGCACCAGATCTTGGATCTGTCTGCGCCGCAGGGAGGTTCCATCGAGGTGCTCGGCGCCGATGTGGCCACGTTGACGGGGCAGGCCCGCCGCGCGCTGCGCGGCGACGTCCAAGCGGTGTTTCAGGATCCCGTGGCATCACTGGATCCCCGGTTGCCCGTCTTCGAGGTCCTTGCAGAACCGTTGGCCGCCAACGGCTTGGACAAGAGACGCATCGACGACCGGGTCTCCGAGCTGTTGGACATTGTCGGGCTGCGGCGCGGCGACGCCAGCCGATATCCGGCGGAATTCTCCGGCGGCCAGAAGCAGCGTATCGGGATCGCCCGCGCGTTGGCATTGCAGCCGAAGATCTTGGCGCTCGACGAACCCGTGTCTGCGCTCGACGTGTCGATCCAGGCCGGCATCATCAACCTGCTGCTCGACCTGCAGGACCGGTTCGGCCTCGCCTATCTGTTTGTCAGCCACGACCTGTCGGTAGTCAAGCATCTCGCTCATCACGTGGCGGTGATGTTCAAAGGCAAGATCGTCGAACAGGGCGAAGGTGACCAGGTGTTCGCCCGCCCCCGCGATGAATACACGCGCAGGTTGCTGGCCGCAGTGCCGCAACCGGAACCAGACCGCGGCTAGAGTCTGTCGGATGATGCTCCGACGCTTAGCTGCGGCCGTGCTGGTCGCCGGTCTCACGATCACCGCCTGCTCCAGCGGGGACCACGGAGCTCCCCCGGCCGGGGGCAACGCCGAAGTCGGCAAGACCGCCGATATCAACCCGCAAGACCCGGCGACGCTGCGCCAGGGCGGAAACCTGCGGCTGGCACTGACCGGCTACCCCTCAAACTTCAACACGCTGCATATCGACGGCAATGAAGCCGACGCCGGCGCGATGCTGCGCGCGACGTTGCCCCGGGCGTTCCGGGTCGGATCAGACGGCTCGACGACCGTCAACAGCGACTACTTCACCAACGTCGAACTGACCAGTACGACGCCTCAGGTCGTCACTTACACGATCAACCCGAAGGCGGTCTGGACAGACGGAACGCCAATCACGTGGGTAGACATCCAGTCCCAGATCAACGCGACCAGCGGCAAGAACAAAGACTTCCGCATCGCGAGCACCAACGGAGCCGACCGCGTGGAGAAGGTGACACGCGGCGTCGACGACCGCCAGGCCGTCGTCACATTCGCCAAACCGTTCTCGGAGTGGCGCGGCATGTTCGCCGGCAACACGATGCTGCTGCCAAAGAGCATGACCGACGACCCGGAGGTGTTCAACAAGGCGCAGCTGGATCGCCCCGGTCCCTCCGCTGGTCCGTTCATGATCACCGACCTGGACCGCACTGCACAACGAATCGTGCTGAAGCGCAACCCGAAATGGTGGGGCACGCCGCCGCTGCTGGACAGCATCACCTATCTGGTGCTCGACGACAAGGCGCGCATCCCCGCGCTGCAGAACAACACCATCGATGCCACCGGTGTCGCATCGCTTCCGGAGTTGACCACGGCGCGCAACACCCCCGGCATATCGATCCGGCGCGCGCCGGGCGCCAGTTGGTACCACTTCACGTTCAACGGTGCGACGGGCTCGATCCTGTCCGACAAAGCGCTGCGTTTGGCTATCGCGAAAGGCATCGACAGGCAGGCGATCGCCAATGTCACCCAGCGCGGCCTCGTCGACAAGCCGGTGCCGTTGAACAACCACATCTTCGTCGCGGGGCAGGAGGGCTACCAGGACAACAGCGGCGGCGTGGCGTTCGACCCGGAGAAGGCCAAGCAGGAACTCGATGCGCTCGGATGGCGGATGAACGGCCCGT
>LZSH01000106.1 GCA_001665255.1 Mycobacteriaceae bacterium 1482268.1 | reverse complement strand
TCCAGCGACGACGCACACGCAATCAGGCCATAGCGTGACACCGTGCCGTAGGTGGGTTTCACTCCGACGGTCGCGGTCAGAGCCGCGGGCTGGCGGATGCTCCCTCCGGTGTCCGAGCCGATCGCCAACGGTGCCTGGAACGCGGCGAGCGCGGCAGCACTGCCGCCGCCGGATCCGCCAGGCACCCGCTCGACATCCCAGGGATTGCGGGTCGGGCCGTAGGCCGAGTTCTCCGTCGACGAGCCCATCGCGAACTCGTCCATGTTCGTCTTGCCCAGAATCGGGATGCCCGCCGCGCGCAGCCGCACCGCGACCGTCGAGTCGTAGGGCGACGTCCAGCCCTCGAGGATCTTCGACCCGCAGGTGGTCGGCATGTCCGTCGTGGTGAAGACATCCTTGAGCGCCAACGGCACACCAGCGAGCGGTGACGGCAGCTGCTCGCCGGCTGCCACCGCGGCGTCCACGCGGGCGGCCGCCGCCAGCGCCTGCTCCTCAGCGACGTGCAAGAACGCCTGATACTGACCGTCGGTCTCGGCGATCCGGTCCAGGCAGGCCCGCGTGACTTCGACCGACGACAGCTCCTTGGCCGCGATCTTGGCGCCAAGCGTCGCGCCGTCGAGCCTGGTGACGTCGTCTGTGCTCATGCCTCGGCTCCCGCTCGTCCCCTGCCCTGCGGGCGTGGGCCCACCGGTCCTCGCTGCGCTGCGATCCTCACCCGCGCTCGCCTTCGGGGCGTCATTCAGGCTCTCCCAGGATGCGCGGCACCGCGAACCGGCCCTCGACCGCCTTCGGCGCCTGGGCGAGCGCCTCCTGCTGCGACAGCCCCGGCTCGACGACGTCCGGCCGGGTCACGTTGATTGAGGTGAGGGGATTGTCGGTGGCTTCGACGTCGGTGACGTCGACGGCCTGAATTTGGCTGACGTGCTCGAGAATGGCATCGAGCTGACCGGCGAAGCTGTCCAGCTCATCGTCGCTCAGGGCGAGCCGGGCCAGGCGGGCGAGGTGGGCAACCTCGTCTCGGGAGATCTGTGACACGACATCACAGCCTAATCGCGCGGGAAAGCCCGGCATGCCGAGCCCGTACCCCTGTGCAACAGTGTTGCGCGTGCCTTCGTACATGCTGCGGGTCCAGCTGGAGGATCGACCGGGCAGCCTCGGGTCCCTGGCCGTGGCGCTCGGCTCGGTGGGGGCAGACATCCTGTCCCTCGATGTGGTGGAGCGCGGGACGGGTTATGCGATCGACGATTTGATCGTCGACCTGCCGCCCGGCGCGATGCCCGACATGCTGATCACTGCGGCGGAAAATCTCAAAGGCGTTCGGGTGGACAGCATCCGGCCGCACACCGGCCTGCTGGAAGCACATCGGGAGCTCGAGCTGGTCGACCACATCGCCGCCGCCCCGAACAGGCACGCCAAGCTTCAGGTCCTTGCCGCCGAGGCGCCGCGGGTGCTGCGGGTCGGCTGGTGCACGGTGGTGCGGCTGACCGATTCCGGAATCGACCGCGTCGTCGGCAGCGCCAGCGCGCCCGAAACCCACCTCAACGAGGTGCCCTGGCTACCGATCGAACGCGCCAAGGCGCTCGACGACGACGCCGATTGGATGCCTCAGGTGTGGCGAGACATGGACACCACAGCGGCGGCGGCCCCACTCAGCGACCACACCACCGCGGTCGTGCTCGGCCGACCCGGCGGTCCGGCGTTCCGGCCGTCGGAGGTGGCGCGGCTGGGCTACCTCGCCGGGATAGTCGCGACGATCCTGCGATGACGGGTCAGCCGCCGGCAGGCACCGGGTAACGGTCGTTGACGTCGGCGTTGCTGTCCTTGCGTGCGCAGTGCGCACAACAGAAGATGCCGTCGTCGGTCTCGATGCCGTGGCCCAGGATCCGGCATCCGCAATGCACGCACTCCAGCGCCAGGTGCATGGCGGCGCATTCGATGCTGTCGAATGTCTCGCTGCGGCCGTCGTGCCAGGTCACCGTGAACGCCTTGTCGTAGTCGTTGCCGCAGGTGGCGCAGATCGTCATCGCAGTCACTCCCTCACATCGGTTCGCTCGGTCGCATTCCCGGCCGATGGCAGCGGCAAACTCCCCGCGGGCTCAGACGCCGTCTGGGCCGCTCTCCAGCAGCCGGGCGAAGCCGTCCTCGTCGAGGATCGGCACGCCGAGTTCGACGGCCTTGTCGTATTTCGATCCCGGCGAGTCACCGGCCACCACATACGCCGTCTTCTTCGACACCGAGCCGGCCGCCTTGCCGCCGCGGGCGACGATGGCCTCCTTGGCGTCGTCGCGCGAGAATCCGGTCAACGAACCGGTCACCACGATCGACAGCCCTTCCAGCGTCCGCTTGATGCTGGCATCGCGTTCGTCGGCCATCCGCACACCCGCGGCGCGCCACTTGTCGACGATGGCACGGTGCCAGTCGACGGTGAACCACTCGGTCACCGCGGCCGCGATGGTCGGCCCGACGCCTTCCACGACGGACAGCTCCTGCTCGGAGGCCGACATGATCGCCTCCAGGCTGCCGTACTCGGTTGCCAGCGCGCGGGCGGCGGTCGGACCGACGTGGCGTATCGACAAGGCAACCAGCACCCGCCACAGCGGCTGAGCCTTGGCCTCGTGCAGGTTCACCAGCAGTCGCTTGCCGTTGGCCGACAGGTTGCCGTCCTTGGTCCGAAAAAGCTCTGTGCGCAACAGGTCCTCGCTGCCGATGGTGAACAGGTCGCCCTCGTCGGTGATGACGCCGGCGTGCAGCAGCGCGGTGGCGGCTTCGTAGCCGAGGCCCTCGATGTCGAACGCCCCGCGACCCGCGACGTGAAATACCCGCTCTCGCAACTGCGCCGGACACGACCGGGTGTTGGGGCAGCGGATGTCGGCGTCACCCTCTTTCGCCGGGGCGAGCGTCGTACCGCACTCGGGACATGTTGTGGGCATGGTGAATTCGTGTTCTGAGCCGTCCCGCAGATCGACGACGGGCCCGAGGACCTCCGGGATCACGTCACCGGCCTTGCGGATCACCACCGTGTCACCGATGAGCACGCCCTTGCGCTTGACCTCCGAGGCATTGTGCAAAGTCGCCTGGCTCACCGTCGATCCGGCGACCTTGACGGGTTCCATGAAGGCAAACGGGGTGACGCGGCCGGTGCGCCCGACGTTGACCTTGATGTCGAGCAGCTTGGTGGTCGCCTCTTCCGGCGGGTACTTGTAGGCGATCGCCCATCGCGGCGCGCGTGAGGTCGACCCGAGGCGTCGCTGCAGCGCGACCTCGTCGACTTTGACCACCAGGCCGTCGATTTCGTGTTCGACGTCGTGGCGGTGCTCACCCCAGTAAGCGATGCGCTCGGTGACCGCGTCGAGACCCTGCACTCTGGTGGTGTGCTCGGAGACCGGCAGGCCCCACGACTTCAGCGCTCGGTAGGCGTCATGCAACGTCTTCGGGGTGAAGCCCTCCACTCGGCCGAGGCCGTGGCAGATCATGTGCAGCTTGCGGCGGGCGGTGACGGCCGGATTCTTCTGGCGCAGCGAACCGGCCGCGCTGTTGCGGGGGTTGGCGAACGGCGCCTTGCCCTCAGCCACCAGGCCCGCGTTGAGCTCCTCGAAGTCGGTGACCCGGAAGAACACCTCGCCGCGCACCTCGAGCACTTTAGGGATTGGGAATTCCTTTGACCCGCTGAGCTTTTCAGGCACGTCATCGATTGTCCGCGCGTTGAGCGTGACATCCTCACCGGTACGGCCGTCGCCACGGGTGGCCGCGCGCGCCAGCTTTCCGTCGCGGTAGACCAGCGCCAGCGCGACACCGTCGATCTTCAGCTCGCACAAATAGTGCGCGTCGGGGCCGATCTCCCCCTTGATGCGCCCGGCCCACGCCGCCAGCTCGTCAGGGGTGAACACGTTATCCAGGCTGAGCATGCGCTCAAGATGCTCGGCCGAGGTGAAGTCGGTCGCAAAGCCCGCACCCCCGACCAGCTGCGTCGGCGAATCGGGCGTCCGGAGCTCCGGGTGTTCATCCTCGAGGCCTTGAAGCTCCCGCAGCAGCGTGTCGAAATCGGCGTCGGAGATGATCGGCGCGTCTTTGACGTAATAGCGGAACTGATGTTCGCGCACCTCGTCTGCGAGTTCCTGCCAGCGGCGTCGCAGGTCGGCGTCGGGCGCGTCTTCGGACTGTTCGGCCAGCGCTTTCTGCGCGTCGGATGCCTTGGGACTCACCCTCGCAGGCTATCCGAGGCTCCCGACATCAAACCGGCCCCGGCTGCACCGCGCAACCTGCGCGTTTGACTTTATGCAGGTATATACCTGCATAATGTAGCGGTGGCGGAGGACCCGATGGACAAGGTCTTCAAGGCGCTCGCAGACCCCGGCCGCCGACTGTTGCTCGACCGGCTGCGGCAGGACAACGGCCAAACGCTGGGCCAGCTGTGCGAATACCTCGAAATGGCGCGCCAGTCGGTGAGTCAGCATCTATCGGTGCTCGAGGCGGCCAATCTCATCAGCACCGTGCGGCGCGGGCGGCTCAAGCTGCACTACCTGAATCCTGTACCGCTGCAAGACATTCAGTACCGCTGGATCCAGGAATTCGAATATCCGCGGCTTCACGCGCTGCGCGCGCTGAAGCAGAAGGCAGAGGAGGCAGACATGGCGACACCGGACCGCAAACCGTCGTTTGTGTACGTGACCTACATCCACAGCACCCCCGAGAAGGTGTGGGAGGCGCTCACCGACGCCGACCTCACTGCCGAGTACTGGGGCCACAGCAATGTCTCGGACTGGCAGCCGGGCTCACGGTGGGAACACGTGCGCACCGACGGGTCGGGCATCGTCGATGTCGCGGGCGAGGTGATCGAGGCGTCACCGCCGCATCGACTGGTCATCACATTCGGCGACTCCGACGAAGCGAGCCGGCAGACGCTGGTGCGCTTCGACATCGCCCCGCATCACGACATCGTGCGGGTGACGGTGACACATGACGAGATCCCCACCGAATCGGATTACGAGACAGCCGCGGCGGGTTGGGCAGCGGTCATGTCGAACCTGAAATCGCTGCTGGAGACCGGACACGCGCTTCCGCAGGCGCCCTGGGAGATGCCTGCCGACAGCACGCGCCAACGGTAGTTTGGCGACATGCCGCACCCGATCATGTTCCGCGACGACGACCCGGATCTGGAGAAGGTGCGCGCGATCGCGCTGGGCTTCCCCGACGCGTTCGAGAAGGTCTCCCACGGCAGGCCGGGGTTCTTCGTCTCGAAGATGTTCGCGATGTACGGCGGCAGCGCCAAGCCCGAGACCAAGGGTGACGGCTACATCCAGTACCCGCGCTCGATCATGGTGAAGGTCGACGAGAGCGACCGCAGGGCGCTGCAACAGGACAAGCGGTTCTTCTATCCCGCGTACCTGGGTCCGTCGGGCTGGCTGGGTTTGGACTTCACCGCGAGGAAGAAGGTCGACTGGAGCGAGGTGCGTGAGCTCATCGACGCGTCGTTCCGAATAGTCGCGTCCAAGACGCTCATCCGCCGGCTGGACGGCGACTGAGAGCTCAACGGCGGGGCGACTGCCGTAGCGACTGGGCCCCGCGCGCCTGCCGGTACCCGAGCGCGACCCCGATGGCGGGAATCAGGATCAGGCCGGCTACACCGGCCAACGGGTCGGTGACCGTGACGGCCGTTCCGGTCCCGAACTCGGCCACGACAAGATCGGCTGGGCCGATTCGCTCGACCGGTGGAAGCGGTGGCGGCAATGGCGGGACGTTGATCTCGATCGCCATCGGAATCGCGGGTGCGGCGGGTGTCTCTGCTCGCGTCACCAGGCCGTCTTGCGGGAGTACCGCCCCGGGGCCTGGACCCGGGGTGGGCAACCGTGTTCCCGGCGTCCGCCCATTGCCGACTACGACGCGCGGGGCACCGACCGCCACAGCCGGCTGTCCTGCGTAGTCGGATCCGGTCGCAGAGGAAGCCGGGGGCGCGGCCGGCGCAGCGAACGCCACATTGTCGCCGACGGGCTGCTCGGCAACCACAGCCGACCGCAGGGCGACCGGCCCCTCGGGAGCCACGCTTTCGACGATCGCAGGGTCTCCGATTTCCATTTCGGGCGGCGTCAGGTTCCGCTTCCTGGCGCCGCCGCGCAGCACGTTGTTCACGAAGTCGGAGACGGCTCGACCAAGATTCCCGTGCCCATGAGACCCGCCGCGGCGGCTGTCCTCATTGGTCACGCTTCCGCGACCGTCCTTGTCAGCGACCGCCTGGGCCGGGTTGGGACCGACGATCAGCAGAGACGCTGCGACCACACTGGCTCCCGCGGCAATGCGAACGGTCGAGTGCGCCACGATACCTTCCCTGACCAGCTGAGTTCCCCGACCCAGGGTCCGACACGATTGTCGCATAGATATTTGCCCGGCAAACACGATTACTTGATCGCGGCCGGGTCTCCCGCGACGTCGTCGGCAGCTTTCTGCACAAGCTCGACGGCGGTGCGCGCCCACTGCGATGTTGCCCCGGCAAGCCCGCATGCCGGCGTGACGCCGATCCGATCGGGTAATACCGAACGAGCGAAGCCCAGTCTGTCGGTGAGGTCCACCACCGAGCTCGCCACCTGCTCGGCCGACGGTCTGCGGTCCGGTGCCGTCGCGGGGACAACCCCGAGCATCACCGTGCGGCCGGATTCGACGAGCTCGCCGATGCCGTCGAGGTCCTTCGCGGTCAAGGTCGACACGTCCAACGACACCGCGCCCAGCGCGCTGCGCTGGAACAGCGACCACGGCAGGTCGCTCGCGCAGCTGTGCAGCGCCACGTCGCCGCCCACAATTGCGACGCAATCGTCCAGCAGCGCGGCGACGGCCGATTCGTCGACGGGATGCACGGGGGTCAAACTGGTGACGCCGGTGAGCCTGCCCGCCAGCGCGGCGGGCAGCGACGGTTCATCGAACTGGACGACGACGGCGCATTCCAGCCGGCGCGCCACTTCGGCGCGGTGCGCGGCGAGGCCTTCGGCCAGCGATCGCGCCAGATCCCGCACAGCGCCGGCATCCGTTATGGCGCGGTGGCCGTTGGACAATTCCAGCTGCGCCGCAAGCGTGATCGGTCCGGCCGCCTGAACCTTGACGGTTCGGCCTGCGCTCCGCAGGCCGGCCTTCTCCCACGCCTCCTCGAGCGCATCGATGTCCTCGGCGAGCAGGCTGACCGCGCGACGGGTCACCGCGCTTCGGCCCGACGCGACGCGGTAGCCCCTCGGCACGGTGTCGATGGTGATGTCGACGAGCAGGCCGCCGGACCGGCCGATGAAGTCGGCCCCCACGCCGCGCGCCGGCAGCTCCACCAGATGCGGCAGACGGTGCAGTTCCCCAATCACGATCTCGGCGGCCTCACGGGCTGATGTCCCCGGCCAGGATCCGATGCCGGTGCCCGCGGCGAAACTGCGCACGCGAGGAGCAAGATCAGAAGGAGTCACTTCACCAACACTATTCGCCACACCCGCCACACGCGTTAGTCTGCGACAGGGGAAGGAGTCGACACCATGTCCTCAGCGGCTGGCCGACTGGCGGTGCTGTGCACCGCGGGGTTGCTCGTCGCGGGCTGCGCGCAGTCGATCCAAGGCACCGCGATACGAGCCGCACCGGGCATCGACGACGAATCGCGGTCGCCGGTGGACATCGAGTCGGTGATGCTCGATCAAGCGCAGATGCGGGCGGTCACGGGGGCCGGCGACAACCTGACGATCGTGCCCAGCATGGACGGCAAGATTCCCGTCGACGTCAGCGATCTGATGAACGGCACACCGCAGGAATGCCAGTGGTATTTCGCCGAAACCCAGACGTTCGGCTCCGAGGTCGAAGAGTTTCACAAGACCACCTATCAGAACCCGCCCGACGGCGGGCTGATCTCTCAGGGCGCCGCCGCATACCGCGATCCCGACACCGCCCGCCATGCGTTCGCCGATCTCATCCGACGCGTATACGACTGCGGATCAACAGAACTCGGAAAGACATTCATCGGCGAGTGGACTGCGGACGCCGACTCGCTGACGATGCGTTCGTCGGGCACATGCGGCCGCGACTACCGGATCAAAAACGTCGTGCTCGCCGAGGTGTCCTTCTGCTCGTTCCCCGACTCGGTGCCCGGCATCGTCATGACCAACATCATGAACAAGGTGCCGGACTAGACGCTCCGCGCGATTGTGGCGCTGCCGAGCACTTCGTCGCCATCGGCGTCGGGGCGATACAGCACCATCGTCTGGCCGGGCGCCACGCCGCGCAGCGGGGCACGCAACTGGACGGCCAACTCACCGTCGCGCAGTTCGGCGACGGCATCGGCAATGCCACCGTGTGCCCGCACCTGCACCGCGCACTCGACGGGGCCACGCGGGGCCGCACCCGAGGTGAACACCGGCCCCTCCCCGGTCAGCGCCCACACCTCGAGGTCGGCGGCGTCGCCGACGCGCACCGTGGCGCTGTCAGCGTCGATGGCCGTCACGTAGCGGGGGCGACCGTCTGGGCCCGGCCCCGCGATGCCAAGACCCTTGCGCTGGCCGATGGTGAACCCGTGCACGCCGTCGTGTTCGGCGAGCACCGTCCCGCCCGCATCCACGACGCTGCCGCGGCGCACGCCGATGCGGCTGCCGAGGAAAGCCTGCGTGTCGCCGGACGGGATGAAGCAGATGTCGTGGCTGTCGGGTTTGTCGGCGACGGCCAGGCCGCGGCGCGCGGCCTCGGCGCGGATCTGCGGCTTGGGGGTATCGCCGATCGGGAACAGCGCGTGGCGCAACTGTTCGGCGGTCAGCACGCCGAGCACGTAGGACTGGTCCTTGTCACGGTCGACGGCGCGTCGCAGCCGGCCGTCTGCCAGCCGCGCGTAGTGGCCGGTGGCGACGGCATCGAACCCGAGCGCCAGTGCGCGGGCCGATAATGCGGAGAACTTGATGCGTTCATTGCACCGCACGCACGGGTTCGGGGTCTCGCCGCGGGCGTAGGACGATACGAAGTCGTCGATGACATCTTCTTTGAACCTGTCCGCGAAATCCCAGACGTAGAACGGGATCTCGAGGATATCGGCGACGCGACGGGCATCTCCGGCATCTTCCTTCGAGCAGCATCCGCGCGATCCTGTGCGCAGCGTTCCCGGCGCCGAGGACAGTGCGAGATGTACGCCGACCACGTCGTGTCCGGCGTCGACCATTCGGGCGGCGGCGACCGACGAGTCGACTCCCCCGCTCATCGCGACAAGAACGCGCACTATTCCACCACCCCTGAGCTCGCCAGCGCTGCTTGGCGCGCACGGTCCACGGCGGCGGGCAGCACCTCTAGGGCGGCGTCGACGTCGGCATCGACGGTGGTGTGGCCCAGCGAAAGCCGCAGCGATCCGCGGGCGCTGGCCGGGTCGGCGCCCATCGCGGTCAGCACGTGCGACGGCTGGGCGACGCCTGCCGTGCACGCCGAACCAGTCGAGCACTCTATTCCCTTGGCGTCCAACAGCATCAGCAAGGAGTCGCCCTCGCAACCGCGAAAGGTGAAGTGCGCGTTGCCCGGAAGCCGTCGCGAACCCGTCGCGCCGTTGACAACGACGTCGTCGATGCTGGACAACACCCCGTCGACGAGCCTGTCGCGCAACACCTGCACCCGCGAGCTGGTGGTTTCCATGGCGTTTATCGTCACTTCAGCCGCTGCAGCCATCGCCACCGCGCCCGCGACATCCGCTGTCCCCGAACGCACATCGCGTTCCTGTCCGCCGCCATGCAGCAGGGGCACGCAGGCGGTGTCGCGGCGCAGCAGCAGCGCGCCGACGCCGGTCGGGCCGCCGAATTTGTGCGCTGCGATGCTCATTGCCGACAGGCCACTAACAGCGAAGTCGACCGGTATCTGCGGGACGGCCTGCACAGCGTCGCTGTGCATCGGCACACCGAATTCGGCGGCCACTGAAGCCAGTTCGGCCAGCGGCATGATGGTGCCGACCTCGTTGTTCGCCCACATCACCGACACCAGCGCGACGTCGTCGTGCCCCTGCAGAACGTCGCGCAGGGCGCCGGCCGTGACCGAACCGTCGGACTCGGTCGGCAGCCAGCTGACCTCGGCGCCTTCATGTTCGGCGAGCCATTCGACGGAGTCGAGCACCGCGTGATGTTCGACGGCGGTGGTGACGATGCGTCGACGACGGGGTTCGGCGTCGCGGCGCGCCCAGTAGATGCCCTTGACGGCGAGGTTGTCGCTCTCGGTGCCGCCCGCGGTGAAGATCACCTCGGACGGCCGCGCTCCCAAGAGATTGGCCAGGGTTTCCCGCGACTCCTCCACGCGGCGTCGCGCCAAGCGTCCGGCGCCGTGCAGCGACGACGCATTGCCGACCGTCGCCAGCACCGCGGTCATCGCCTCGATGGCAGCGGGGTGCATCGGGGTGGTGGCGGCGTGATCGAGGTAGACCGGTCCAGATGAGCCGCTTGCGCGAACAGCGTCCGGCCGAGAGTCCGAGGTCATAACCGTTCCATGGTAGCCGCCGAGCAGCGGCCACCCCGATCCGCAGGTCAGGCCACCAGGGCGTGGCCGTGTCCCCGTCGCTCGGTGCCGCCCCGGACCGCCGCCTCGCATCGGGCGGCCAGGTCACGGCGGTCGGCGCCCGGCAACTGCAGCGACTCCACCTGGACACCCACGATGGTGCGTCTGGCGGTGACCAAGCGGCGGATCGACGCGATCAAGGTGTCGTCGCCGACGTAAGCGGCCACGGTCGACGGCGTGCCGTCGCGGTGGTGGTACGCCAGCCGCAGCGGTTGCACGGGCCGGCCCGCGTCGACGGCCGCCTGGAACATGGCGGGCCGGAACGGTCCGTAGGCCAGGCCGCACCAGGTGGTGCCCTCGGGGAACGCGACCACCGTCTGTCCGGCGCGCAGTCGCGCGGCCACCATCGCGACGACGTCTGGCAGTCCGCGCAGGCTCGCCCGCTCGATCGGGATCACCTTCATCAACCGCGCGGCGAACCCGAGGCCGGGCCAGCTGATCATCTCGGCTTTGGCGACAAACGAGCCCGGCATCACTGCGCCGATCGCGAAGATGTCCACCCACGACACGTGCCCGCTGACGACGAGCACACCGCGCAGGTTGCGAATGGGGCCGCCCGACACAGTGATTCGCACGCCGAGAGCGCGCAGCATCAGTCGGCAGTAGCCGCGCTGAATGTGTGATCGGCCGGGCATCGGAATCGCCAACAGCGGAACCGCCGAGAGCAGTGCGACCGCAAGCGAAGCCCGCACGGCGACCCGCATCGCCACAACCACCGCTCGTCCGCTGGGCGCGGCGCCGGCCGCGACACAGCCGGCGTCGCAGGTGGCCTGGGGAAGCCAAGGGTTGGCGACCGCGGCGGTGGTCATGACGCGATCTCGTTGGCCGCCGCGACCGACCGCAATCGTTTCAGGTATCTCGTGTCGGCCTTGCGCTTGTCGAGCAGCGCCGGGAAGTCGCCGACGCCGAAGTCCGGATCATGCGCCGGCTCGCCGCATACCTCGGCGCCAAGGCGTAGATAGCCGCGCATCAGCGGCGGAACGGCCACGCGCGCAGGCGGATCGATGTCGTCAAGCCCCTGACCGTCGATCGTCACAGGCCGGTACGGGTACACCGTGTATTCGGCAGGCGCGGCATGCCTACGCAGAACGAAGTCACGGACTCCACGGATCTGACTGCCGGGTGCGGCTTCCGAATCCTCCACGGGCACAGACACACAACCGGTGACGTAGTCGTAGCCACACCTGTCGAGGTAGGCCAGGATGCCCGCCCACATCAACAGCACGACGCCGCCGTTGCGGTGGTCGGCGCGGACCACGGCTCGACCCATCTCGACCAGCGAGGGCCGCAGCGCGTCGAGGCTCCTTACGTCGAATTCGGTTGCGGTGTAGAGCCCTCCGGCGGCGATGGCGCCCGGCGGAGGCAGCATCCGGTAGCAACCCACCACCTCGCCGGTGTTGTCCTCGCGGACCAGCAGGTGATCGCAGAACTCGTCGAACCGGTCGACGTCGAGTCCGGCCTCAAATCCCGGGCTGGCGCCCGAAACCGAAAAGCCCGGTTCTGAGGTGAATACGTCGTGCCGAAGGCGCTGAGCGGCTTCGATGAGCGCGGGGTCGGTGGACAGCAGCAGGGTGTAACGCGGCGCCGACGACGCGGTCGGCCCGCTCGGTTGATCAGCAGCTATCAGTACGGAAGCGGTGCTCACGACTGCACGGTCGCCTGTCCGCCTCTCGAAACGGCATCGCCATGGTGACGTGTCCGTGAACGTCGCGAGAAGACGCAAAAACCCCCTCCACGCGCGGTGTGAGGGGGTTTTCGCTGATGCTGCCGAGGATCAGCCCTTGCGGGCCTTGACCGCCTCGGTGAGTTGCGGGGCGACCTTGAACAGGTCACCGACGATGCCGAGGTCGGCAATCTCGAAGATCGGCGCCTCTTCGTCTTTGTTGACCGCGATGATCGTCTTGGACGTCTGCATGCCAGCGCGGTGCTGGATCGCACCCGAGATGCCCAGAGCGATGTACAGCTGCGGCGAGACGGTCTTGCCGGTCTGGCCCACCTGGAACTGGCCCGGGTAGTAGCCGGAGTCCACCGCTGCACGCGACGCGCCGACGGCCGCACCCAGCGAGTCGGCCAGATCCTCGACCACCTTGAAGTTCTCGGCGCTGCCGACGCCGCGGCCGCCGGAGACGACGACGGTCGCCTCGGTCAGCTCCGGACGATCGCCTGCCACCGCGGGCTCGCGCTTGGTGATCTTGGTGGCGTTCTCGGCCTGCGCCGGAACCTCGACGTTGACGACTTCACCTGCGCCGTCGGAAGGCTCGGCGTCCACGGAACCGGCGCGCAGGGTGATGACCGGCACCTCGCCGGTGGCCTCCGCCTCGACGGTGAACGCGCCACCGAAGATGGAGTGGATGCCCTTGCCGCCCTCCTTGACGTCGACGACGTCGCTGAGGACGCCGGAGCCGATGCGGGCGGCGAGCCGGCCTGCGATCTCCTTGCCATCGGCATTGGACGACATCAGCACGGCGGCCGGGGAGGCCGACTCCACCAGCGACGCCAGCACGTCGACATACGGGGTGATCAGGTAATTCTCCGCGTCGTCGGACTCGGCGACGTAGATCTTGGCCGCTCCTGCGGCCTTGAGGCCGTCGATCAGCGGCTCGGCGGTGCCGGACTTGCCGACCACGACGGCCGACGGCTCGCCCACGACGCGGGCGGCGGTGATGAGTTCTGAGGTGACCTTCTTGAGGGCACCTTCGGCGTGCTCGACGAGCACAAGTACTTCAGCCATGAGTTGATTCGCCTTAAGTGTTTGAGGAATTCGGTCGCGGAGAGCTAGATGATCTTTTGAGCCACGAGGTACTCGGCGACCTTGGTGCCGCCGTCGCCTTCGTCGGTGACCTTCTCGCCGGCCGTCTTCGGCGGCTTGGGGGTAGACGACAGGACCTTCGAACCGGCATTCGCCAGACCGACCTCGTCACCCTCGACACCGATCTCGGCGAGCGTGAGAGTGCTGACTTCCTTCTTCTTGGCGGCCATGATGCCCTTGAAGGACGGGAAACGCGGCTCGTTGATCTTCTCGTTGACGCTGATGACCGCGGGCAGCGATGCCTCGACGGTGAACACGCCGTCGTCGGTTTCCCGCTCGCCGGTGACCTTGTCGCCCTCGACGGTCACCTTGCGCAGGTGGGTGAGCTGCGGCAGGCCGAGGTACTCGGCGATGATCGCGGGCACGGCGCCGCCGGTGCCGTCGGTGGCCTCGTTGCCGGCGATGACCAGCTCGGTGCCCTCGATCGTGCCCAGCGCGCGGGCCAGTGCCCACCCGGTCTGGACCATGTCCGAACCGTGCAGACCCTCGTCGAGCAGGTGTACGGCCTTGTCGGCGCCCATCGACAGCGCCTTGCGGATGGCCTCGGTGGCGCGCTCGGGGCCGGCGGTCAGCACGGTCACGGTCGACTCGCCGCCCTGCTTCTCCTTGATCAACAGCGCCTCTTCGACGGCGCGTTCGTTGATCTCGTCGAGCACGGCGTCGGCTGCCTCGCGATCAAGGGTGAAGTCGCCGTCGGTCAGCTTGCGTTCCGACCACGTGTCAGGGACCTGTTTGATCAGGACCACGATGTTCGTCATGAGTCTGGTTCGTCCTCCTCGAAGGAGACCGGCGGTCGGCCCCCAATACCACGTTTTGAGCAGTCGCCACCATGTTACTCGTCGGTAACTTAAGGTGGTTCGCACGAACACCATAGCTGGTCGAAGTTTGTGCACCGACTTCCCCTTAGTGGTCCTGAGCCGGGCCAACCCCACGCGAACCGGCCACCGACCCGCCTCCTGGGTTAGCCTGCCTTTTGCAATGAGCTCATTTGTGACCGACGGTCCGGCCGGGCCGGAGGGTGCTCTGCCTCTGACCGGGGAGCGCACAATCCCGGGGTTGGCCGAGGAAAACTACTGGTTTCGCCGCCATGAGGTGGTCTACCAGCGATTACGCGACCGTTGCGCAGGCCGCGACGTGCTCGAGGCGGGTTGTGGCGAAGGGTACGGCGCCGATCTGATCGCCAACGTCGCCCGGCACGTGATCGGCCTCGATTATGACGACGCCACCGTCGCCCACGTGCGCGCCCGCTACCCGCGAGTGGACATGCGCCACGGCAATCTCGCGGAGCTCCCGCTGGCCGACAGCAGCGTTGATGTAGTGGTGAACTTCCAAGTGATCGAGCATTTGTGGGATCAGCCACAGTTCGTCGCCGAGTGCCTGCGCGTGCTGCGGCCGTCGGGGCTGCTCCTGATGTCGACGCCCAACCGGGTCACCTTCTCTCCCGGCCGCGATACGCCGATCAACCCCTTCCACACCCGCGAACTCAACGCCGCGGAGCTGACCGAGTTGTTGGAGGCCGCCGGTTTCACCGTCCAAGCCATGCTGGGCGTGTTCCACGGACCGACGCTGGCCGAGTTGGACGCCAAGCACGGCGGCTCGATCATCGACGCGCAGGTCGCGCGCGCGCTCGCCGACGCACCTTGGCCGGATGACCTGCTGGCCGACGTCGCATCGGTCAGCGTCGACGATTTCGATCTCACCGACGGGGGCGAGCGCGATATCGATGAAAGCCTGGACCTGGTCGCGATCGCGGTGCGGCCGTGAGTGATCCGGTACCGGGACTATTCACCCTCGTCCTGCACACCCATCTGCCGTGGCTGGCGCATCACGGTCGCTGGCCGGTCGGCGAGGAGTGGCTCTACCAATCGTGGTCGGCGGCCTATCTGCCGTTGATGCGGGTGCTGCGACGGCTGGCCGACGAGAACCGCGGCCACCTGTTGACACTCGGTATGACGCCGGTGGTCACCGCACAGCTGGACGATCCGTACTGCTTGACGGGCATGCATCACTGGCTGGCCAACTGGCGGCTGCGCGCAGTGGAAGCAACAACGCTACGGGACCCGTTGCGGGAGTTCGGTATTCGCGAGGTTGCTGAAGCCGACCGCGAGCTCGACGAGTTCACCGCGTTGTGGAAGCACGGCGGCAGTCCGCTGCTGCGCGAACTGATCGACGCCGAGACCATCGAGTTGCTCGGCGGGCCGCTGTCGCATCCCTTCCAGCCGCTGCTGAATCCGCGGCTGCGCGAGTTCGCGCTGCGGGAAGGGCTTGCCGACGCCCACCAGCGGTTGGCGCACACCCCCGCCGGAATCTGGGCACCCGAATGTGCATACGCCCCCGGCATGGAATTCGATTACGCTGCAGCAGGTGTCGGTCATTTCATGGTCGACGGGCCGTCACTGCACGGGGACACGGCGCTGGGCCGTCCGGTCGGCGACTCGGACGTCATCGCGTTCGGCCGCGATCTTCAAGTCAGCTACCGAGTGTGGTCGCCGAAGTCGGGCTACCCCGGACACGCCGCCTACCGCGACTTTCACACCTATGACCACACGACCGGGCTCAAGCCGGCACGCGTCACCGGTCGCAACGTGCCCTCAGATGCCAAGGCGCCCTACGATCCCGCGCGTGCTGATAGCGCGGTGGACGCGCACGTCGCCGATTTCGTCGACGTGGTGCGCCGACGACTTATCGGGGAAAGCCAGCGGATCGGTCGGCCCGCACATGTCATCGCCGCGTTCGATACGGAACTGTTCGGCCACTGGTGGTACGAGGGTCCGATATGGCTCGAACGGGTGTTGCGGGCGTTGCCCGCGGCGGGTATCCGCGTCGGCACGCTTGCCGATGCGGTCAGCGACGGTTTCACCGGTAGCCCCGTCGAATTGCCGCCCAGCTCTTGGGGTTCCGGCAAGGACTGGTCGGTGTGGTCGGGCGAGAAGGTCGCCGACATGGTGCAGCTGAACGCCGAAGTCGTCGAAACCGCGTTGAGCACGGTCGAAAAGGCTTTCGAGCAGAACGCCTCGGTGGGTGCACCGGTGGCCCGCGACGTCGTCGCCGACCAGATCCTGCGGGAGACGCTGCTGACAGTGTCGAGCGACTGGCCGTTCATGGTCAGCAAGGACTCCGCGGCCGACTACGCCCGCTACCGCGCCCACCTGCACGCGCATGCCACCCGCGAGATCGTAGGCGCGCTGGCGGCGGGCCGCCGCGAACAGGCCGAGCGACTGGCGTCCGGCTGGAACCGCGCGGACGGCCTGTTCGGCGCACTCGACGCCCGAAGGCTGCCCCGCTCATGATTCTCCCCGCGAGCCCCTCACCCCTCCCCGTGGGGGAGCGTGTCTGCTGCGCGACACGCCGCTCGCCGGCAACATTTTCCGCACATCCCCTGCTTACGCGTGGATCCACACGCGGGATCGAGCGCGCGTGAAGATCCTGATGGTGTCGTGGGAGTACCCGCCGGTGGTGGTCGGCGGGCTCGGCAGGCACGTCTACCAGTTGGCGACTGCGCTGGCCGCGGCCGGCCACGAGATCGTCGTCCTCAGTCGCCGCCCGTCCAACACCGACCCCAGCACGCATCCGTCGACCGACGAACTCAGCGAGGGCGTTCGGGTCGTCGCCGCCGCCCATGACCCACACGAGTTCCAGTTCGGCAAGGACATGATGGCGTGGACGCTGGCGATGGGCCATGCGATGACGCGCGCCGGGCTGGCGATCAAGACCTCGGCCCGGCGTCCCCAGGCGTGGCGCCCTGATGTCGTGCATGCACACGACTGGCTAGTTGCCCACCCCGCGATCACCCTGGCCGAATACTTCGACGTGCCACTGGTTTCCACGATCCACGCCACCGAGGCGGGCCGACACTCAGGGTGGGTGTCGGGCCCGATCAGCCGACAGGTGCACGCCGTGGAGTCCTGGCTGGTGCGCGAATCCGATTCGCTCATCACGTGTTCGACATCGATGAGCGACGAGATCACCGAACTCTTCGGGCCGGGCCTGGCCGAGATCAGGGTCATCCGCAACGGGATCGACGCGGGCCTGTGGCCGTTCGCCAAGCGGCGGCCCCGCAAGGGCCCCCCGCAGTTGCTCTACCTCGGCAGGCTCGAGTACGAGAAGGGGATCCACGATGCGATCGCGGCCCTACCGCGCATCAGGCGCACCCATCCCGGCACCACGCTGACCGTCGCCGGCGACGGCACGCAGTACGAGTGGCTCGTCGAGCAAGCTCGAAAGCACAAGGTGCTCAAGGCTGTAACGTTCGTCGGCCGCGTCGGCCACGAAGGCCTCGTCCAGTTACTCCACGGCGCCGACGCGGCGGTACTGCCCAGCCACTACGAGCCGTTCGGCATTGTCGCGCTGGAAGCGGCGGCGACAGGCACGCCCCTTGTCACGTCGAATGTCGGCGGGCTCGGCGAGGCGGTGATCAACGGCAAGACCGGAATGTCGTTCCCGCCCCGCGACATCGCCGCGCTCGCCGCAGCGGTGCGCGCAGTGCTCGACGATCCCCAGGCCGCACAACAACATGCGATCGCGGCGCGGGAACGGTTGACGTCCGATTTCGACTGGCACACCGTCGCAGCCGAAACCGCGCAGGTTTACCTGACCGCCAAACGCGGTGAACGGCAGCCACATCCGCGCCGGATGATCGTCGAGCACGCTTTACCCGACCGCTGACAGTTCGACCGCCGTCGAATCATTCCGCACCTACCGTGCGGATATG
>LZSH01000105.1 GCA_001665255.1 Mycobacteriaceae bacterium 1482268.1 | reverse complement strand
GTCGGTGGTGACGGGAATCTTCTCGGCCTCGGGCGGATCGTCGGGGGCGTTGCCCCAGCCATGGCCGATGGCCCGGTTCAGGACCACCTTCCCGTTGTGGCGCAGGCACAGCTGGATTGCGGGGTGCATGCCCGCCGAATACCAATACCGGGCCGCCTGCCAGATCCGTTCGATCGCGGCCGGATCGATCTCCGAGTGGTCTTCTGCGCCGATGTCGGTCACCGCGTCGAGGTCGGCCGGAACGCGGATGCGTCCCACTTCCGTGATGCCCGCTGTCATCTATGCCTTCCTGTGCAGCGTCGCCGTCAGGTGCTGTTGGAGCGGCTGGCCGACCGCGCTCATGTGCACCGTGTAGGTCAGCTCGTCACCGTCGATGCGGATGGACCGGGCGAGCGCGGTGATCTCCTTGGCGGACGCGGTGCGGCCGATCGCCGTCGCATTGAGCTGCATTTCGATTGCTGCGCCCGACGCCGTCAGCGTGCCCTCGCCTATCTCGGTGACCCCAGTCGGATGGGCAAGAACCAGCTCGACCCGGTCCGGTGCAGGCGCCCGGAGGTAGCCGATCTCCCCGTGCAGCGGCCGACGATCATCGGCGGCCAGCGTCTTTTGGACGTAGCTGAGGAACGGCTTGCCGACATGGCCGAACGTGATTTCTTCGAAATAGTCGAACGGCTCGATGGTGGGGTACACGCCAGCGCCTTGACCAGTCCAAACACCGAGCAGCGGAGCCAGCACGGCCACGTCCGGATGAAGATGAGCCACGACGACCAGTCTATGGATCGCCGCCGTGGGGTATTACCCGCGTATGGCCCCGTCACTGGGATTACCCGAACGGGTGCGCGCCTGTCTTTTCGATCTGGATGGAGTGCTCACCGACACGGCCAGCGTGCACCGCAAGGCATGGAAGGAGATGTTCGACGCGTTCCTGCGCGCCCGTGCCGAGCGGACCGGCGAGCAGTTTGTCGCGTTCGACATCGGCGCGGACTACGAGACGTACGTGGACGGCAAGAAGCGGGAGGACGGGGTGCGGTCCTTTCTGGACAGCCGCGGCATCTCCCTGCCCGACGGTGATCCCGACGACGACGCCGACACCGAGACCGTGTTCGGCCTCGGCAACAGAAAGAACGAGTTGTTCCACCAGACGCTGCGCGCCGACGGCGTCGAGGTGTTCGACGGCTCACGGCGCTATCTCGAGGCCGTCGCCGGCGCCGGGTTGGGGGTGGCGGTGGTGTCGTCGAGCGCGAACACCCGTGAGGTGCTCGAGGTCACCGGCCTGGCGAAGTTCGTCGAGGTCCGCGTCGACGGTGTGACCCTGCGCGAGGAGGGCATCGAGGGCAAGCCGGCGCCCGATTCCTTCCTGCGTGCCGCGCAATTGCTCGACACCCCCGCGGATCAGGCCGCCGTGTTCGAGGACGCGCTGTCGGGGGTCGCAGCCGGGCGCGCCGGTGATTTCGGCGTGGTGATCGGCGTCGACAGGGTGGGCCATGCAGAAGAGCTGCGCCGCAACGGCGCCGACGTCGTCGTCACCGACCTGGCTGAGCTGCTGGACCAACGATGATCGAGGAGGACGTCTTCCCAGTCGAGCCGTGGCATGTCCGTGAGACCGCGCTCGATCTGGACCGGATCGCCCAGACCGAATCATTGTTCGCGTTGTCGAACGGCCACATCGGGTTGCGCGGCAACCTCGAGGAGGGCGAACCCCACGGCCTGCCGGGCACCTACCTGAACGGCTTCTACGAGACCAGGCCATTGCCGTATGCCGAGACTGGATTCTCCTATCCCGAGGACGGCCAGTCGATCGTCAACGTCACCAACGGGAAGCTTCTGCGCCTGCTGGTCGACGATGAACCCTTCGACGTCCGTTACGGCGAATTGCACTGCCACGAACGGGTTTTGGACATGCGGGCAGGAACGCTGGCCCGTACCGCGCGCTGGACGTCGCCCGCGGGCAAGCAGGTGGTGGTGCGGTCCAACCGGCTGGTGTCGCTGGTGCAGCGCGGCGCGGCCGTCATCGAGTACGTCGTCGAGGCGGTCGACGACTTCATTCGTGTGACGGTGCAGTCGGAGCTCGTCGCCAACGAGGACCAGCCGGAGCGGTCGAAGGACCCGCGTACCGCCGCCCTGCTGTGCAACCCGCTCGAGCCGGTGCACCACGAAACGACCGACCACGGCGCGGTGTTGGTGCACAGGACGCGACAGAGCGGGCTGATGATGGCCGCGGGCATGGAACACGACATCGACGTGCCGGGCCGCGTCGAGGTGAGCTCGGAGTCGCGCGACGACCTGGCCCGCACCACCGTGATCTGCGGCCTGCGTGCGGGTCAACAACTGCGCATCGTGAAGTACCTGGGGTACGGATGGTCCAGCCTGCGGTCCCGACCGGCGTTGCGCGACCAGGTCGCCGGCGCGATCGCCGGGGCGCGTTACTCCGGATGGGACGGTATGCGCGACGCGCAGTGCGCCTATCTCGACGAATACTGGGACGCCGCCGACGTCGAGGTCGACGGCGACCCCGAATGCCAGCAGGCGGTGCGGTTCGGGCTGTTTCACGTCCTTCAGGCCAGCGCGCGCGCCGAACGCCGGGCGATACCGGGCAAGGGCCTGACCGGAACCGGCTACGACGGACACGCGTTCTGGGACACCGAAGGCTACGTCCTGCCCGTGCTGACCTACACCGCGCCGTCGGCCGCCGCCGACGCCCTGCGGTGGCGAATGTCGACGCTCGACCTGGCCCGGCAGCGTGCCGAGGAGCTCGACCTGAAGGGGGCCGCGTTCCCGTGGCGCACCATCCACGGCGAGGAATGCTCGGCGTACTGGCCCGCCGGTACCGCAGCCTGGCATGTGAACGCGGTCATCGCGATGGCTTTCGAGCGGTATCGCATTGTCACAGGCGATCATTCGCTGGAAAAGCAATGCGGGCTCGTGGTGCTCGTCGAGACGGCGCGGCTGTGGCTGTCGCTGGGACATTACGACCGGCACGGCGTCTGGCATCTCGACGGGGTGACCGGTCCCGACGAATACACCGCGCTCGTGCGGGACAACGTCTTCACCAACCTGATGGCAATGCACAATTTGCAGGTCGCCGCCGACGCATGCGAACGCGACCCGGAGACGGCCGGCACCGTGGGGGTCACCGCTGAGGAAGCAGCGTCCTGGCGGGCCGCCGCGGAGGCCGCCCACATCCCGTACGACGAAGACCTCGGCGTGCACGAGCAGTGCGCCGGGTTCACCACGCTGCGCGAGTGGAACTACACCGAGAACACCGTGTACCCGCTGTTGCTGCACGAACCGTATGTCCGCCTCTACCCGTCGCAAGTCGTCAAGCAGGCCGATCTGGTGCTGGCGATGCACTGGCGCAGCCACGCGTTCACGCCCGACCAGATGGCGCGCAACCTCGACTACTACGAGCGGCGCACCACCCGTGACTCATCCCTGTCGGCGTGCACCCAGGCGGTCATCTGTGCCGCCGTGGGCCATCTCGAACTCGCTCACGACTACACGTACGAGGCGGCGCTGATCGACCTCCGCGATCTGCACCACAACACCAAGGACGGCCTGCACATGGCGTCGCTGGCCGGCGCGTGGACTGCCTTGGTGGCGGGTTTCGGCGGATTGCGTGACGACGAAGGGATCCTCACCCTCGACCCGCATCTGCCCGAGGGCATCGAACGGTTGCGCTTCCGCCTGCGCTGGCGAGATTTCCGGGTGACCGTCGATGCCACCCACGAGGAGGTCGTCTACACGGTGCGCGACGGACCCGACGCCACGCTGACGATTCAGCACGCGGGCGAAAACCTGGAGCTGACGAGCAACGCGTCGGTGACCGTGGCCGTCGAGCGCCGCGAGGCGCCGCTACCCACGCCGCCACAGCCACCGGGCCGCGAACCGATACGCCGCTCCACCCACCGCTGATTCGAAACGGGCGTGTGAAGACCCGACGGTGGCGATACCGTATTCACTGGCGGGCACCGGGCGTCACACTGGGAGAGGAGCCGGCATGACGGTTCGAATCGACGTTTTCCGCAGCGTCGTGGGCGCCGCGCTTGCGGCGGGCGCACTGTTGCCGACATCGGTTGTGGTCGCGGGCAATTCAGCGGCCGTCCCCTGCTATTCCGCGGACTGCGTGCCGAACGTGGCGAGAAATGTCGTTGCGGGCGGCCCCTGCGTACCCCAGCCGCGGCGCGCGTTCGCCTACGGGCTCGAGCCCGACGGCGGGACGGTGATCTGCAACGCCGCAGGGGTGTGGGAGGCCACGGGACCGTTGGTCGGTGTGTACAACGTGGCAATGCCGTGCCCGGCGCTGAACCTGTCGGCGCAGGGCTCCGACGGCATCGCCCTGCAGTGCCTCGAAACAGGTGTCACCCGGCTGCGCTGGGCGCACCGCCCCGATATGTAGGAAAGAGAAACCCGCCGCCGCAGCCTGAGCTGCAACGGCGGGCTCTCGTGTCACGGATTAGCCGGCCATGAACGTGTCATAGGCCGATGCCAGGTCCGGCGGCAGCACCGACACATTGCACTGGCGCTGCTTCTCACCTATCGGGGACAAGATGCCCTTCAGCTCGTAGTACTCATCCGAATTCGCGGTGAAGTAGTTGCGCAGGTCAGTCTCGGCCTGTGCGCGCGGCTTGTTGAACGCCGCGGTCACCACCTGGTTGGCGCCGGGGTGGCCGTTCAGGTACTCGCGGGCCGAGCCCCACGTTGAGTTGACGGTAGCGGCCACGTCAGCTGCGCTGCACCCCTGCGGCGCGGCCCCGGCGGACGGTGCAGCGATGGTCGCCGCGGCGACTCCACCGAGCAGCGAGCCGACGATCGCGCCGGACAATTTCCGGCGCGCTGTAATACCAGTGAAATTCATGATCAATTGTTCCCTTGAATTGCGATCCGTACTTGTGTCCCCCACCCGAAATCCAAGGTAACCGAACCCCAGCCGGTCCAAACGTGGTCGGCAAATACGCTGAGAGAGGGCTTCGGCGCGTTACGGTCATGCGACGTGATTTGCGACTCAATAATGGCTAATCGGATAAGTCAGCGCGCAGACACCGCAGGCATTCATAAAACTTCTCACTATTTGTCGCCGACTCTTAATTGATCGTGATCTCGATAGTGACCGAATTGTTATTCGCCGGCCTCCCAGGACGCCGGTAATTCGTACGCGTCGAGGAGCCGTTCGATGAACGCGGTGGCTTCGTCGTGACCTCTGGTGATGCCGAGGCTGCGCTCGAGGACCAGGATTCGCGCCAGGCTGGTCACGATCATCGACATCACCACCGGCGGAAACTGCGCCATGTCGACGCCGTGGGCGCGTAACGCCAGCGTCACGGCGCTCTCCTCCAGGTCGCCGAAGCGCGCCGCGTAGCCGATGATCTCGCTGCGGATCTCCTTGCGGTGATTGGCCAGCGCCATGAACTCCATCAGCAGCCGCGCCCCGTGCGCGTTGTTGAGCTCCCACAACGCATGAAGCGGGCGCCGATCGGCCAGCGCCTCTCGTTGCCGGACGAGGTTCGTCTCGGCGCCTTCCCGCAGCACGGCCAGGAACAGGTCATCCATGCTCGGGAAGTAGTAGTGCACCAGCGCCGGCTTGACCCCGGCCCGGGCGGCCACCCGGCGTGACGTCGCGGCGGCATAGCCTTCCTCGAGCATGACTTGGGCAGTCGCTTGAACCAGGGCGCGGCGGGTGGCCGAGTCGCGACCAGCCGGTTTTGCGGCGGTCATCTGGGCCTTGACCAGGCGCGGCGGCGACTGCTAGACATGGCGTCAGCATAAATGTTGGGCAGTCGCCCAACAAGTGCTCGGCGATTCGAGGAACGATGTCGGGACGGGTAGAGGGCAAGGTCGCTTTCATTACCGGCGCGGCACGCGGCCAGGGCCGCAGCCACGCGGTGCGGTTGGCGCAGGAGGGCGCCGACATCATCGCGGTCGACATCTGCCGCGGGTTCTCCGACTCGACAGCGCCGGCCGCCACGCCCGAGGACCTCGACGAGACGGCGGACATGATCAAGAACCTCGACCGCCGCGTTGTGACCGAGATCGTCGACGTGCGGGACTACGACGCGCTGAAGAAGGCGGTGGACGGCGGGGTCGAGCAGCTCGGCCGGCTCGACATCGTCGTCGCCAACGCCGGCATCGGCACCACCGGCGTGAAGCTGCACAAGATGCGCGAGGACATCTGGGACGAAACGATCGACGTCAACCTCGGCGGCGTCTGGAAGACCGTGAAGGCGGCGGTGCCGCACCTGCTCGCCGGCGGGCGCGGGGGTTCGATCATCATCACCAGTTCGGTCGGTGGAACGAAGGCCTACCCCCAGGTCGGCCACTACATCGCGGCGAAGCACGGTGTCGTCGGGCTGATGCGGACCTTCGCCGTCGAGCTGGGACAGCACTCGATCCGGGTCAACACAGTGCATCCCACCCACGTGTGCACTCCCCTGCTGATGAACGAACCCACCTACCGGATGTTTCGGCCCGACCTTGAAAACCCCGGCCCCGACGACCTCGCGCCGATCTGCCAGTCGTTCCACTTTCTTCCGATTCCGTGGGTGGAGCCGGTCGACATCAGCAATGCGGTTTTGTTCCTGGCCTCCGACGAAGCGCGCTACATCACCGGCGTCACACTGCCCGTGGACGCCGGCAGCCTGTTGAAGTAGGGATTCCATGACAACCAGCACGGTCTACTACGACCCATACGACGTCGACATCGCCGCCAACCCGTGGCCGACGTATGCGCGACTGCGCGAGGAAGCGCCGATCTACTACAACGAGCGCTACCGCTTCTGGGCGATCTCGCGCCACAGCGACGTCGAGGCGGCGCTGTCGAACTGGGAGGCGTTCTCCAACTCCCGCAGCGACATCCTCGAACTCGTCAACTCTGAATTCGACATGCCCAAGGGCGTGATGATGTTCGAGGACCCCCCGGTACACACCATGCTGCGGGGATTGATGAGCCGAGTGTTCACCCCCCGTCGGATGGCTGAAATCGAAGACCAGATCCGGCAGTTCTGCGTCAATTGCCTTGACCCGCATGTCGGTTCGGACGGCTTCGACATCGTCGCCGAGCTCGCCGCAATGATGCCGATGCGGGTGATCGGCATGCTGCTGGGCATCCCGGAATCCGATCAGGTGGCGGTACGCGATGCCAATGACGCGAGCCTGCGCACCAAACCCGGCGCACCGATGAAGGTGGCCAACGCCGACAAAATCGCCGACGGGAGCATTTACGCCGATTACGTGGAGTGGCGGTCCAAGAACCCCTCGGACGATCTCATGACGGTCCTGCTGAACATGGAGTTCGAAGACGAAAACGGCGTCACACGCAAACTGCACCGCAAGGAGATCCTGCACTACGTGCAGGTCGTGGCGGGTGCGGGCAACGAGACGACGGGCAGGCTGATCGGCTGGTTGGCCAAGGTCCTCGCCGAACATCCCCACCAGCGCCGCGAGGTCTTTACGGACCGCTCACTGCTGAACCGCGCGGTCGACGAGACGCTGCGCTTCGAGCCGACCGGACCCCACGTCGCCCGCTACATGCTCAAAGACATCGAGCTCTACGGCACCACGGTGCCCGCGGGCAGTGCCATGCTGCTCCTCTTCGGCGCGGCGAATCGAGATCCGCGGCGCTACACCGATCCCGACACATTCAACATCCACCGCGACAACATCAGCCACCTGACGTTCGGCAAGGGCGTGCACTACTGTCTGGGCGCCAACCTGGCCCGGCTGGAGGGGCGCGTGGCGCTCGACGAGCTGTTGAACCGCTGGCCGGAGTGGGGAATCGATTACGACAGCGCCGTGCCCGCACCGACGTCGACCGTGCGGGGATGGGAACGGCTACGCATCGTGCTGCCGTGAACGGATCACAACCGTAGGGAAACACCCGATATCCGGGCAAACACCTCCGCGCTAGCGTCGGCTCACAGCCGATTGCCAGGAAGGTGTTGAGCGCCTATGAGGTCAACTTTCGCCGTGCTATGCGTGGCAGCTGCCGCCTGTGCCGGTTGCGGCGGGGACGGAAGTACCGGGGCCGCCACCAGGCCCAAGCCGTCAAGTGAGTCTGCGGCACCTGCCACCATGTTCACCGCCGCCGAACCGTGGACCGTCGACGTCTCGCGCGCCGAGAAGTCCGACCGCAGCGACGCGATCATTGACACACTCGCCGATCTGGGCGGCTGGGGGAACCAGAACGTCCTGCAGGCCGATTTCTCCATCCCGATCTTCCATGCTGACGCAAGCACAGCGCGAATGGAAGTCGTTGGTACGCAAGACTACTGCTACGGCGGGCCGGACTGTGACAAGGTGCCCGCACAGATGCCGGTGCCCGTAAACGCGAACATCGAGGGCTCGTCGAACCTGTCCTGCGACGCGTCCGGGAACACCGACGGCCAGGGGGACTGCCACCTGCTTGTGGTGGCACGCGACGAGAAGAAGCTCTACGAGACCTATCAGGCCAACCAGACAGGAGACCACCTCACCGCGCATGGCTTCTTCGTATGGGATCTCGCCAAGGACTATCCGGACAACCTGCGCGGCGATCAATGCACGAGCGCCGACGCCGCAGGCTTTCCGATCGCCGCGCTGACCCCGACGGCGGACGAAGTCGCCTCCGGCGCGGTCGATCACGCGTTGCGGTTCATCCTGCCCAACGATCGGATGAAGGCAGACGTCTACGTCCCGCCCGCCACCCACGCCGGGGGACCCGAGAGCACCGAGGCCGATGCGCCGCCATACGGTGTCAGATTCCGCCTGAAGCAGGACTTCGACGAATCCGGTTACACCGACGGGGAGAAGGCGATCCTGGCGGCGTTGAAGACGCACGGCATGCTGCTCGCCGACGGCGGCGAGATCGCGCTCACCTTCGCCGACGACAGGACGAGCAGCGCGAAGTGGGCCGACCTCGGCATCGACGCGCAGTCCTTCAGCGACATCACTGTCGATCAGTACGAGGTCGTCGAGTTGGGCGAGGAGATCCCGCTCACCTACGACTGCGTACGCAATCCTTGACGACCTACTCGTCCGATTGTCCCATGTGCCTGCCCAGTTCGGCGCGCGAGTGGATGCCCAGCTTGCGGTAGATGCGGGCCAGGTTGGACTCCACCGTCTTTGGACTGATGAACAGGGCCGCGGCGACATCGCGATTGGTCATACCCGATGCGGCGAGTTCCGCCACCCGCTGCTCGGACGGGCTGAGGCTGGACATCCGCCGGCTGCCGACGTCGGCGCGCGCGAGTTCGGCGCGGGCACGCTCGGCCCACAGCCGGGTATTGAGGTCCTCGAAAGTCTTGAGCGCCTCGCGGAGAGTGGTTGCGGCTTGGTCCTTTTGGCGCTGCCTGCGCTGAAGCTGCCCGGCCAGCAGCTGCGTGCGCGCGCGTTCGAAAGGCATCGGCAACCGGTCATGTTCGGCCAGCGCCCGTTCGATACAGCGGGTCGCCGCATCGACGTCACCCCGCGCCGCCAGCAGCATCGCCCGGCAGCGCGCCCCGACCGCCTTCATCCACGGCCGGTCTAGCCGCTCCCCGTTGCGCTCGAGAAGCACGATCAGCGGCTCGGCATCTACCGTCCGACCCAGGTGAATCAGAGCTTCTGCGGCATCGGGAACGTACGAGGCGTTGATGATCTCCGTCGATTCCGGCACGGCATCGAGCATCGGCATCAGCGGCGCCACCGTCGACACCACGGACTCGTAGTCGCCCAGCGAAAGTTCAAGGAAACCAAGCATTGTCACAGGCCACTCGCCGAGTCTGCGCGACCCGCACCGCTGGCTGGCCGCCATCGCGTCGGCCACATCGCGCCGGACCACCTCCTCGTCGCCCGCATAGGCGGCGACGGCGGCGCGCACCGTCAACGCGACGGACAACGGCAGATCACCGTTGAGCTGATGGGCCCGCTCAACGTTGTCCTCGGCGATCAGCGTGGCATCGGCCATGGCACCGCGCCAGAGGTCGATCAACACGGAATGGAAGTCGATGAATGACAGCTCGCCTTCCTCACCGCGCTCGATGCATTGCCGCCTGATGGCGATCATCTCCTGGTGGGCCCTGTCGAGGTCGCCGGTCCACGCCAGCAGCAACGCACTATGAACCCGCGGACTGAACGCGGACGACACATCGGCGTGCCTGTCTTCGAGCTCAACAGCGCGCTGCAGACTGCGCGCGTCGAGCCCGTCGCCTCGCATGAAGTGAAGCATCACCCGCATGCCCAGTGCCTGGCTGAGGGCGTGCGGATCACCGAGTTCGGTGGCGCATGTCACCGCCTCTTCGATGCGCCGCACGGCTTGGTCCATTCGCCCGGAGTTGACCAGCGCGAACGCCAACGACACCAGGATCGCGACGCGCTGGGCGAGTTCGCCGGCGACGTCGTCGAGTGCCCGTTCGAGAAGCGTCGCGGCCTCGTCGAAGCTGTCGTTGAGCGACGCGACGAGCGCCAGCAGCGTGTAGGCCTCCGCCCGCCGTGGGCCGGCCTCGAGGTGCTCGATGGTGTCCTGCAGGAGCACCCTGGCCTTTGCGGGTTCGCCGGCGTCGAAATGGTGTGCCGCGGAAAGGATCCGGCGCTCCGGAGTGCCGCCGCCGAGACCGATGGCCAGATCGAGGAGCTCGGCGGCGGCCGCGGGTGCACCGCGGCTGCGCGCCATGTCGGCGGCCTCGTCGAGCGAGAGCAGCGTCTGCTCATCCCCGTGCGTGGCCGCCATCGCCAGATGTCTGGCCTTGAGCTCGGGTTCGTCGACGATCTCTGCCAACCGGCGATGCATCGACCGGCGGCGCGCCGGCGCCACGTCGGTGTAGAACCCCTTGGCCAACAACGGATGAGCGAACCGAAGCCGGTGACCCTCGATGACGACGATGCCTTTCGCCTCGACGTCGTCGAGGCGAGCCACGACCTCTGCTGCGGTCATTCCGGTGGCGCGGGACACTGATTCGACGCTCGGCGCGGCATGGCAAGCCATCACGAGCAGCACGTCGCGCACCGACTCGTCGAGGCTGCCGATGCGGGCGCGCACCAACTCGGTCAGCGTCATCGGCAGCGGCATCTCGGCGCTTCTGTGGTCACGGTCCATCGCACGCGCCAGCTCGAGCGCGTAGAACGGATTCCCTCCCGAAACCTCTTGTATCCGAACGATTGTGGGCCGCGACAGCGATCGCCCGAGTCGTTGCGTGATGACAGCGTTCAAACCGCCGAGGCTCAACGGCCGCAGCTGTATCCGATGCACCCCGTCGGGCTGTGGCAACTGCAGCCACGACGCCGCGCTGCCGCCGTCTTCCGGATCGGTTCTGGCGGTTCCGAATACGCCGACCCGAGTGGAGAGTCGGCGCGCGGCAAACGCGATGACATTACGGCTCGAGGGATCCAGCCACTGCAGGTCGTCGATCGCCAGCAGCACGGGAGCCTGCTCGGCGAGCAGCTCGACGACCGAGAGGAAGCCGGCGCCGACCGCACGCTGATCGGTGGACAGATCCTCGGCCTCCGCCCGCAGCAGGACCCGGTCTATCGCGAGCCGCTGTGGCATCGGCAGGCTGCTCAACAACGACGCGTCGACACCCGAAAGCAGGTCGGCGAGCGAGGCATACGCCAGGACGGACTCGGCCTCGGCGGGTCGCGCCGACATCACCAGGAAGCCACGTGCCTCGGCGAGCTCGATGGTGGACAGGCAAAGGGTGGTTTTTCCGATGCCCGGTTCGCCCTCCGCGACCAAGCCGGACGGCTCTGAGGCGGCGGCAGTGAGGAATGTCGCAACCGCTCGACCCTCTTCTGGTCGGCTGACGATGCGGCTCGGCACGCGCTCAGTATCGCAACATATTTTGCTGGCCGCGCAGTAGATCGAATTATTTCGCACCGTTGTCCACATAACGAAGCAGGCGAGCGGTGTTGCCGAGCACCAAGTTTCACCACCCCAGCCGCTTCATGCCGCCTCGTGTTGGCCGTCTGCTCACGCCCCGGAAACCTGCCTGTGTCACTGTGACGACGTGCCGGTCGAGTCGCCGGCGAGCTCGCAGACGCTCGCCGACCGCTTCCACGCGTGGTGCGTCGCGGTGGTGGCACGTCTTCCGTTCGGGCTGAAATTCGTTGTCGCGCCGACCTTTCTCGGCTTTGCCCTGATCAACGGGCTCACCTTTGCCGTCGACTTGGCGCTGCTGTCGGGTCTGCACGCGGGACTGGGTGTGCCGCTGCCGCTGGCGGTCACCGCGGCCTACGCGTGTGCCTTCGCGTTGAGCTATTACCTCAACCGCACCATGAACTTTCAGTCGCACGCACCCGTCGGGCCGCAGTTCACCATCTACGTGGTGGTGGTGGCGGTGAATTACCTGGCGTTCATTCTGGGGGTGTCCAGTGCGCTGACCGCCCTCGGCGTCGACTTCCGCCTGGCTCGCATACTCGCGGGTTGCTGTGAGGCCGTCTACATATACAGCGCAATGCGCTGGATCGTTTTCCGCCGCTGAGCGGCGCCCAGGAAGGCGGGACGCGAAATCGACAGCGTGCATGTCGGCGCTGCCCAGGATCCTGCCAGGTCGGCCCTCTACGGTTTGTCCACCCGAGGAGGAGGTGTGAAGGTGACGAGAACAAGGACACTCGGCTGGGGTGTTTTCGTGGCGGTGGCCGGGTTGACCATGCTCGCGAGACCGGGCATCGCCGCCGCGGATGACTATGCGGGACAGAAGTATTCCGATGTCACCTCGAAGCTCGCCGACTCGAACCTGACGGGCGTGATCGCGACTCGTGTGGGCGACATCCTGGACGACGACGACTGCGTCGTGTCCAGTTCAGAGAAGGCCCCGTGGATCAAGGGCAATGACTTCTCGCCCGTCTCCGACACCGTGTTGCTGAACCTGGATTGCTACTCCGGTGTGGCGTCGGCGAAGACTGCGGGCAACTCAAAGGCCAGTCCTGCGGGCAGGGCGGCCATGGCAGCGGCCAAGCAACAAGCCCAACAAGAACAGGCGCAGGCGGCCGCGGACCAAGCGAAGGCCAAACACTGACGGTCAGGACGGGCTGCGCGACGGAAACGGATCGTTGGCGAAGTCGATCTGCGCGGCAGGGTTGGCGACCGCGGTCACCAGCGCGGAGCCGAATGCGCCGATGCGGTCGAACATGGTGGCCGTGCCGACCGATACTCCGTCGGCCGCCCAGTGCGAGTCGGCCTGCACCCCCATCCACTCGTCGACGGGCAACCGGGCCAGGGCGACGGTGAGGTCGCCGTTGATGTAGCCGACGCCGGCCGACCCCAGGTTGGTGACCAGGCTCGCGCCCTCCGCCACCATCGCGCCGCGGACGAAGGGCGTGTTCTCGTGGCCCTCGACCACGTCGATCATCCGGTTGATGAACCGTTTGCGGCCCGCGTGTTGATGTTCGGCGATGCCCTTCGTCCAGCCGACACCGTCACTGCCCATGTAGGACGCGCCGACCCCGCCCAGTTCCTGCGGCCACGTGAAGTCGGCGGCCGCGACCCACTCCTCACCGCGAGGCGCCTGCGACCGGCGGTATTGCACCATCGTGGCGCGTGCCACCGTGACACCGTCCTGCGTGATCTGGCACTCCGAGTTGCGCACCCGGCGCCCGTCTCTGACGAGGCTTACCTGCGTGGTCGTCGGCATCCCCCGCGCGGCCTTGAACAGGTCGACGGTCAACCGGGCAGGCATGAAATCGTCGGACCCGAACTTGGCCTCAAGCGCGTGGGCGGCCAGCCCGACCAGTGCCGGGCCGTTGAGGTGGTCGGGTCCCCAGTGGCTCTGCGCGTACTTGGTCGGGTTGTAGTGGTCGTCGCCGGCGGGGAGGAAATGTGCAGGGCGCGCCGTCATCGAGGCATCCTCGCACAGTGACATGCCTCGGCCGGGTGGGCACCACGCACAGCCATCTGACAGACTGAACAGCGAGGGGAGTATTCCTTCGCCGCGGAGTCGTCATCACGTCGGCCGTCATCGGACGACCGGCCCCGCGGGCCGCGCTCACGGCGGAAGAGACCTCGGCCGTTTTGACGACCGGAGGCACCGCCGATGCACGTAACCCCACTCGAATGGATCATCACGCTGGTCGTGACGATCGCCGTCCTGTTGTTCGATGTCGTGGTCATCGGCCGACGGCCGCATGAGCCGTCGAAGCGCGAGCTCGGAATTGCACTGGGGGTCTACATCGGCCTCGCCGTGGCCTTCGGCATCTGGGTGTGGCAGTTCCACGGCAGCCAGTTCGGTGTCGAGTTCTTCGCGGGTTGGCTTACCGAATACAGCCTGTCGGTCGACAACCTGTTCATCTTCTTGATCATCATGGCCAGCTTCAACGTGCCCAAGAAGTATCAGCAGCAGGCGCTTCTGGTCGGCATCATCATCGCGCTCATCTTCCGCGGCGTCTTCATCGCACTCGGCGCCGTCGCGATCAACCAGTTCTCGTTCGTTTTCTACATTTTCGGCGCGTTTCTGCTCTACACGGCCGTGAACCTGGCGCGCAACACCGACCATGACGATGACGGGGACAACGTCGTGGTGCGGTTCGCCCGCAGCCACCTGCAGCTGACCGACAAGTGGGAGGGGCTCAAGCTCTATATCAAGGAGAACGGCAAGCGGCTGATGACGCCGATGTTCCTTGTCATCGTCGCGCTGGGCACCACCGATTTGATCTTCGCCCTCGACTCGATCCCGGCGATCTACGGGCTGACCCGAGAGCCGTACCTGGTGT
>LZSH01000104.1 GCA_001665255.1 Mycobacteriaceae bacterium 1482268.1 | reverse complement strand
CACCCACTACGAGGAACCCGAGCTGAGCCTCTACGCCCTGCACGACAGCGTGGGGACCCCGTTTTTGCTGCTCGCGGTGACTTGCTCCTGCACCTTGGCATGCACTTCGGCCGCGGCATCGGCCAGCGCGGCCAGCGGCAGTTGCAGCGAGCCGGACTTGGCGACCTGGGTCAGCAGCGCCTCGGCGGCGGCCGGGTAGTCGGTCTGCGCAAGGTAGTGCGGTACGTGCACGGTGAACCCCACCACGTCATGCCCGTGCTGGGCCATCCGGTACTCCAGCAGGTTGGACACGCTTCCCGGCACCTGCACCTCGCCGACCCACGGCGTGTGTCCGGCGATCAACTCCTTGTTGTTGGCGTGGGCGGTCAGGGTCATCGGCCGGGTATGCGGCACCGCCATCGGGATGGTGCCCAGCCCGATCGTCTGGCGGACTTCGAGCCGTTCGGCCAGCAACCGCACCGCCGTGATGAACCGCTCCCAGCGCAGGTCCGGCTCCATGCCCGCGAGCAGCAAAAACGGGGTCCCCACGCTGTCGTGCAGGGCGTAGAGGCTCAGCTCGGGTTCCTCGTAGTGGGTG
>LZSH01000103.1 GCA_001665255.1 Mycobacteriaceae bacterium 1482268.1 | reverse complement strand
ATTGGCGACCGTATGTGGCCGGGGACATCACCGTGCACCCGGTCGACTGCGGACACGACGAGTTGATGACCCCCGAAACGCTCGGAATGTACAGCCAACAACTCAAACTGGCAGTGGAGATCCCCGCGGTGGCCCCGTTGCCGCGTCGTATCGGTGGGCCGGCGGGTGGGCTGGAGCCGTTGGTGGCGGTGCAGCGCCCGGCGGTGGTGCCGTTGTCGTTTGCCCAGCAGCGGTTGTGGTTCATCGAGCAGTTGCAGGGGCCGTCGCCGATCTACAACACGGCGTTGGCGATGCGGTTGGACGGGCGCCTTGATGTGGAGGCGTTGGGTACCGCGCTGGCCGATGTGGTGGACCACTGCGACGAGGACGTGTTCGTTGTCAGCGGTGGTGAAAAGTTGTGCGCGCAAAGGGATTTCGGTGGCAACATCGAAGGGGCGACCCACGACTGCGCCCACTGCCTCTTCCAGCCGGCTGGCCGGCCAGTCGGTGGCATCGATGACCTGCCAGCCGAAATCGGCCCGCTCAACCGGCACCACCAGCTGCTGGGGGATGCCCTCGGGTGCCACAAACAAGGTGCGCAGGCTCTCATG
>LZSH01000102.1 GCA_001665255.1 Mycobacteriaceae bacterium 1482268.1 | reverse complement strand
CGGTTAGGCCGTAGCGCCGCGCGGCCAGCGCCGTGGTGACTGCGGCATCGGCACGGCCGTCGGCGACGTCGGCGGCCGCCGCCGCGTTCGAATCAGCGGCCTGGAATTTCGTGCGGGGCAGGTTTTTCGCGGCCCACCGGGCCACCTGTGCGCGCGCCACCGGATACGCGGCGATCGATTGGAGTTCGGTGACGTCGGGACGCGCCGCGATGGTGAAGGCGATGTCGAGCGTGAACTCGGCGACAACCTGAACCGGGGAGCCGCTGGCCAGGCTGTCCAGCGTCGGCAACACAGAACCCTCGATCGAGTTCTCGATCGGCACGCACGCATAGTCGGCTTCGCCGGCGCGGACCATCTCCAGGGCCGCCGACGTCGCCGACGGCCGTGCCGATGCCGCAGTCACCACGGCGCTGGCCGCGCGGCGCTACGGCCTAACCGTGCTGGCGTCCGACGTCGTCGACGAACCCAACGCCAAGACCCGCTTCGTCCTGGTCGGCGCGCCGTGCCCGCCGCCGCGGAGCACCGGCGCCGACCGCACGTCGGTGGTGCTCGAACTCGACAACGTGCCCGGGGCGCTGGTGTCGGCGATGACCGAGTTCGCGGTCCGCGACATCGACCTCACCCGTATCGAATCGCGGCCTACGCGGAAAGAGTTGGGCACCTATGTTTTCTTTCTCGACTGTGTTGGGCACATTGAAGACGACGCCGTCGCCGAGGCACTCAAAGCGCTGCACCGTCGTTGTGCAGGTGTGAGATATCTGGGGTCATGGCCGACGGGATCCGTCGCGGGGGCGGCGCCGCCGAAGCTGGACGAGGCGAGTCGCTGGTTGAACGAATTGAGGGAAGGCAAGGCATGAGTGGGCGGCTCGTGCTGGTCCGGCATGGCCAGTCGTACAGCAACGTCGCGCACCGGCTCGACACTCGCCCGCCCGGGGCGGAGCTGACTGAGCTCGGGCGTAAGCAGGCGCGCACCTTCGCCCGCGGTTGGCGGCACGAGATCGGGCTGGTTGCGCATTCGATTGCGGTGCGGGCCACGCAGACGGCCGCCGAGATCGGCGACGAGCGCGGGCTGGCGCCGGTGGAAATCGACGGCATCCACGAGGCTCAGGTCGGCGAACTGGAAGACCGCGACGACGACGCGGCCATCGCGGATTTCCAGACGGTGTATCACCGGTGGCACAAGGGTGATCTGGACGCCCGGCTGCCCGGCGGTGAGAGCGGCCGCGACGTGCTCGACCGTTACGTCCCGGCCCTGACCCAGCTGCGCATGCGTTACCTCGACGACCACGCATGGCGCGGCGACATCGTCGTGGTGAGCCACGGCGCGGCGATCAGGCTCACGGCCGCGACGCTGGCGGGTGTCGACGCCGGGTTCGCCCTCGACCATCACCTCAGCAACGCCGAATCCGTTGTGCTGGCCCCGATCACGGACGGCCGATGGAGCTGCCTGCACTGGGGTGAGCTGGCGCCGCCGTTCTATCCCGAGCCCGAACGTCACCCCGTCGAGGATGCACTCCAGTCGGCCGACCCCATGGGTTGAGCGCAATTGCAGCCGATCGCCTCACAGTCGATGACGAACGCGTGGACGACTTCGGGCGTGACACAGCCGTCCTCCGTGCACTCCGCCCACGCCAGGGCGTGATGGATGACGGTGCCATGGCAGTGGTCGAGGCCGTCTCGACATCCGCGGCAGTCACTGTCCATAGGCCCGTTCATAGCACCATCGGTGGACATTCCGCGGTTGCCGCGCCTGTCGGGACCTCACGCCCAGCCGAGTTCGTGCAACCGGTCGTCGTCGATGCCGAAGTGGTGGGCGATCTCGTGGATGACGGTGATGGCAACCTCGTCGACGACCTCGTCCTCGGATTGGCAGATGTCCAGCAGGGCGTCGCGATAGATCGTGATGGTGTCGGGCAGCGAACCCGCGTACCACGAGTCCCGCTCGGTGAGCGCGATGCCGTGATACAGACCCAGTAGGTCGGGTTCGTCTGGATTGCGCGCCTCGACGAGGACGACGACGTTGTCGATGGCCGCGGCCAGATCGGGCGGGATCAGGTCGAGCGCGTCGCCCACCAGCTCCTCGAACCGTTGCGGGCTCATCCGCACGGCCATTGGGACTAAGTCCCTGGCGGCGGGACTACGGGTTCGGCCGGCGCGGGGCCGGGAGCAGGTCCAGGCGCAGGTGCCGGCGCGGGCTCTGCGGGCGGCGCCTGGTCGACAGGCGGAGCTCCGGCTGCCGGTGCAGGCGGCGCATCTGCGGGCGGCGCACCGTTGAGGAAGGTGTTGCCGCCACCCGGCTGTGGCGCGGCGGGCGACGGCGGCGCCTGGCTGGCGGTGGCCTGACTCTGCTGACCGTGCTGCGTCGACTGGGTGGACTGGGTCGACTGTCCGGACTGGCTGCTGGACTGGCTCGAATCGCTCTGGTCGTAGGCGCCGCTGCTCTGACCGGCCGACGAGGACGTGTCGGGCATCGGGATCGGCGGGAAATTGAGCCGTTCCTCCGGAATGTCCGGCGGCGGGATCGGGGGCTGGCCATTGATCTGCAGCGGCCCCTTGGCGCTGTTGAGCAGCGTGGACCAGCCGCCGTTGCCCAGGGTGGCGCCGATGCTGCATGACACCTGGTGGCTGCCCGCCGACCAGCTCGGTAGCGAGAGCGTGCTGTAGATCAGGGTCAGCGTGGTGCTGCGCAGCTGGATCGGTGCCAGGTAGGCGTCGGTCATCCGAGTGCAAGCGTCTTTGATGAACGCATCCTGCTCGGGTTCGGGCGGCAAGCCGGCGGGGAACTTCTCGGCGACGTTGACCGAACCGGTCACCTCCATGGCGTGCGGGCCCGCGCAGTCCACCGGGATGTCGGTCGGCTGGTTGGTGGATGGGTCGATGCCCAGGCACGTTCCCGCCGGCCACACCTTGGACTGGTCGATTTCGGCGACCTTGCCCTGGAATGCGAGCTGAGAATTGTTCGGGCCGGGCAGTTGCAGGCCGCACAACATGCGCCGCTCACCCGACTGCTTCCAGGCCTTGTCGCCGGCCCACATCATGCTGGTGGTAAACCGGCTGTTCGGGTCGAAGCGGTCGCCGAGGTAGCGGCGCACGGAGACCTGGCACTGCTCCTGGCTGATCTGCTGGATGCGCGACGGTGATGGCGGTGCGGCATCGGGTCCGTACTCGCTGCCCGGGAAGGTGCGCATGTCGACCGATTCGGCGACCTCGAAGCGGTGCTCGTCCTTGCATCCGACGACTTTGGCGGCGTCCGGGTTGCGCTCCGGCCAGTCCAGGCAGTCACCGCTCTTGGCCTTGCTGAAGGTCTCCGCGCCGCGCAGGCCGAGAGCGATCGCATTGGCCGGGCCGGCGTTGGGGCCTTCGCCTTGGGGGAGCGCGGTCAGCACGCCCGCGATCAGCAGGCCGCCCAGGGCAGTCAACAACAGCGCGCGACGGGTGGAGGTGGCGTGCAGGCTGCGCCACCACGCCACCCGGGACTCTGCCACTGGTCCGGCCGGGTTGGCGGGCAAGTCGACCCGCTCGGGTGCATCCAACATCTGCTCTATTGTGACAGGCGCGTCGACCCCTGTGACAAGTGAGGCAGATGTAACGTTATGGGGTTGTGCCCCCGACGGTAGGGTTGCGCCGTGATCGACCTCAAAACGCTGCGCGAAGACCCGGACGTGGTGCGGGCGTCACAACGCTCCCGCGGTGAAGATCCCGGCCTCGTCGACGCTTTGCTGGAGGCTGACGCGGCCCGCCGCGCCGCGGTGTCGGCCGCCGACAACCTGCGCGCCGAGCAGAAGGCCGCGAGCAAGTTGGTGGGGGCGGCATCCAAAGAGGACCGGCCGGCGCTACTGGAGCAGGCCAAGGCGCTCGCCGAGAAGGTGAAGGCCGCTGAGGCGCAGCAGGCCGACGCGGACAAGGCGTTCACCGCGGCGCACATGGCGATATCGAATGTGGTGATCGACGGCGTGCCCGCCGGCGGCGAGGACGACTTCGTGGTGCTCGACACCGTCGGCGAGCCGAAATCGATCCCCGACCCGAAAGACCATGTGGCTCTTGGCGAATCGCTGGGGCTGTTCGACCTCGAGCGCGGCGCCAAGGTCGCGGGTGCGCGGTTCTACTTCCTCACCGGCTACGGCGCGCTGCTGCAGCTGGGCATCATGCAGCTGGCGGTCCGCCTCGCGACCGACAACGGTTTCACGCTCGTCATCCCGCCCGTGCTGGTCCGGCCCGAGATCATGGAGGGCACCGGATTCCTCGGCGCACATAGCGAGGAGGTGTACCGGCTCGAAGCCGACGACCTCTATCTCGTCGGCACCTCCGAGGTGCCACTGGCCGGATACCACAGCAACGAGATCCTCGACCTGTCCGCGGGTCCGCTGCGCTACGCGGGCTGGTCGTCGTGCTTCCGTCGCGAGGCGGGCAGCCACGGCAAGGACACCCGCGGGATCATCCGCGTGCACCAGTTCGACAAGGTCGAAGGGTTCGTCTACTGCAAGCCTGAAGATGCCGCGGCCGAACACGACCGCCTGCTGGGCTGGGAGCGCCAGATGCTGGAAACCATCGAGGTGCCCTATCGGGTGATCGACATCGCGGCGGGCGATCTCGGCGCATCAGCGGCCCGCAAGTACGACTGCGAGGCCTGGATACCGACACAGCAGACGTACCGGGAGCTCACCTCGACATCGAATTGCACGACGTTCCAGGCCCGCCGGCTGGCGATCCGCTACCGCGACGAGAACGGCAAGCCGCAACCGGCGGCCACCCTCAACGGCACGCTCGCGACGACCCGTTGGTTGGTGGCCATTCTGGAGAACCATCAGCAGCCCGACGGCAGCGTGCGGGTGCCCGAGGCGCTGGTGCCGTTCGTCGGCACCGAGGTGCTGGAGCCGCGCTAGTTAGCGCGCGTCGAGGAGCTCGTCGAGCTTGGCGAGGAACTCCTTTGGCCGCTGAGGGGTGAACGCGGGCTTCGGCCGCGCGCCGTCGACGTCGAGGGTCACCAGCGTGGACTTGATGGGCCGCCACACGTCCAACGGCAGCCAGCGGCGCAGATCCGAACTGCCCCAGATGCGGAACCGCTGGTTGAACATGCCCAGCGACTCAGCTTTGTAGCCGCGGATCGCGCGCAGCGGGATGATTTTCGACGTGCCCGACGGAAAGTGGTAGCGCCGCAAGGTGATTGCTTGCTGGTCGAGCTGAATCAGCCCGTCGTCGTATAACTGCTCGGGTGCGGCGCTCATATCTTCTCGCACCTCAACTCGTGGCCCTTCGATGTCAGGCATCGTCCGTTTTCCAAATTCCATTGCCAGCCATGCAGATTGCAGGTCAGCATCGCGCCCTCGACGACGCCGAACTTCGACAGGTCGGCCTTGAGGTGCGGGCAGCGCCGCTGCATCCGGTAGCCGGCCATCTCGATGGTGGCGGTGTCGTCGTGCGCTTCGGCGAACCAGCCGTCGGCGTAGGCGATGCGCTCGTCGGTGAGGCACTTGAAGAACGTGTACAGGTATTCGTTGTAGCCGCCGACCCGCCATGCGCTGAAGCGTGTCGACAAAAAGATCGTGTTGACCCAGTCCGGCTCCTCGTCGCGCAACACCGTCCGCACGAGCTCCGGGGCGATCCCGAACCCGTAGCGGAACTTCTCGTCCGGAACCGGTTCGCGCACAGCCCGTTTCGGAAAGTCGAGCACCACCGTCTCGCGCCCAATCCGGAGTTCGACGGGATAGCCGATACCGTCGCAGATCTGGTCGCTCTGGCTCATGATGGGCTCGAACCGGGCGCGTAGCGGTTCCAGGAGCGGCTCACCCTCGGCCGGTGCCCAGCGCGACTTCTCGGCCGCCAGCACGGGCGCCATCCGGTCGGCGTAGTCGGCGATGTAGTCCGCCTTGCCGGTGGTGAATATCGCCTTGACCTCATCCTCGGGAATCGGGTGGGTCACCGAATTCAGTTGTGAGCCGGTGAGATCGGCGGTCGAACCAGGGATGAGCAGCAGGCCGCCGTCATGGCCGTGAACCCGCATCTGGTCGAGGAAGACCATCTGGTCGGGGAAGATGTTGGCGGGGTCGCCGTGGTCGTCGTTGAGGTCGCGCAGTTCCTCGTCCAGAAAACAGGGTGGGCCCGCGGACGGGATCACCCAGGTCGCCCCCACCTGGCTGATGTATTGACGACAACGGTCCATCTGGCGCTGCCGCTTCTGCGTGCCGAACGCCTCCTTGGCCCGAGCAGGCATGTCGTAGACCATCGGGTACCAGATCGCACCCGAGTACTGCAGCATGTGCACGTCGACCTGACCGAAGTCCGCGTGCACCACGTCGAGATCGACGGGCCGCGCGTCATTCATGTTGAACGCCACCGTCTCTCCGTCGTCGACGATCAGGCCGGAGTCGCCGATGGGACCATCCGCTGGGGCTCGCAACGCGATGATCATCACCGCCAGGTCGCCCGTGGGCCCGCTGACGGTGTGTTTGACGCTGTCGGTGGTCTCGACGAATCGGTGGAAGCCCAGCTTCTCCAGCTCGCGCTGCAAGTCGGGCACCGGGAAGTCGGGGAGCAGCACGACGGCGTCCTTGTTGACGTGCGCGCGCAGGTTCTCGGGGTCGAAGTGGTCGGAATGCAGATGTGAGATGTAGAGGTAGTCGCAGTCGCCGAGCGCGTCCCAGTCCAACCGGCTGTTGTCGGGAAAGGGGAACCACGACGCGAAGTAGGCCGGGTTCACCCACGGGTCGCACAGGATGCTTCCGGCCTTGGTGTCGATGCGAAAACCGGCGTGGCCGACGCTGGTGACCTGCACGTATTGCCTTTCCTGCGGTGTGGGGGGTTCGCGTCGAGTTTAGTCCCAGCTGCGGCGGGAGCACGCCATGCGGCCGCGCTAGGCTGCCAGGTGTGGAACCGGTATACGGCACTGTCATCCAGCTCGCCCGATTGATCTGGCGGGTGCAGGGCCTGACGTTCACGATCACGGGAGTGGAGAATCTGCCGGTCACCGGCGGTGCCGTCGTCGCGATCAACCACACGAGCTATTTCGACTTCACCTTCGCGGGTCTGCCTGCCTACAAGCAGAAGCGCGGCCGCAAAGTCCGGTTCATGGCCAAGAAGGAAGTCTTCGACAGCAAGATCACCGGCCCGATCATGCGCAGCCTGCGTCACATCGAGGTGGACCGATCCGACGGGGCGGCGTCGTTCCAGCAGGCCTGCATGGCGCTCAAGGAAGGTGAGCTGGTCGGCGTCTACCCCGAAGCGACGATCAGCCGCAGCTTCGAGATCAAGGACTGCAAGTCCGGCGCGGCACGCATGGCCATCGCGTGTGACGTGCCGATCGTGCCGCACATCGTCTGGGGCGCCCAGCGCATATGGACCAAGGGCCACCCGAAGAACATGTGGCGGCCGAAGGTGCCCATCTCGGTGGCCGTCGGCGAACCGATCATGCCCACGCTGCCCGCGCCCGAGTTGACCGCGCTGCTGCATTCGCGGATGCAGCACCTGCTCGAACAGGTGCAGGACGCCTACGGCCCGCACCCGCCGGGGGAGTTCTGGGTGCCGCACCGCCTGGGCGGCGGTGCCCCGTCGCTTGCCGAAGCGAACCGGATGGACGCCGAAGAAGCTGCGGAGAAAGCCGCCCGCCGTGAGCAGCGGGGTGACCCTGCCGGAGCGTCGGGCTAGCGATGGAACCGGTTTTCCGCACGCTGGAAATCGCCTGCAGCGCAGGTGTTGCCGTATCGGGAACCCGCATCACCTATGAGGGCCTGGAGAACATTCCCGACCATGCCGGCGCAGTGGTCGCGATCAACCACACCAGCTACATCGACTGGATGCCTGCCGCATTGGCTGCCTACAAGCGCAAGCGCCGGCTGCGCTTCATGATCAAGCAGGAAATGTCGGAAGTGAAGATCGTCAACTTCCTGATCAGGCATACCGGCACGATCCCGGTCGACCGTAAGGCCGGCGCTGGCGCGTACGGCGTGGCGGTACAGCGGTTGCGCGACGGCGAGCTGGTCGCCGTCTACCCGGAGGCCACCATCAGCCGCAGCTTCGAGCTCAAGGAGTTCAAGACGGGGGCGGCCCGGATGGCCATCGAGGCGCAGGTGCCGATCGTTCCGCTGATCGTGTGGGGCGCCCATCGGCGCTGGACCAAGGATCACCCACGCACGCTGGGGCGGGCGAAGATCCCGATCACCGTGAAGGTCGGGGCGCCGGTGCCGCCCGCAGCGACGGTCGCGGCGACGGACGCCGCGATGCGGGACGCGATGACGGCGCTTCTGCACGACGCGCAGCAGTCATACGAGCATCCCGAGGGTGCCTACTGGGTACCGCGTCGACTGGGCGGGTCGGCGCCGACGATGGCCGAGGCCAAGGAACTCGACGCGGCCGAGTTGGCCGAGCGGGCCCGCAAACAGGCGGAGCGGCAAGCCAAGTGATGACACCGTCGCTGATCGCGACCGACGTGGACGGCACACTGCTCGACGACGACGAGAACATCACCCCCCGCACCCGCAGCGCCGTGCGCGCCGCGGTGGATGCGGGCGTCCGCTTCGTGCTCGCGACCGGCCGCCCGCCGCGATGGGTGCAGCCTGTCGTCGACGCGCTGGGCTTCGCGCCGATGGCGGTGTGCGCCAACGGCGCTGTGATCTACGACCCGTCCGCCGACCGCATCGTGTCGGCACGGACACTGTCGGCCGACGAATTGGGTGAGCTCGCCGAGATCGCCACGCGCGTCATTCCCGGCGCAGGTCTGGCGGTGGAGCGGGTGGGGCGCAGCGCACACGATGCGGCCACCCCGCAGTTCGTCAGCTCGCCCGGATACGAGCATGCGTGGCTGAACCCGGACAACACCGAAGTGTCCGTCGACGATCTTCTTTCCGCGCCGGCGATCAAGCTGCTGATCCGCAAAGCCGGTGCACGTAGCTCGGATATGGCGGCCGAATTGGTGAAACATGTTGGCCGGCAGGGCGATATCACGTACTCCACCAACAACGGCCTGATCGAGGTGGTCCCGCTGGGCATCAGCAAGGCCACCGGTGTCGCGGAGGTCTCGCGGCCCTACGAGATCGCCGCCGAGGACGTGGTGGCGTTCGGTGACATGCCCAACGACATTCCGATGTTGCGGTGGGCGGGGCTCGGGGTCGCGATGGGCAATGCCCACGTCGAGGCGCTCGCGGCCGCCGATGAGGTGACGGCACCGAATACCGACGACGGCCTGGCGCGGGTGCTGGAACGCTGGTGGCTGTGACAATCGGAATTACGTCGCGTCGATCGGCTTGATGCGCTCGAGCTGCACGGGCGGTCCGTCTTCCGACAGCGGCGGCAGATCCTCCGGTACGCCGTCGACAACCCTTGTCACCGTGCCGTGTTCGCGGTCGAAGTTCAGCGTGCCGTGCTGGAAGTTCTGCACGATCCACTGCGGCATCTGGATCTCACCGCTGGTCGGCAGGCCCAGTACGCCGCGCTCGTAGCCCAGCGACGCCCATGCGTTGTAGATCGCTCCGGTGACGGGTTGGGCCTCACTCACGGGGGACCAGTACATCGCCCCCTTTTCGAACGTGGCATAACGGGTATCGAATTCGCCTGCGGCTTCAGGAGATCTCGGTGCACCGAGCGGGCTGTTGTCGCCGCCCATCGATTCCCACTTGGCCAGGATGGCACCGCCGCGGAGAAGGTCTTTCAGCGACGGCGGAGCCGGCGGTTCGTTGAAACGCGCTGCAATATCGCGGATTTGATCCATCGCCGCATAGGCAGCGTTGCCCGGGCATTCGGTGTTACCCACGTCGCGATGGGTGAAGATCGACGGCAGGGTCGGAGTAGCCCCGCGGGGGAAATGGGTGAACGACGAGCCATCAGAGGTCAAAACGACTGTGCCCCTGGGGTCGACGCGGTCGAGGCCGAGCCGCCAGCCGAGTAACCGCCCGACCGTGCGCAGCAGGATCGGGGTGGGCGGTTCGACGTCGAAGTTGCCGATCATCGCCACGCCCCACGTCTCTTTGTTGAACCCGCCGGTGTGGGCGCCCTCGACGGGTTTGTCCATTCCGCCGGCCCGGCCCTCGAAGACCTGCCCGTACTTGTCCACCAACGCGTTGTAGGCGATGTCGCACCAACCCAGCGTTCGGGTGTGGTACGCGTAGATCGACCGCACGATCGCCGCGGAGTCCTCGGGCCGGTAGTCGTTGCTTCCCGCGGTGTGGTGCACGATCCCGGCCCGCACCCCGGCGTCGTAAACGGTGCGCGGGCACTTCATCGACTCATCGGCGCCCCACTGCGCCCTGGTGATGACGGCAGGTGGCTGACCGGGCGGGGTCACCGCGTTCGGAAGGGGCAGGTCGCCGATCGGCGCTTGCGGCGGGCTGATCAGGACCGCGTTGACGTTCTGCCCGAACGGCTGATTGGTGGTGGCGGGCACGTACCCGAGGTCCGTGCCGGCGGAATGGACAAACCCGTCGAGGGCGCCCACACCGGCGGGTTCAACAAAGAGACGTGGGGCGTGGCGATGATCGGCAACTTCGACGTCGAACCGCCCACCCCGATCCTGCTGCGCACGGTCGGGCGGTTACTCGGCTGGCGGCTCGGCCTCG